>CAZASQ010000010.1:0-75689 GCA_964487905.1 uncultured Prevotella sp. | reverse complement strand
CCAAAACACGAGAAAACGCCGATTTCTGGACGAACAAACGCAAAAACGGGACGGACGGCATGAAGGACACTCGCGCACTACCTTGCCACCCGAACCACTCTTCCTCCACCCCAAAACTTACCCCCGCACAAGAAAACGCAGCCAAGCCGCACGCAAAAGCATACCTTTCGCGAAGCAAAAGGTTACGTTTGGCAGTACGAAAGGTATGGTTTTGCCTTGCCAAACCATACCTTTTGCCCAGCCCCTCCTCCCCCGCCATTCCTGAAGAGGGCTTGACAAGGCATAAAGGCAACGAAAAACGGCACGAAGGAAGAACAAGAGAAAGAAGAAACGGCAAACAAAAGAGAAAAGGAATACACTGACGCACGCCATCGCTTTCTGCCACGCCGCAACTGGGCACAGCCCTACCCCTCCCTTATATTATAAGGTATACCTATTATAATATAGCAAAAAGGAAACTACGGGGTAACTCTACGAAAGCCATAATCGCACTACAAGGCACGAAAAGAGGCCGCCAATGGGAGCAAAAAGTAAGCAAAATACGAAATTGAAAGCAGCAAAACAACGCCACTTTACTCCCCCTTCAAGACATAATTAAGGCCAGAGCAGGGCACTACCGCAAGCCAAATGTTAAAAAACAAAGAACAAGGCAAAATACGTAGCCTTTTCTTTGGTCGTTACAACTTCTTTTCCCAAATCTGCGAGTACTAGAGAAATTATTAACATAAGTATTAATTTAAACCCCTTTCGTTATGAAAAGAGCTTTTATTATCATTATGCTAATTCTCTGTTGTACACTTTCGACAACAGCTGATACCAATCAACTGTCCCTAAGTGAAGCCTTGGCCATAGCCGAGGGACAATTCGAAGGAAAGGACGTAGATTATTACGTTCTCCAAGAAGACAATGCTTCAGTATGGAGAATCTTTGTTGATGCCGAGCCTACCAAAGGATGGGAACACGACTGCTATTTGCTGACAATACCTAAAACCACAAATTCGGGAATACTTGCAAGCAAAACACAGCTTAGAATGCCCCCTTTTGGAAACTTTGTTCCGCTTCGTGTAAAAAACAGATTTGGAGCTTACGCAAATGAAAGGCCTACTGTAAAGAAGTCGGCTTCTTTGAGCAACGAAGCGACTGCTGCCGCGCAAAACACCTACGCCGTCATCATCAATGGTGGCGTTAACAGATTAGCCAATTACGAACGCTACTCCGCCCAAGGAGAGCTTATCGATCAAAAGAAATTCAACAAATAAGCATTTCCCCATAACAACCAACAAGCAAACATTATCACACAACTACTTCTGTGCATATCCACCCGCCCCAGCATGGTGGATACGCACAGGATCTAAAACCTCAAACATTATGAACAGATATTTTTTCTACCCGCTCCTGTCACTTATGGCATTTGCACTTCCACTTCAAGCACAAGACAACGAGGGCTTCAACCATAGAGAAGAAGCAAGAATAGCTCTGGAGAACGACCTTGACGATTTTCACAGGGAAAACTTTTCGAACTTCACGTTCAAGACCAAGACAAGCAGCCTACAGCAAGAGGCACTGGAAACCATCACGCGCACCGTTGTGCTTTCCGAGGCGGGCACTCTGGCAACGCAGCTTGGCGAAGATATGAACCGAATAGACACGCTCATTGTGCGTGGCCCCATCAATGACGAAGACCTCTCCACCATGTGGAGTGCCTCCTTCTATGGCGTGCTGCAGCATCTGGACATTGGCCAAGCCACGCTGGAGAGCGGTGTTATCCCAAGATTTGCTTTTTGCCGCCCGTCCGACCAAGTCGACCCCAGCACCGGTCTCTTCTATACCCTTTGGCTGAAAAGCATCATCCTTCCCGAAGGAGTTACCGAAATAGACGAAAGTGCGTTCTCCTATGCCACCAAACTGGAAGAAGTCACTTTCCCCTCCACTTTACGCAAAGTGGGCAAATACGCCTTTTCGGACTGCACTGCCCTAAGGAGTGACCCGCTGGTATTCCCAGAAGGGTTTGAGGAAATAGGCAAATATTCTTTCTATCACTGCCCAGCTCTAAGAGGAAAAGTGGAGCTTCCCTCCAGCATCAGAAAAATAGACGAGCGCGCATTTTGGCAAGCGAAGATTTCGTCCATTAACCTCCCCGAGGGCCTGGAGACATTGGGCGACGGAGTGTTCCAGCTCTGCTTGCTCAAGGAAGTCATCCTGCCAGAATCGTGCCAAGACTTGTCGGGCGACGGACACCTCGGATTCAACCAATACCTTGAGAAGGTTTACCTTCCAGAAGGCATCGACAGCATTCCCGATCGCTTTTTCACATCCTGCATCAACCTGCGGGAAGTAAGCCTTCCATCAACGGTGGTTCACATTGGCGGACAAGCCTTCCATTCCTGCAATACCTTAAAGGAGCTGAAACTGCCCGAGAATCTCGTCTCTATCGGCGAAAGAGCATTCACTTGCCTAACCAATTTGGAAGAGATCTGCTTCCCGCCCACCATGCGGGAGATCGGCCCTGCAAGTTGTGATGGATGGGACAACATCAAGAAGATTTACTGCGCAGCGCCCGTTCCTCCTGTCTGCACGGAATCGAAAACTTCTTCCGGCCACAGCCACAGTTCCCCGTTTGGCAGTTACGACTATAACGATGGAAGCGGCACACCAAGCTCAACACCTGTCTACATTCCCAAAGGCACGCTGGAAGCCTACAAGAATGCGCCCGGATGGAACTACTTCTATAACTTCATTGAGACAGACGAGTTCCCGCTGACTGAAATTGATGCGATTCAGACAAGCACAACGGAAGGCGATGGCCGCATGTATGATTTGATGGGAAGAAGAATCAACAAGCCGGCACCGGGACAGATTTACATCCAAAACGGCAAAAAGTTTGTGTGCCCCACAAACAAGTAATTGCAACAACGGGGCTTTAACGCCTTGACATGAACAAAAAAGTGGCGCAAGGACTTTGCATCCCTTGCGCCACTTTGGCATGATACGGCCTCCGCTTCAAGCGCGGCAAAGGGCACCACTCAAGCAAGAAAGGGCAGTGGCAAGCCTTTTATATTCCGCCATCTCCCTCCACTTCCCCTTCCTCACAAACAAGAGGAGGCTGCAGAAAGCCTTTAACTTTCCGCTATCCTTCCCCTATTGCCCATTCCTCACAAACAAGAGGGGGCTACATCAAGCCATAAGCGGCGGCATAGGAGATAGCCTCGGTAATGTTGCTGACCTTCATCCGCTCAAACATTTTCTTCCGATAGAGTTTCACCGTGTTCACAGACTTGTGCAAGCGCACGGCTATCTCCTCGCGCGAATAGCCTTGAGCGGCATAAAAAAGCAGTTTCTTCTCCTCCGGCGAAAGCACTACGATGTCTTTCTGATGCCACTGATGGGCATCAAAGGAGTACTCCCACACCTTGTTGTCGCGGTCGATGCGAAATTCCGCATGACCCACCGACTTGTGAGGCGACAGCGAGTTGAGACACAAGGCAAGCCAAAGTTCCCCCGTCTCTGTGAACACCAGCGGAGTTTGCCTGTGATTGATGAGCACTTTGGCACCATCGTTCATCAAATGGAAATCGCAAGAGGCCACGCAACTTCGGCGCGAAGCCATGGGCAACTTGCTGAAAAGCTCGAATCCAGCCCTATGCAGCTCAAACAGCTTGGCGCGCTCGTCTTTCGGAATCTTGCCCAAGAAAGCTCCCAGCCCCTCACGCTGCATCCGCTCACTGAAAAGTCCCTCCAGCACCAACGGGTTTTCTGGAACATAGAAGTAATTCTTACGGTAATAGTCCACCACATAAACGCTTTGATACATCAAATTGGACAAGGAGTCAAGGGCTTGCTTCAACAGTCCTAGATTCTCATAGCAAGAATCATCGACCGAGGCCACAGCGTTTACATCGAAAAACATATCCTCCGAAAGTGCTTCCATGATTTTGTTTTGGGCTAATTTTTTGGTACTGGCAAAATTAATAATTTGTTGAGACACAACCAAAGCCAAGCAAATGTTTTTCGTTTTCAGAAAGAAAAACTACCCGAACGGGTAACTTAGCGGACGTACAAGCAAGTATCAACTTTGCCCATTATCACATTGCCCGTCCATCGTTGCCACGCCGGCCACGCAACCTACCCTGCCCCCCCGACATACCTTTCTCATGACCGCAACTGCAGCCGCAAGACCAAAGGCAGATGATCGCTGAAACCGTTGTTGTAACGTGGACCATAATAGTTGCGCCGTGGCTTGCATCCGCCGTACTTCTTGTCAGGCTCAAGCAGGAAAGGCGCATCGTTGACGAAGCAATGGCCAACGAGAGGCAACAGACTGGAGCTGACAAGTATATGATCGAGACTTGCCCACAACCCCTGATAGCGATAAGTGGCACGCGCGCCGTGCGTGCCAGTGGCCTTTTGGCTCACGTCTGTCATGCCCTGGGCAGCAAGAAGCCGCAACGCGGGCGCGTCGGAGTAGTCATTGAAGTCGCCCATCGCTACAATGAGAGCATTAGGAGAGCACTCCCGAATGGAATCAATGGCACAAGCCAGCCTACCAGCCACACACAGACGGTAGGCGCGCGTAGTCTTCTCACCGCCCCGCCTGCTTGGCGCGTGCAGCAGAAACACGTGAAGGGTGTCGCCACTGATCAGCTCGCCGCAAGCATAGAGCACATCGCGCGTGGGCTGAAAGTTCTTCCGAGGCGGCGCAATGCGCAAACTGTTGCTGCTGATGAGACGGAAAGAAAACGGAGAATAGAGCAAAGCCACGTCCATACCTCGATTGTCGGGCGAGCTGGTCATCACATATTCATAGCAAGCCTTGCGCAACAGCGAGCGGCGAGTAAGGTCGCGCATCACGGTATCATTCTCCACCTCACACAGTCCCACAAGGTCGGGCAAGCTCCATTGCGCCGAATCCCGCCCACAGGAAATGATAGTCTGCCCCAATCGGTTCAGTTTCTGCCAATAACGGTGGGGAGTCCAGCGATAAGCACCATCGGGCAGAAACTCCGTATCGTTCTTCAGCGTATCATGCTGCGTGTCGAACAGGTTCTCCGCGTTCAGCTCCACGATGGTCAGTCCCACGCCTTGCGCTTCCGCCCCACACGGCAGCAGAAGCAAGACAGCAAACAGAAGAAACAGCACTCGTGACAATGGATGAGAGAAAAAGGCTGCGAGCCGTCAGGCGCGATGCTCCCAAACGGCTCAGTTGTTTGTTGGCATCCCATCAGCGGATGCCCTATTCGGCTAACTGTTGATGATGGCAAGCTGCTGACGGATGCTCTCCTCATGCACCAACTCAAAGATATGCGCCACGGCATCGGCGCTCAGCCCGCACCTTGCCGCCTCCTCCCTGCGCCTTCTGAGCATATCCTCGTAGCGATGGGGCTGGAGCACGGTCATGTTGTCTTTCTTTTTATACTCGCCTATCTCCCTGCACAGCCGCATCCGTTGCGCCAGAAGGTTCATTATCTGATTGTCCACCTCGTCTATCTCACCTCTAAGCTGCTGCAGGATGTCATCGCCCGCCCCCTGCCTGTCGCGAACAATGAGCTGCGAGAGGATGGTATGTAGCATCGGGGGCGTCACTTGCTGCTCCGCATCACTCCATGCATCGGCCGGATGGCAGTGGGATTCGATTATCAAACCGTCAAATCCCAAATCCATAGCCTGCTGCGAAAGCGGTGCAATGAGGTCGCGACGGCCTCCCATATGGCTGGGGTCGCAGATGATGGGCAACTCCGGGCAACGTCTGTGCAGCTCGATGGGTATCGGCCACATCGGCATATTGCGGTAAATCTTCTTCCCATAACTGCAAAAGCCGCGATGGATGGCTCCCAGCCTCCGCACGCCGGCTTGGTTAAGCCGCTCAAACGCGCCTATCCACAACTCCAAATCGGGATTGACAGGGTTCTTCACCAGCACTGGCACGTCCGTTCCGCGCAGCGCATCGGCCAAAGACTGCATCGCAAAGGGGTTGGCGGCGGTGCGCGCGCCCACCCAAAGCAGGTCTATCCCGTAGCGCAGACACAACTCCACATGCTCGGGCGTGGCCACCTCGGTGGAGAGAAGCATGCCCGTCTCCTCCTTCACCCGCCGCATCCACGGCAGGGCTTTCTCGCCATTTCCCTCAAAACAGCCCGGCTTGGTGCGGGGTTTCCACACGCCCGCCCGAAAAATCTTGTATCCATGGGCGGCCAAACCGCGTGCCGTGTCCATTACTTGCTCCTCTGTCTCAGCCGAGCATGGGCCGGCTATCACCGTGTGAGGTCTCTCCGCATGGCATGGAAGCCCCAGCGGTAGTAACGATAGTGCCATATTCTTTTTGAATATTTCTTGTCTGTTCTGTCAATGCTTATGGTATTGAGGCTTTTTCTTCTCAATCCGATACGTTTCCATTGCAAATATACGGCAGTTTTTCTAATCAGCCAAGGGCAAAGGCCACTAAATATGCAAGTTTAACAAACCGCCCGCCCGCGTGCCCGTCGCGCCTGACCGCGCTTGACAAGCAGTACGCCACAGCCAGCCACACGCCACCCCGCACAACGCAGAAAGGGGACAACCGCACTGTTTGCGGCCATCCCCTTCCTTATTTGGATGTATCAAAAAACTTACTCAATCACAACGCGCGTCCAGCCGTGCTTGTCCTCGATCGTGCCATACTGGATGCCACGGAGCGTGTCATAGAGCTTGGTAGACACGGGGCCAGGCTTCTCGCCGAAGTTGTAACGCTTTCCGGTCTCCAAGTCGTCAAGATAAGAAATCGGCGAAATGACGGCTGCGGTTCCGCAAGCACCTGCCTCCTCGAACGTTGCCAGCTCCTCCTCGGGAATTTGACGGCGCTCCACCTTCATGCCCAAGTCCTCTGCAATCTGCATGAGGCTCTTGTTGGTGATGCTGGGGAGGATAGCGGCCGACTTCGGAGTAACGTAGGTATTGTCCTTAATGCCGAAGAAATTGGCTGCGCCACACTCGTCGACGTACTTCTTCTCCTTGGCATCAAGATAGAACTCAGACACGTAGCCCTTGTCCTTGGCCATCTTGTGAGCGCAGAGGGAAGCGGCATAGTTGCCACCCACCTTGTACTTACCCGTTCCCAGCGGCGCGGCGCGGTCGAACTCGCGGATGATGGCATACGGATTGGCGCAGAAGCCACCCTTGAAGTACGGTCCCACCGGCGTAGCGAAGATGAGGAACAAGTAGTCCTTGCCCTCATGCACACCCACCTGAGCGGAAGTGCCGATGAGCAGCGGACGCAGATAGAGCGAAGCACCGCTCTCGTAGGGCGGGATGAAGTCCTGATTGAGCCTTACCACCTTCTCCACCATCTCAACGAAAAGATCCGTGGGCAGCTCGGGCATAACGATGCCACGGCAGGTGTTCTGCAAGCGGGCGGCGTTCTCCTCCGGACGGAAGATGCGCACCTTGCCATCCGGGCAACGGTAAGCCTTCAAGCCCTCAAAGGCCTCCTGGCCGTAATGCAGACAAGTGGATGCCATGTGAATGTGGACATACTCATCGGAGCAGACCTCAATCTCTCCCCACTTCCCGTCGTGATAGTAGCAACGAACGTTGTAGTTAGTGGGCGTATAACCAAAAGTAAGGTTAGCCCAATCTAAATTTTTCATAATACTTTATGTTTGACTTTTTATTATATTTGGCTCTTAGTTACGTTTGCAAAGGTAGGCAAATAAAACCGTACCTGCAAAAGAAATACAGAATATTTTCATTTTATTGGCTGTCGCCTTGGCGTGCGCAGAGGAGCGTGGGGGCGGATTGGGCACGCACCCTCACAATTTAAGGCGGGCATTTGTTTTGAGTTACGCCGATTTATTGCTACCTTTGTCCGCAAAAAAGAATATATGGGAAAAGGTAAACTGGCCAAATTCGCCGAGATGGAGACGTTTCGCAACGTGTTCCAATATCCTTATTCAGTGGCCGACAACGTGCCCTTCGACATGAAAGGGCACTGGCGGGAGCAGTATTTCAACAACGACAACCCCATTGTGCTGGAGCTGGGATGCGGCAAGGGCGAGTATGCCGTGGGACTGGCGCGGATGTTCCCCAACGTCAACTTCATCGGAGTAGACATCAAGGGCGCACGAATGTGGACAGGAGCAAAGATGGCGCTTGAGGAGGGCTTGACCAACGTGGCCTTCCTGCGCACGAACATTGAGATTATAGACCGTTTTTTTGCCGAGGACGAGGTGCAGGAGATATGGCTCACATTCAGCGACCCGCAGATGAAGAACGCCCGCAAGCGGCTCACCTCCACCTATTTCATGAACCGCTACCGCCGTTTCCTTGTCGATAATGGCATCGTACACTTGAAGACCGACTCCAATTTCCTCTTCACCTACACCACCTACATGGTGGAGACCAATCATCTGCCACTACAGCTTCGCACAGAAGACCTCTATCACACCAGCGGCCTCGATGCAGGCACGGAAGAGATACTGGGCATACATACTTATTATGAGAACCAATGGATAGAGCGCGGACTGAACATACGGTACATGAAGTTTCTCCTGCCACGACAAGGGGAACTCGCCGAACCCGACGTGGAGATACCGCTCGATGAGTATCGCTCGTATCACCGCACGAAGCGTTCGCCCAAAAACGTAGGCAAATAAAGCCCACAGACGCACCCATGCAAAAAGTCCGTTATGCCCTTGTGGAGCATAACGGACTTTTACATTATTCCTCATCGCGCGCCTCG
This sequence comes from uncultured Prevotella sp., assembly GCA_964487905.1. Classification (GTDB taxonomy): domain Bacteria; phylum Bacteroidota; class Bacteroidia; order Bacteroidales; family Bacteroidaceae; genus Prevotella. The sequence continues at coordinate 66,979 of CAZASQ010000010.1, read as the reverse complement.
CAAAGCAAGACCATACCTTTTGGCGTGCAAAAGGTTACGTTTGACACGGCAAAACCATACCTTTCGCCAGCCAAAACCATACCTTTCGCACAGCCCGCCCAACGGGGCGGCTAATCAAACCGCAGCCGAAGACTGTTGAGCACCACGCTGACGCTGGAAAACGCCATCAAAGCCGCTGCCCACACGGGCGTAATCTGGAAATCAACGCCGAAGAGGCAGGGCACGCCGGCGGCAAGCGGAATGCACACCAGATTGTAGACAAACGCCCAAAAGAGATTCTGCCATATCATGCGCACGGTGCGGCGGCTCAACGCTATCGCCTCGGGCAGCGCGCGGAGGTCATCGCCCATGATGGTGACCTGCGCCACGTCCATGGCCACATCGGCCCCCTTGGCCATCGCCATGCCCACATCGGCCAAGGCCAATGCCTGCATGTCGTTGATGCCATCGCCCACCATGGCCACCACCTTGCCCTCGGCGCGAAGCCGCCTCACAAGGTTTTCCTTGTCCTGCGGCAGCACCTTGGCCTGATAGTGGCTGATGCCAGCCTTGCCTGCCCAATAACGCACGGCCTCCTCCTTGTCGCCGCTCATCATATATACCTCCACGCCCTCGGCCTGCAAGCGCGCCATCGCCTCGCGGGCATTGGGCTTGAGCTGCTCCCGCTGGTCAAGCGGAAGGCTGTCGGCGCGGGTGAAGTCCACAGCAGGGTCGGGCGTGGTCAGCGTGCCCGTCTTGTCGGTCACCAGCGCGCTCACCTTGCGCAGCGTCTCCAAGGCCGCAGCGTCCTTCACAAGAATCTGCCGCCGCGCCGCCTTGCCCATGCCCACCATCAGCGCAGTGGGCGTGGCCAGCCCCATGGCGCACGGGCAAGCCACCACCAGTACCGACACCGCCGACACGATGGCGCGGGGCAGCAGCTCGCTGCCGCCAACAAGCCACCACAGCAGGAACGTGAGCAGCGCAATGCCACACACCGCCGGCACAAACACCAGCGCGGCTTTGTCTACCACGCGCTGAACAGGGGCTTTGGAGTTTTGCGCCTCCTGCACCATGCGAATGATGTGAGCCAAGGCCGTGTCCTCACCTATCTGGCGGGCGCGCATCCTGAGCTTGCCCTGCGCAGGTATCGTTCCGGCCAGCACGCGGTCGCCTTTCCGCTTGGCCACGGGCGTAGGCTCTCCCGTAATCATGCTCTCATCAACATATGCCGCATCGGCCGTCATGAAACTCTCCGCACTGACCACATCGCCATCGACGGGCACTTTCTCGCCGGGGCGCACCTCAAGCACATCGCCCACCTCAATGGTGGCCACGGGCACTTCCTCCAGTTTGCCCTCACTGACTATACGCGCCGTCTTGGGCGACATGCCCATGAGCTGGCGGATGGACGAGGCCGCGCCGTCCTTGGCCTTCTCTTCCAGCAGCCGCCCAGTGAGCACAAAGGCAATAATCATGGACGAGGCATCGAAATAAGTATGCCAGCCTATGCCATGACCGCTCCACGCGTGCTCGCCCCAAAACGTGCTGAAAGCCGAAAAGAGGAAAGCAATGAGCGTGGAGAGAGCTACGAGCGTGTCCATATTGGCCGTTCCGCGCAGCAGTTGCCGCCAAGCCGACACGTAGAAGCCGCGACCACAACACACCATGCTGCCCAAGGCAAGGAGCATGGCCACCTGATTGGTTTGCGCGACAGAGCCTAAGGGCACAAAGCGCATGGACACCAGCATGACAGCCACGGAAAAGACCCACGCCAACAGCGTGCGCCGCAGCAACAGACGGTATGCCTGCCGCTCCAAAGCCTCGACGCTCTGCCCCTCATCGATAATCAAGTCGTAGCCAATGGCGTTGATTTCGCGCTTCATCACCTCGGGCGAGATGCGCGACGGCTCGTAATCGACAAGTGCCGAGCGCGTGGCCAAGGACACCGAGACAGACTCCACGCCCGGCAATTCAGCCAGCCTGCGCTCCACGTTGGCCGAGCACGAGGCACAAGCCAAGCCTACAACGGGAATGGTGCGTCTCATAAGGACAACTCAAAACGCCCCAACGCGTCCACCGCATCTTTAAGCATGACGGGAGACACCAGCGTCTCATCATAGCTTACCGTGACCGTGCCCTCGGGCAAATGGGCACTGACCAGTTCCACACCGGCCACTGCGGCCAACGCGTGCTCTACCTTTGCCGTACAATTGGGACACTTCATACCGCTCACCTTGAATGTCTTCTGTTCCATTTCCTTTAATCCGTTAATCTTTTAATTGTAAAACTTGCTTGCCGATGCATCGCCGCCACGCCACCGCGCCAAGGACAACAAGCCGCCCATGACAACACAGCGCACGCCAACAACACCACCAACGGATGCAAAGGTACGGAAGAATCTGCCAACGAGCGTTACAGAATGATGGATGTTTTTTACAAAATTCCATCCCAAGAAAGGCCACACAAACTTCGGCGGCAAAGCCGTTCCGAAAAGCCGCCGACATATTGTCCTTGGAACTTAAACCGGCCGTAACTCACATCATCAGAACAAATAAAAGCGGAAAGAGTTTGCCACATTCGGTAATTTATTGTAAATTTGCACCTTGTTATAAATTATCTTATTATCATCAATTAAAGTGGCTGAGACAAAATACATCTTTGTGACCGGCGGTGTAGTTTCATCGCTTGGCAAGGGAATCATCTCCTCCTCCATCGGCAAGCTGCTCCAAGCAAGGGGCTACAACATCACCATCCAGAAATTCGATCCCTACATCAATATCGACCCGGGCACGCTGAATCCCTACGAGCACGGCGAGTGCTACGTGACTGTGGACGGCATGGAAACCGACCTGGACTTGGGTCACTATGAGCGATTCACGGGCATTCAGACCACCAAGGCCAACTCCATGACCACGGGACGTGTCTACAAGAGCGTCATCGACAAGGAGCGGCGCGGCGACTATCTGGGCAAGACCATTCAGGTGGTGCCCCACATCACCGATGAAATCAAGCGCAACATCAAGATGCTGGGCAAGAAGAACAACTATGATTTCGTCATCACCGAGATTGGCGGCACCATCGGCGACATTGAGAGTGCGCCGTTTATGGAGGCCATACGCCAAATGAAGTGGGAACTGGGCGACAGAGCCATCAACATTCACCTGACCTACGTGCCTTACCTGCGAGCGGCAGGCGAGCTGAAGACCAAGCCTACGCAACATAGCGTGAAGGAACTGCAAAGCGTGGGCATCCAGCCCGACATTCTCGTGCTGCGCACAGAGAAGCATCTCGACCTTGGCATCTGCAAGAAGGTGGCCGCATTCTGCAACGTGGACTTGGACTGCGTGGTGCAGAGCGAGGACTTGCCCAGCATCTACGAGGTGCCTGTGGCCATGCAAGACCAAGGGCTTGACGCGGCCATCCTGCGCAAGTGCCATGAGCCTATCGGCGAGAAGCCGGCTTTGGGACCATGGAAGTCGTTCCTCGACCGCCGTCAGAAAGCTACCAAGGAAGTTCACATCGGTCTCGTGGGAAAATACGACTTGCAAGATGCCTACAAGAGTATCCGCGAGGGCCTCTCACAGGCCGGCACCTACAACGACCGCAAGACGGTTATCACCTTCATTAACTCGGAGGAGCTTACCGAGGAGAACGTAGCGGAGAGAATCAAGGGACAGGACGGCGTAGTGATCTGCCCGGGATTCGGCCAGCGCGGCATTGAGGGGAAAATCATCGCCGCACACTATACCCGCACACACGACATTCCGACCTTCGGTATCTGTCTGGGTATGCAAATGATGGTGATTGAGTTTGCCCGCAACGTACTCGGATACGGCGATGCCAACAGCCGTGAGATGGACGAGAAGACGATTCACAACGTCATCGACATCATGGAAGAGCAGAAGAACATCACCAATATGGGTGGCACGATGCGACTGGGTGCTTACGAATGTATATTAAGACAAGGTTCGCACGCGTTCAATATTTATAAGAAAGAACACATTCAGGAGCGTCACCGCCACCGCTATGAGTTCAACAACGACTTCGAGAAGGAGTTTGAGCGCAACGGCATGCAGTGCGTGGGACGCAATCCGGAAAGCGACCTCGTGGAGATCGTGGAGATTCCGGGGCTGAAATGGTATATCGGAACACAGTTCCACCCCGAATACCAAAGCACAGTGCTCAACCCGCACCCCCTCTTCCTCGACTTCATCAAGACGGCCGCAGAAGGCAAGCAGCAATAACAGCTACTCATTTTTGAACAAAACAGTATCAGACAACGAATGGACAGAAACACTATCACGGGGTTTGTGCTCATTGCCCTTGTCCTCTTCGGCTTCGCATGGTGGCAACAGCCGTCGGAGGAGCAGATAGCCCAGCAGCGGAAAGAGTTCGTTGAGGACTCTATCCGCGCGGCCAAGGCCAAGCAGCAGCAAGCCCAGAAGGAGGCCAACCTGCGGCAACAGCAGCAGATGGCACAAGCCGACACAACTGCACTCTTCCATAAGGCTCTCAGCGGAACTGCACAAGAGGTGGTGCTGCAGAACGACAAGCTCGCACTGACGCTCTCCACAAAGGGCGGAACTGTGGAGAAAGCAGTCGTCAAGGGCTACGTGGGTCACAACATAGAGACTAAAGATGGCTCGAAAGATGCCAAGGACGTGACGCTTTTTCAGGGGAAAGACCAACAGCTGAACTATCTGCTGGCGGGCAAGGAGCTGAACATTGAGACCAGCGACCTCTATTTCACCCCCAGCAACGTCACCGACTCTACCGTAACCATGACCGCCGAGGCTGCGCCGGGCAAGACCTTGGAGCTGGAATATCAACTCGGAAAGGACTATATGCTGCACGTCAGCCTCCGCGCCAACGGTATGCGGGGACTTTTCGCGCCCGACTACAACGAAGTGGGCATCAACTGGATGGAGAATGCCCGCCAGCAGGAGCGCGGATACACATTCGAGAACCGCTACGCCACCCTCACTTACAAAGAGAATGACGGCGGAACAGACTATCTGAGCGAGACTTCGGAGAAAGAGGAGACCACAGAAGAACCGCTCGACTGGGTGGCTTTCAAGAACCAGTTCTTCTCCGCAGTGATTATCTCCAAAGATAATTTCCAGGCCGGAGCACATCTCAAGAGCACCCCGCTGCAAAAGGAGAGCCATTACTTGAAAAACTATCAAGTAAGACTGAAAACCGCATTCGACCCTTCGGGCAAGAAAGCCACGGAGTTGGAGTTCTATTACGGTCCAAACGACTTCCGTCTCTTACAGAAAGTGGAAAAGGAAAGCGCATTCAACAAGGATCTTGACATGCAGCACCTTGTCTACTTGGGATGGCCGCTGTTCCGCTTGATCAACCGTTGGTTCACCATCTACGTGTTCGACTGGCTGAGCAACTACTTCTCCATGGGCGTTGTGCTTATCCTCATCACGCTGTTGCTGAAAGCCATCACCTTCCCGATGGTGAAGAAGAGCTACATGAGTTCGGCCAAGATGCGTGTGCTGAAACCAAAGCTCGATGAGGCAACCAAGCAATACGACAAGCCCGAAGACCAAATGCAGAAGCAACAGGCCATGATGCAGCTCTATTCGGAGTACGGCGTTAGCCCTCTCTCGGGTTGTCTGCCCATGCTTATCCAGCTCCCCATCTGGATTGCGATGTTCAACTTCGTGCCCAACGCCATACAATTGCGCGGTCAGAGTTTCCTGTGGATGCAGGATTTGAGCACCTACGACCCCATTGTTGAATGGGGAACCAACATCTGGCTCATTGGCGACCACCTGTCGCTCACGTGTATTCTCTTCTGTGTGGCCAACCTTGTCTACACTTGGTTCACGATGCAAATGCAGAAAGACCAAATGGTTGGACAACAGGCCGACCAAATGAAGATGATGCAATGGATGATGTACATCATGCCATTGATGTTCTTCTTCATGTTCAACGACTACTCTTCGGGACTTAACTTCTATTATTTCATCTCGCTGTTCTTCTCGGCGGTCATCATGTGGACACTCCGCAAGACAACGAACGACAAGAAGTTGCTCGACTATCTCGAGCAGCGACGCATCGAAAACAAGAAGAATCCCAAGAAACAATCGGGTCTTATGGCACGTATGCAGGCCATGCAGGAAATGCAGCAACGCCAGCAGGAGGAACTTCGCCGCAGACAAGAAGAACTGAACAGGCGGAAAAAGCATTGAGAACAGGCGGCACAAGGCTTACCACCCCTGCCCCTTGTGCCCCCTCATCTTTCTTCCCCCTTTCATTTTAAATCATAAAATGTATAATCATCACCCACGGACAGCAATGTTCGTGGGTCCTTAAAAGAATAACTATGAACAAAAACCTAACCATCGCCATGACAGCCGCCATGCTTTTGGGCAGCGGAACAGCACAAGCGCAAGACGTGAATATCGGCAAACATAACATCACGTTGCAAAGCAACCTCATGACTCCCGAAACGCTTTGGGCCATGGGGCGCGTGGGCAGTGCCGCAGCCTCTCCCGATGGGAAGCAGATAGTCTACCAAGTGGGCTATTACAGCGTAAAGGAAAACCGCGGACACCAAGTGCTCTGCATCATGAACGCCGATGGTACCAACCAACGACAGCTCACACAAGACGCGAAAAGCGAGAGCGATCCCGCATGGATTGAGGGTGGCAAGCGCATCGCATACCTCCGTGGCGGACAGATATGGGCCATGAATCCCGATGGCAGCGGACGCGTGCAGCTCACGCAAGACGGCACCTCCATTGAGGGCTTCAAGTTCTCTCCTGATGGCCAGCGCGTACTGCTCATCAAGAGTTTGCCCTACCACGGTACCATCAAGCAGAACCCGTCAGACCTGCCCAAGGCTTCCGGACGGCTCGTCACCGACATGAACTACCGCCACTGGGACCACTATGTGGAGAGCATCGCCCATCCGTTTGTGGCCAACGTCACTCCGCAAGGCATCAATGAGGGCAGCGACATCCTCAACGGACAGCCCTACGAAAGCCCACTTGCCCCCTTTGGCGGCGTTGAGCAGTTCGACTGGAGTCCCGACTCGAAGACCATCGCCTACACCTGCCGCAAGAAGGTGGGCATAGACTACGCCGTCTCAACCGATGCAGACATATTCCTCTTCGACATAGAGACCCGCACGGAGCGCAATCTCTGCAAGCCGGCCGACTACGTCGCACCGAAAGTAGACTACACCAAGAGCCTGCGCAACCAAAAGGTGAACACACAGGCAGGCGATATGAACGTGGGCTACGATGTCAACCCACGCTTCTCGCCCGATGGCAAATACGTGGCATGGCAAAGCATGAAGCACGACGGATACGAGAGCGACCGCAACCGCCTGTGCGTCTACGAACTGGCAACGGGCAAGAAGACCTACGTTACCGAGGCTTTCGACTCCAACGTGGACGACTTCTGCTGGAACAGCGACTCCAAGACACTTTACTTCATTGGTTGCTGGCACGCCACCGTGAACGCATATCAGACAAATCTGAAAGGCGAGGTGAAGAAACTCACCGAGGGCGTACACAACTACGTGGCCATTCAATTGCTTGGCAACACCGGCAAACTGCTCGGAACGCGCCAGAGCATGAGCGTCCCCAACGACCTCTACGTTATCAAGCCCGCCAAGAAGGAGGGACAATCGGAGCAGAAGCAAATTACATTTGAGAACAAGCACATCTACGACCAAATGGCCGTAGGCAACGTAACCGACCGCTGGGTGAAGACCTCCGACGGCAAGGATATGCAAGTGTGGATCATCACTCCTCCCAACTTCGACCCCAACAAAAAGTATCCCACGCTGCTCTATTGCGAGGGCGGCCCGCAAAGCCCCGTATCGCAGTTCTGGAGCTACCGCTGGAACTTCCAGATTATGGCCGCTCATGGCTACGTGGTTGTAGCCCCCAACCGCCGCGGACTTCCCGGCTATGGCAGCGAATGGAACGAGGAAATCTCGGGCGACTGGACCGGCCAGTGCATGCGCGACTATCTTGCAGCCATTGACGATGCCGCCCAGAACCTGCCGTTCGTAGACAAAGACCGCCTTGGCGCAGTGGGCGCATCCTTCGGTGGCTTCTCCGTCTACTACCTTGCCGGACATCACGACAAGAGATTCAAGTGCTTCATCTCCCACGATGGCGCATTCAACCTCGAGTCGATGTACACCGACACCGAGGAGGCTTGGTTCTCCAACTGGGAATACGATGATGCCTACTGGAACAAGAACCGCACCGCCAACGCCGCCCGCACCTACGAGAACAGCCCGCACCTCTTTGTAGACAAGTGGGACACCCCCATCCTCTGCATCCATGGCGAGATGGACTACCGCATCAATGCCAACCAAGGCATGGGCGCATTCAACGCAGCCCGTCTGCGCGGCATCCCCGCCGAGCTTCTCATCTTCCCCGATGAAAACCACTGGGTGCTCCAGCCACAGAACGGCGTACTCTGGCAGCGCACGTTCTTCAACTGGCTCGACAGATGGCTCAAGAAATAACAACCAATTCATCTCATCAACTTTAACCCCCGTACACGCGCGGGCACGCTCCAAAACGCCCCAAGCCCTTTAAAGCCGCTTTCGCGCAAGGCTCAAGGCCAGCCAAGCACCCGCGCCGTGTACCCCATAAAATTCAAATAAAGGACAATGACAGAAGCAATTCAAAAGAAACTGAGCGACAGTGCAGCCTTTCGCTGGACTGCCCTTGTGCTGCTCGCCGGAGCGATGTTCTTCTCCTACATCTTCATGGACATCCTCTCCCCGTTGCAATCCCTGCTGCAAGACACTCGCGGCTGGTCGCCCGAAGCCTTCGGCCACTACGCCGGCTCGGAGACTTTCCTCAACGTGTTTGTGTTCTTCCTCATCTTCGCAGGTATCATCCTCGACAAGATGGGCGTGCGCTTCACGGCCATCCTCTCTGGTGTCGTGATGCTCATTGGCGGCATCATCAACTGGTATGCCGTTACCGACAGCTTCGCCACGAGCGCACTCTGCGAGTGGTTCACCAACAACCTCAACCTCCCGCAAACGTGGTGGAACGTCACCCCGTGGTATGAGGGAATGCCCGCCTCGGCCAAGATGGCTGCCTGCGGCTTCATGATTTTCGGTTGCGGCACCGAGATGGCCGGTATCACCGTGAGCCGCGGTATCGTGAAGTGGTTCACCGGACACGAGATGGCTTTGGCCATGGGCGTGGAGATGGCCATCGCACGTATCGGCGTGGCCGTGGTGATGATTGGCTCTCCGTTCTTCGCCAACATGGCACCCATCAGCGTGAGCCGCCCCGTGGCCGTGGCCATTCTGCTGCTCTGCATCGCGCTGATCAGCTTCATCTGCTACGGTTTCATGGACAAGAAACTCGATGCGCAGGGAGCTGTGGAGGAGAAAGACGAGCCGTTCAAGGTGAGCGACATTGGCAAGATTCTCTCTTCCAAGATGTTCTGGGTGGTAGCCCTGCTCTGCGTGCTCTATTATAGTGCCATCTTCCCCTTCCAGAAGTATGCCATCAACATGCTCCAGTGCAACCTCAACTTCACCGCCGAACAAGCCGGTTACGTGTTCTCAGTGTTCCCGCTGGGCGCTGCTGCCGTGACGCCGCTTCTTGGCAACTTCCTTGACCGTAAGGGCAAGGGTGCCACGATGCTCATGCTCGGTGCCATTCTCATGATTGTATGCCACCTTACGTTCGCATTCATCGTGCCTGCCACACAAAGCGTTGTCATCACCATGACGGCCATCGTGGTGCTGGGCATCTCCTTCTCGCTCGTTCCCGCAGCCTTGTGGCCCAGCGTGCCCAAGCTCATCGAGCCGAAACTCCTCGGCAGTGCCTACGCGCTCATCTTCTGGATTCAGAACATCGGCCTCTACGCTTTCCCAATGATCATCGGCAGCGTGCTCGCCAAGAGCAATCCCGGCGTAACCGACCCATTGCAGTACAACTACACCGCCCCGATGTGCGTCTTTGCAAGCCTCGGCGTGGCCGCGTTCCTGCTCGGTCTCTACCTCAAGGCCATCGACAAGAAGGGTCACTACGGTCTGGAAGAGCCTAACATCAAGTAGTTCTCTGAGTGGCCTTGTTGACGCACAGGCCACCGCTTAGCGAAACCGCATATGGGCTTTTCCCCAAAAAGCCCGTACCATAACTACATCAGTCCCTGCCCCGATGCCAGCACAATGGCATCAAGGCAGGGACTTTTTTTGCCCATTGCCCACACACCACAAACTCGCCCAAAACGCATAGCACGGCAACGTTTTCCGTTTGAGGATTATTTTTAATTTAAAAACGCAGAAAAATAAATTAAAAACCAGAGAAAAATAAATTAAAAATTCCCGATTTTTAATTTAAAAATAATCGTAAAGCATAACCTTTTGAAAAACAAAGGCTTACACACCACATTTTCTCCTTTTCCACCTTCTAAACAGAAAGAGAGCCTATCCGGAAAGAAAACATAATAACCGCACGCCCCTCCCCTACCCCTACAAGCAGGAAGGCCAACAACCCAAGACGCAAACCACAAGCGCGGCAAAACGCAAAAGAAAACAACAGGAACAGAAAACAACCAAAAGCAAACTCACGCGGGAGCATTCTCTTTTACCGATTAAATTTTGTAATTTTGCCAAAGATTTAGATTCTAACGAGCACAGCATGAAAGATAATCTCGAAGAACTTCTGCCCGTGGTGGACACCGCAGGCAACGTGATAGACGCCATCACACGCGTCCATGCCCACGATGGCAGCAAGACGCTGCATCCCGTGGTCCATCTGCACGTGTTCGACAGCAAAGGCAGACTCTACCTGCAGCATCGCCCCGCATGGAAAGACATTCAGCCCGACAAGTGGGACACGGCCGTAGGCGGCCACATCGACTTGGGCGAGAGCGTGCAGCAGGCTCTGTGCCGCGAGGCCAAGGAAGAGCTGGGCATAAGCGGCTTCGAGGCCAAGCAGCTGGGACACTACGTGTTTGAGAGCGCCAAGGAGCGCGAGCTGGTCTACGCTTTCCGCTGCATCCACAATCAGGACATACAGCCCAACGACAACGAACTGAGCGGTGGCCGCTTCTGGGAGGCGAAGGAGATAGCCGACAGCTTGGGCAAAGGCATCTTCACGCCCAACTTCGAAAAGGAATATGCCACCCTCCTGCTCCCCGCAGTGCAACGCACCAACCTCTTCATCTTCGACTTCGACGGCACACTGGGCGACACGCGCAGCCTCATCCTGCAAACCATGATGGACACCTTCGACCAGCTGGGCATAAGCCGTCCCGACACCCAGACTTGCGTGAGCACCATTGGCTTGCCGCTGGCACAGTGCTTCGAAGTGGCGGCGGGGCTGAGCAAGGCCGAGAGCCAGCGGTGTGCCGAAGCCTATCGCGACATCTTCCAGCGCAACAAAGCCACCTATAAGCTGCAAGCCTTCGATGGCGTAATGGAGACGCTGCACGCCATCCATGCCGCCGGGAAGACCATGGCCATAGCCAGCAGCCGCCAGCACGCCTCGCTGACTGAACTTGTGGCCGACTTGGGCATCTCAGAACTCTTTGCCTGTGTGGTGGGGGGCGACAACGTGACGCTGGCCAAGCCTCATCCCGAGCCTGTGGAGCGCATCCTGCACTGCCTGAACATGCTGCCCAGCGAGGCCATCGTGGTGGGCGATGCGCCCTACGACATCCTCATGGGGCGCAATGCGGGCGTGAAGACTTGCGGCGTGAGCTACGGCAACAGCACACGGGAGGCCCTGCAAGAGGCCGGGGCAGACCATGTGCTCGACCATTTCGCCGATCTGCTGAGCATCAAGGGACTGACAGACACGGAAAACGCCCCGTCTCTCTGACTTTCAAGCAACAACCCAACATGGAAAAAACAAAAAGAAGCAAGCAGGAATGGATAAGACGCTACGTCAGTTTTGCCTTCATCCTGTTTGTCATAGCCTTCGGCACATCACTGTCCATCCGCGCCAACCTCGGCTCATCCCCCATCTCCGCCCCGCCCTACGTGCTCTCGCTCATCCCCGGCATACCCATGTCGATGGGACAAATCGTCATCTGCATGCACGTGGTATTCATCTTGACGCAAATAGTTCTGCTGCGGCGCAACTACGAGCTGCGCCAGCTTACGCAAATACTCGTTTCCTTCCTCTTCGGATTCTACACCGACCTGACCATGTGGCTCACGAGCTATTTGCAAGTACCCGCCTCGCTCAGCCCCGCCGTTGGCTATCCGCTACAATTCGTTGAGCTGCTCGCTGGTGGCGCGCTGCTGGCCTTCGGCATTGCCTGCGAGGTGCGCTGCGACTCGCTGATGCTGGCTGGCGAAGGGCTTCCGCTGGCCATCTCGAAGGTGACAAAGAAAGATTTCGGAAAAGTAAAAATGTGCTCCGACACAGGACTGGTGAGCATCGCCGTTGTGCTGATGCTCACTAATTTCGGCCATTGGGAGTGGAAAATGGTGGGCATGGGAACACTCGTCAGTATGTTCTACGTGGGCTTCATGGTCAGAAAGTTTGCCCCACACATCGCTTGGCTCGACAAAGTGTTCATTCCCAAGGCCGAGAGAGAACGCGCCGCAACGGAAGCAAGAACAGAAAATCAGACAGGAAACAATGCACCGGTGGTGATTACCATTGCCCGCGAATATGGCAGTGGCGGTCATGAACTGGGCGAGAAGCTTGCCCAACAGCTGGGCATGAGCTTCTACGACCACCGCATCATCGATGATGCAGCCGAGAAACTGGGCTACACGGCCGACTTCGTGCGGAAGAACGAGCAAAACATATCGAATGCCAAACTGTGGGAACTGATTTTCACGGACAAGAGCATCCCCATGTCAATGAATCCATCGCACGATGATGCCATATTCGTGAGCGAAAGCCGCATCATACGCAACCTTGCAGCCAAAAAATCATGCGTGATTATTGGGCGTTGCGCCAACTGGGTGCTGCGGGAAGAGAGACGCGTGCTCCGCGTTTTCGTCACTTCAAGCCGGAAAGATGCCGTGGGAAGAGTGATGCAGGAGGAGGGAATCTATGCCCAAGCAGCCGCCAAACGCATAGAGCAGGTGAACAGCGGGCGAAGCAACCACTACTACCAATATACGGGACAACGCTGGACGGATGCCCACAACTACGACCTCATCATCAACACCAGCACACTGGGCATGGAGCAGTCGGCAAAAATCATCATGGAATGTGCCAAAGGGCTGGGCAAGGATGGCGGCGAAGCCTCATCAACTACTCATGATGGTACTTCTCGCCCTTAATAATAGTACAGGCGCGATAGAGCTGCTCCACGAAAACAAGGCGCACCATCTGATGCGAGAAGGTGAGCCGGGAGAGTGAGAGCTGTTCATTGGCTCGCTCATAAACCGCTGGGGAGAAACCGTAAGGGCCACCAATGGCAAAGACCAAACGGCGTGCCGTGGAGCGTTTCCTCTCCAGCCATGCCGCCAATTCCACCGAACGCGGCTCACGTCCATGCTCATCAAGAAGCACAAGCGTGTCGGAAGGCTGCAGTTTCTCCAATATCAGCTCGCCCTCCTTGGTCTTCTGCTGTGCCTCCGACAGTGAGGCCGATGAGCGAAGTTCCGGAATGGTGATGATTTCAAAGGGCATATAGTGGCCTATACGTGCCTTGTAGTCGTCGATGGCATGGGCATAGAGCTTGTCGCGGGTCTTGCCTACGAGTATAAGAACGGCTTTCATGAAAGTTGGAAGTTGTGGGAAAAATGCATAAAAGTTAAGGATCGGGGATTCAATTGCGCCCGCCGCACCAGACAGGAATGCGTCCTGCCGCAGCGACATCGGCCAATCCCCAACCCTTAACGCGTAATATTCTTATGAGAATTGCTTGCTATTATGACTCAAGCACTTTCAGCTGATCGGCCACTTCGTCATTAACGCGCTGGGCAAATTCCTCCATCGACATGGTGGCTTGCTCGCCGCCGCCCTGCTTGCGCATGGAGACGAGACCATCGTTTGACTCCTTCTCGCCCACAACCAGCATATAAGGAACGCGCTTCAGCTCGTTGTCGCGAATCTTGCGACCAATCTTCTCGTTGCGGTCATCGATGTAAGCGCGCACGTTCTTGCTGTCGAAGTACTTGCGGAGCTTCTCTGCATAGTCGTTATACTTCTCCGAAATGGGCAGGATAGCCACTTGGTCGGGCGTGAGCCACAAGGGGAAGTGACCGGCAGTGTGCTCTATGAGCACGGCCGTGAAACGCTCCAACGAGCCGAACGGTGCACGGTGGATCATCACCGGTATCTTCTTGGAGTTGTCCTCGGCGGTATATTCCAAGTGGAAACGTTGCGGAAGGTTGTAGTCTACCTGAATTGTTCCCAGCTGCCACTTACGTCCGATGGCGTCCTTAACCATGAAGTCGAGCTTCGGACCATAGAAAGCGGCCTCACCAATCTCCTCGCGGGCATTGAGACCTTTCTCACGGCAAGCCTCACGAATGGCATTCTCGCTCTCCTCCCAAATCTCGTCCTGACCGATATATTTCTCCTTATCCTTCGGATCGCGCAACGAAATCTGTGCCTCGAAGTCCTCAAACTTGAAGATGGTGAACACCTTCTGGATAATGTCGATAACATTCTCGAACTCTGCCTTCACCTGATCGGGACGCACAAAGATGTGGGCATCATCCTGCGTAAACGTGCGAACACGGGTCAGTCCGTGCAACTCGCCACTCTTCTCATAGCGCGACACCGTACCAAACTCGGCTATGCGGAGCGGCAGGTCTTTGTAAGAGCGGGGCTTGCGGGAATAAACCTCGCAGTGATGGGGGCAGTTCATCGGCTTGAGCATATACTCCTCACCCTCTTCCGGCGTATGGATTGGCTGGAAAGCGTCCTTGCCGTAGTGGGCATAATGCCCGGAAGTGACGTAGAGTTGCTTCGAGCCTATGCCCGGAGTGATGATTTCCTGATAGTCGTAAGGCTTGTGGATGCGGCGCAACAACTCCTGCAAACGAAGGCGAAGCTGCGTTCCCTTGGCCAGCCAAATGGGGAGTCCCTTGCCCACGCGCTCAGAGAACATGAAGAGTTCCATCTCCTTTCCTATCTTGCGATGGTCGCGCTTCTTGGCCTCCTCCAGCATGACGAGATACTCATCGAGCATCTTCTTCTTTGGGAAAGTGATACCATAGATGCGCGTCATCTGCTCACGCGTGGCATCGCCGCGCCAGAATGCGCCGGCAACACTGGTTATCTTAATGGCCTTGATGGCACCCGTGGAAACCAAGTGGGGGCCACGGCAAAGGTCAGTGAACTTGCCTTGGGTGTATGTGGTGATAGTTCCGTCCTCAAGATCTTGCTCAATATGCTCCACCTTGTATTCTTGTCCGGCTGCATTGAACTCGCTGATGGCATCGGCCTTCGACACCTCGCGGCGCACAACAGGCTCGTTGGCCTTGGCCAGTTCGCGCATCTTAGCCTCAATCTTGGGGAAATCATTCTCCGAGATGGTCTGTCCTTCGGCGGGCATCACATCATAGAAGAACCCATTCTCCACTGCGGGGCCGAATCCGAACTGAATGCCGGGATACAACTCCTGCAAAGCCTCGGCCAGCAAGTGGGCAGACGTGTGCCAGAAGGTGTGCTTGCCCTCATCATCGGAAAACTTGTAAAGCGCGATGGTGGCATCCTCATTGATGGGACGGTTGAGTTCGGTAATCTCGCCGTTGATCCCGCAAGATACAACGTCACGGGCGAGAGCAGGCGAGATGCTCTCTGCAATTTGAAAACCCGTTACGCCCTGCTCATACGAGCGAACAGAGCCATCGGGGAATGTGATTTTAACCATAATACAAATTAGTTTCTATAAATCAATATCACTGCAAAGTTACAGCTTTTTATTGACAAAGAACCATGACATGATACAAAAAGGGGCATGGCGACCACAAAAAGAGCCATGACTTCCATAAATAAAGGAAACGCTGTTGCTACTTTTGCAAGGCGCGGCTTCCTTGCACGACCATCAGCCGCATGAGAGCGAATACCCACCAAGGCTTCTCAGCAAAGAACAATTAGCCAATGCAGCTCACAAAGCCCTGCAAGCAAACCGCCATCAAGACTTTCCCACAAACCCGAAAGGCGAAGCCCAAACAAGACAAACTGCAGCCGCAAACTGCTTTCAAGACTCCCCCACAGCCCCGAAAGAAGAAGCAATGAGTGCTATCCGTAGTTGCAAACCGTCATCAAGGCTTCCCCACAAACGGCTTCCACTCCGTTGCAGACCGATTGTCCTTGTCTGAAAGTCTGGGAAAAGCAGCCGTCCAGCGGCTACCCAGCGGGAGCGCGGGCGTTCTGGACGGCGCAGGCCGCACACCAGCCACTACAGCGCGGAGCAGGTCGGCAGCCTGAGCGAAACGCGGCCACCTACGGGTGATGAACTCCAACTGCGTGCGCGCCGTGGCACTGTCTCCACCCATATAAATGGCATAAGCGCGATTGTACCAATAATCGCGGTTTCCCGCGTCCAGTTCCAATGCACGCGTATAATCAATTGCCGCACTGTCGTATCGCTCCAAACGCATGGAGGCCATGCCGTGGAGATCGAAGATGTCTACCACATAGGGCTGCAAGGCGAGCGCGCGGCTTCCATCATCGGCCGCTCCCTTGAAATCGTCAAGGCGATACTTGCAAAGCGCGGACAAATACCAAGCCTCATAGAGGTTAGGCTTTACCGCGGCGATGCGCTCAAACATCTGCATCGCCACGACATAATAGCCCAAGTCAAGCTGCCGCCGCCCCTCCTCCATCATTTTCTTGACGTTGTACTGAGCCGCGAGCGGAAGTGCCGCGACAAGAAGAAAAGCGAGGAACAGCCAACGGCGCATACGCATCAGCCCATCAACGGGCGGGTTTGGTACGGTAACGGCAACTGTACTTGCCCTTCGCCATAGCGCGGAGCTTGTTCATGATCAAGTTCTTGCGCAACGGCGACACGCGATCGATGAACATCTTGCCCTCCAAATGGTCAAACTCGTGCTGCATCACTCGCGCCAGATAGCCTTCCACCCACTCATCATGCTCCTGCAACTCCTCGTCAAGGTAGCGCACATGGATGCGCGTGGGGCGCGTGACCCGCTCATGGATACCGGGAATGGAGAGACAGCCCTCCTCCATGGTCTCCTTCTTCGACTCCTCATCATACTCCACGATGTGAGCGTTGATGAACGCATGACGAAATCCCGCATACTCGGGGAAATCTTCCTTAAGCACGTCAAGGTCGATAATCACCACACGGATGGACTTTCCTATCTGCGGAGCGGCCAACCCCACGCCATCACTGGCCGTGTTGGTCTCAAACATATTCTGAATCAGCTCCTTCAGATTGGGATAATCGGCGGGGATATCCTGTGCCACCTTCCGCAACACAGGCTGCCCATAAACATAAATTGGTAATATCACTGTCTGTATAAACTGCTTTTTATGAGAAGAACGCCCGCGACATCACAGCCCGAGCGTCCTCATATAGTCTTGTAGGATAATCGTTGCCGACACTTGGTCGACAAGTCCTTTGTTTTCTCTTCTGGCTTTCTTGCCCACGCCGCCATCAATGATGGCCCTATGGGCGATAACCGACGTGAACCGCTCATCGTAATACTCAATGGGCACATCGGGCACGGCCTTGCGCCAACGGTTCACAAACTCCTCCACGCGCCGCAAGTTCTCGCTCGGACGGCCATCGGGCTGCACGGGGCGGCCAATAACCATCCTGTCGACTTTCTCCCGCTGCATATACTGCCTGAGAAAGTCGAACAGCTCATGCGTGGCCACCGTGGCCAGACCGTTGGCAATGATGCGCAGGGGGTCGGTCACCGCCAACCCCGTGCGCTTACTTCCATAGTCGATGGAAAGAATGCGACCCATCCTATTTGGCCAGCAGCCAAGCATCGGGATATTGCGAGCGGAGCTGGTTGCGGCTCTGCACTGCCGAAGCCTTGTCGCTGAAGGAAGATGCCACCACACGGTACATGTTGCGTGCCGAGTTGTAGGCCAGCTGTGCGTTGTAGCCGGCATTCTTCAGCCGCTGCTGCAATCCCTCGGCGTTGGCACGCACGGAGAACGAGCCTACCACTACGCTGAAGCTGCTCAGACCATCACCGCTGACCACGCTCAAGTCCTCGCGGCGCACCGGCTCATTGTCGTAGTTGTCCGTAACGGGAGTCGTCACGGTCGGCTGCTGCTCAACGGGGGTCACCACGGGCACCTCGGTCTCGGTTTGCTGTGCGGCCTGCTCGGTAGCATCCTGTGCGCGCGCCTTCTCATAGAGCTTTCTGTACGCGCTTTCCTTGCTCGATCCGCAGCTGGCAAGCACCAGCCCGGCACAAACCACCGAACTCAAAACCACAAATTTCTTCATCATCTTTCTGCTTTTATCTTTTTAATGTTATACAATACGTTTTCGGAATTATCCCGCGAAGTTACTAAATATCAGCCGAATAGTGAAGTTTTTCGCGCATAAAGTTTGTTAAATCATCCATTTACAAGTTTTTTAACACAAAATATGCCCTTCAACGATGCCCATTTGGGAATAAATGACTACATTTGCGATTGAATTCCATTGTCCATTCCCACAAGAAAGGAGGGAGAGCGACAGGGGAAGAGAGTATTTACCATTATTAATCAAGCAAATAAGAAGATGAAAACATTAGGTTACATTGGCGCATTCCTCGGCGGAGCCATCGCCGGCGCCGCACTGGGTCTGCTGCTCGCCCCGGAGAAGGGCGCCGACACGCGCACGAAGATTTCCGACGCCGTGGATGATTTCTGCAAGAAGCACGACATCAAGCTGTCGCGCAAAGAGGCAGAGGAGTTTGTAGACGACATCAAGGACGCCGCCACGGAGACGGTCTAAGCCCCACAGCGGGTTTGAGACCGACACCCTTTGCGGCACAGAAACCAAAAGCGTGTTCTCAACCGATCAAAACATTGAGACCATAGCACAGCTCATCGAGGTGCTCAAGCATTACATCGGGCTTCGCTCGGAGTACGCGAAGCTCGATGTAATCGACAAGGTTGTGCGAGTGCTGACCATGATGGCCATGGTGGCAGTGTTCACCATTCTCATCGTCATCGCCGTCATCTACTTCTCCTTCGCGGCCGCCTACGCGCTGGCCGCCATCACGGGAAGCATGGTGGGGGCTTTCGCCATCGTCGGCACTTTCTACGTGTGCGTGCTCCTCATCATCTTCATGATGCGCAAGAAGCTCATCGAGCGACCACTCGTACACTTCCTTGCCAGCATATTATTGTCGAAATAGCATGAACCCCATCACTCCAACGCAGGCATCGCCCTATCGCACGCTCGACGACCTGCGCCAGCGCAAGGCGCAACTTACGAGCGACATCGCCCAAGACGACAAGAGAATAAAGACGCTATGGAACACACTGTTCCACGCGCCCAAACCCGCCGCCACCCCATCACAACGCTTCACGGGCATGATCAACACGGGAGCCGGCATCCTTGACGGCTTGATACTGGGCTGGAAGCTCTACCGCAAGTTTGGCAAAAAGGGTTCCACGGGATTCTTCGGCAAGCGACGCTGACGCAAAACGAGGCACTATGGGAGGGCGACACAGGACATCTGCCAATGCCGCCACTGCTCCTTGCGCCCGCACACAAGCCCTGACAGCACGGAGCTGACTATCGTTAAGGCTGGAAAAAATCCCGCCTGATGATGCTTTGCATTCAAAGCACGACGCCCCAAACCTCCCCCATCATTTTTATTCGCAAACAAAACTTGCAATTATATGAGCCTCAACATATTGTAAAACCAGCTCAAACACATTGCAAAACCATACCTTTTGCCCCGCAAAACGTTACCTTTTACGCCGCAAAACGTATGGTTTCGCCGCGCGGCATCACTCATCGTGCACGCCACAACACACTTTTCGCCTTCCCAAACGTCTATTTTCCGCTTGCAAGGTACACAGCCTTCCCGCCCAACAACGAATTGCCGCCACCGCGCAAGTATGCCACAGGAACGCTTTGCAGGACAGATAGCCATTCAGAAAAAGACTTTATTACTACTTAAAAAAGGGAAAGAAGGCCTTCTAAAAAATAAAAGCGAAGGCCGGAAACGGAGGCTTGACCAGCCGAAATGGAAACCGACAAGCCGAGAAAAAGACCAAGCCACACGGCAAGGGGAAGAAGAAGCGGCTCAATAAGCCGCCCTGTACTTGCCCTCTTCCTGATCTTCGAGCATGGAAAGATAGGAGACATAGCGGCTTTCGGCTATGTAATGACCCTCCACCGCCTCACGCACGGCGCATCCCGGCTCGTGGGTATGCGTGCAATTGCTGAACCGGCACTCCTTGGAGAAGTGGAATATCTCGCGGAAATAGCTCGTCAGTTCCTCCTTTTCTATGTCGAACGTGCCAAAGCCCTTGATGCCCGGCGTGTCGATAAGGTAGCCGCCACACGGCAATTCCAGCATCTCGCTGAACGTAGTAGTGTGCATTCCCGTCTTGTGAACATCCGAAATCTCGGCCGTGCGCAAGTGCGCGCCGGGCAGGATGGCGTTGATGAGTGTCGACTTGCCCACTCCGCTGTTGCCGCTCAGCAGCGTAGTCTTGCCCGAAAGCAAAGGCATCAGCTGCCGCACGTCGTCCGCGCGGGTGGCCGACAGCTCCAGCACCGTGTAGCCGATGTTCTCATACAAGAAGCGCAGGCCGTGCTGATAGCGCAACTCATCGGGAGAGAGCAGGTCGCCCTTGTTGAGCACCAGCACCACGGGCACCCTATAAGCCTCGGCGCCAGCCATGAAGCGGTCTATGAACGTGGTACTCGTCTCGGGATAGTTGACCGTTGCCACGAGCAAAGCCTGATCCACGTTGGCCGCAAGGATATGGCTCTGCTTGCTCAAGTTCGATGCTTTGCGGATAATATAGTTCTTGCGGTCGCAAATATCGGTGATAAAGGCCGTTCCCTCTTGGTTGAGGCGTATCTCCACACGGTCGCCCACGGCCACGGGATTGGTGCTGCGGATGCCTTTCAGACGGAAATTGCCCTTCACCTTACACTCCACGGTGCGCCCATCGTCCACCTTGACGGTGTACCAGCTGCCCGTATTCTTGATGACTAAACCTACCATGCTTCTTGGATTAATGCTTTCTGAAACAAAAACTTTGGGCGGCGGGGCACGACATACGCCTGCCCAGCCGCCCAAAGCTGCTATTGCCGACCGCCTACACGGTCATTATCTCCTTCTGCTTGGCAGCCAGGAGGTCGTCGGCCTGCTTGATGAATTTGTCATGGAGCTTCTGCAAGTCTTGCTCGGCATCCTTCTCGTTGTCCTCCGAAAGTCCGTCCTTGATGGCTTTCTTCAGCTTCTCCTTGATGTCTGAGCGCACGTTGCGAATCTCCACCTTCGTTTTCTCGCCAATTTTGTTGCATTGCTTCACCAAGTCCTTGCGGCGCTCCTCGGTGGGCTGCGGCAAATTGAGGCGCACCACTTCGCCGTTGTTCTCCGGAGTGATGCCTACATCGCTGTCCATGATGGCTTTCTCAATGTCGCGGATGGCCTTGCGGTCCCACGGGCGTATGGTGATGGTGCGCGGATCGGCCACCGACACCGTGGCCACTTGGTTCAAAGGCACCTTGGAACCGTAGGAATCCACTCTCACGGCATCAAGGATGGCCACATTGGCACGTCCCGCACGGATGCGGGCCAGCTCTTCTTCCAGATAGAGGACTGCCGACTCCATACGCTCATCGGCATCCTTAAGGGTCAATTTTACGTCTAACATTGATTATATCTTACCTTCGTTGTTATTTTTCGGCAAAAATAGCGAATAATTTAGAGCCGTGCAACAGAACGGGCACTTTTTATTCGCCCGCCGTTGCATTTTTTATCTTCTGCAACTCTTCGTCCACCTCATTGGTCAGGCTGACAAACTGCGCGATGGAGAGCTGTTCGGGACGCTTCGTCATGATGTCGCGCTGGAAGAATCCCTCCTCCGGCTTGCCGCCGGAAAACAGCTGGCGGAGGCTCACACGGAGCATCTTGCGCCGCTGATTGAACACCGCCTTGACCAGCCGCTTGAACAATCGCTCATCGCAGCCCAGCTGCTGCACATCGTTGCGCGTCATTCGGATAACGGCACTCTTCACCTTGGGCGGCGGATTGAACACTCCCTCATCGACAGTGAAGAGGTATTCCACGTGATACCACGCCTGAATGAGCACCGAAAGGATGCCATAGGCTTTCGAACCGGGCGATGCGGCCATGCGCAAGGCCACCTCGCGCTGTATCATTCCCGTGCAGCAAGGTATCAGTTCCTTGTTGTCGAGCATCTTGAAGAATATCTGCGAGGAGATGTCATAGGGATAATTGCCCGTCAGCACAAAGGGATGGCCATCGAAAATGGTGGTCAAGTCCATGCGCAGGAAGTCGTCTCCGATGATGTTGTCGCGCAACTGGGGGAAGTGCTCAGACAGATAGGCCACACTCTCCTTGTCTATCTCCACTGCTTTCACGCTCCTTGGCTTCTCCACAAGATACTGCGTGAGCACGCCCATGCCGGGTCCGATCTCCAAAACAGGAATATCCGGGCACGCATCCACCGTGTCGGCAATGCGCCGGGCTATGTTCAAATCAGTCAGAAAGTGTTGGCCAAGGTTCTTCTTGGGCTTAACGAGCTTCATCTTTTCCTTAATTTTTCTTTATTTGGCCACAAAGTTAGGAAAAATATTCTGCATTTAAAAGAAAACAAGTATCTTTGCTTTCCGAAATGGACTGGAAAAGACTAATCAACAGTACCTTCAAGGTGGCTCTGCCCCTATTGCTGGGTGGTGCCATTCTTTATTGGATGTATCGCGGTTTCGACTTCGGGAGCATCCGGCAGGTGGTGTTGCACGAGATGAACTGGACTTGGATGCTGGTCTCCCTGCCTTTCGGCGTGCTGGCGCAAGCGTTCCGCGGCTGGCGATGGGAGCAAGTTCTCTCCCCCATAGGCGAGCATCCGCGCAAGCGTGTGTGCGTCCTGTCCATCTATCTGTCCTACGCCTTGAGCCTGATGGTGCCCCGCGTGGGCGAGGTCGCACGTTGCGGCATCCTCAAAAGGTGGGACGGCGTTTCCTTTCCCAAGGCCATCGGCACGGTGGTTACTGAGCGGGCGGTAGACACAGTCATCATCGCCATCATCACCGGGCTTGCCTTTCTGCTGCAATTGCGCGTGTTTGGCACTTTCTTTTCCCGCACGGGCACCCGCATTGACGATGTCCTGTCCACCTTTTCCACCACAGGCTGGGTGGTAACGGCCATCTGTGGCGTGGCCACACTGCTGCTCCTGTGCTTCTTCCTACGCAAACTCTCCATATATAATAAGGTCAGAAAGACGCTGCACGGCGTATGGGCGGGCATCACCTCGCTCAAAGAGGTGCACAACATCCCCTTGTTCCTCTTCTACAGTCTGGCCATTTGGGCGAGCTACTTCCTCCATTTCTACCTCACCTTTTTCTGTTTCGACGCCACGGCTCAACTGGGAGTGACGTGCGCGCTGGTATCGTTTGTCGTTGGCTCAATAGCCGTTATCGTGCCCACGCCCAACGGAGCCGGCCCGTGGCACTTTGCCGTCAAGACCATGCTCATTCTCTACGGCGTGGCCTATACCCCCGCGCTCTATTTCGTGCTGATCGTACACACAGTGCAGACGCTGCTGGTTGTCGCGCTGGGTGTCTACGCATGGATTGCGCTGGGATTTGTCAAGAAACAGAGCGTGGCCGCGCAGCCCATAACCGCGCAAGCCGACCGCTGAACGCGCCGCCACAAGTGGCGAAAGACGGCGGAACACCGAGAAGAAATCAAATTTTAACCCAGACGCGAAGAAGCAATTCCCCCGCGTCACCAAAAAAAATAATACAACAATGGATGAGATTAAAAACCTAAATCCCGAATGCATTTGGCGCAACTTCGACGCGCTGACCAAGATTCCGCGTCCCTCCGGACACGCAGAGAAGATACAGCAGTTCCTTCTTGACTTCGCCAAGAAGGTGGGCGTTGAGGCATTCCAAGACCCTGCGGGCAACATCGTGATGCGCAAGCCCGCCACCCCGGGATTCGAGAACCGCAAGGGCGTGCTGCTGCAAGCCCACATGGACATGGTTCCGCAAAAGTCTCCCGACAGCACACACAACTTCGAGACCGACCCGATTGAGACCTACATCGACGAGCAGGGCTGGGTGCGCGCCAAGGGCACCACGCTCGGAGCCGACGATGGACTGGGCGTGGCAGCCATCATGGCCGTCATGGAGAGCAAGGATCTGAAGCACGGCCCCGTGGAGGGTCTCATCACCCGCGATGAGGAGAACGGCATGTTTGGCGCAAACGACCTGCCCGGCGGCGAGCTGAACAGCGACATCCTCATGAACCTCGACTCCGAGCTGTGGGGCAAGTTCGTCATCGGCTCGGCCGGAGGCATCGACATCACCTCCACACTGGAGTACAAGCCCGTGGCCAACGACCAGGAAACTGCCGTGAAGGTGACCTTGAAGGGACTTTTCGGCGGTCACTCCGGACTGGAAATCAACTGCGGCCGCGCCAATGCCAACAAAGAGATGGTTCGTCTCGTGCGCAAGGCCATCCAGCAGCTGGGCGCACGCCTCGCCGTATGGCACGGCGGCAACATGCGCAACGCCATTCCGTTCAAGGCCGAGGTGGTACTGGCACTGCCCGCCGACAAGGTGGACGCGCTGAAGCAGCTCGTGGAGCAACACCGCCTCCTCATCGAGGACGAGTTCAAGGGCATTGAGAAGGACGTGGAGTTCTTCGTAGAAGACACGGAGAAGCCCGCAGAGCTGCTCCCCGCAGAGATTCAGGACAACCTCATCGACGCCATCTACGCCTGCCACAACGGCGTAATCCGCATGATACCCGCCTATCCCAACGTGGTGGAGACTTCCTCCAACCTCGCCATCATCGACATCGAGGGCGGAAAGGTGGCCATCAAGATTCTGGCACGCTCCAGCCGCGAGGACATGAAGGAGTACGTGGCCACAATGATTGAGAGCTGCTTCAACATGGCCGGGATGAAGACCGTGCTCAGCGGCAGCTACGGCGGCTGGGATCCCAACCCCGACAGCGAGATTCTGAACCTGCTGAAGAAAATCTACAAGGAGCAGAGCGGCCAGGAAGCCACCGTGCAGGCCGACCACGCCGGTCTGGAGTGCTCCATCATCCTCAGCAAGTATCCCGGCATGGACGTTGTGAGCCTCGGCCCCACGCTCCTCTCCCCGCACACAACGAGCGAGCGAGCCGAGATTGCCACCGTTGAGCCGTTCTGGAAGCTGCTCACGGCCACACTGGAGCAGATTCCCGAGAAATAAAACATACTGAAAAGCCATAACGGCACAAAACCACAAGGCTGGCAGAATCCCTATCAAGGGAATCCGCCAGCCTTTTCTCATGCCCCAGACAAGCCCCCGCACCAACCGCCCAAAGACGCAATCAAGCAACAGACCCACAAGTACTTACAGCGCAAAAACGCGATACTGCACGCGCCAAGACACAGTACCTGCCTCCCTCCCACACCCATCAAGATTCCGAAACCATACCTTTCGCATGCCAAAAGCATACCTTTTGCCACCCAAAACCATACCTTTCGCAAGGCGAAACCATACGTTTTGCAACACAGCAGCCCAGCCAACACAAACGAGACTGCCCGCAACAGACACACGCACCGCCCCCAAGGCAAAAAAATCTTGAAGAAAGGGCATCAAAAAGCCCAACTTTTTCTTTTGTGTTGTCACTTTTTTATGCTACCTTTGCACCCAACAAAAAAAATCGAATAACAACAGTAATGGACGACTATCACGCGGATAAGCCCAACATGTGAGCGTGAGGATTTCATCATAGGATGCTAATCCCCACCTTATATAATATTGGAGATTAGCGACAATGAAGACATACTGGAATTTCAACGGAAACTTAAATGCCATCAAAGAATGGCAGCCGAATTGCTGGATACAGGTGACATGCCCGACCGAGCAAGACCAACAGGAACTGCAAGAAAGGTTCCAGATACCCGACTATTTCCTCTCCGACATCGCCGATACCGATGAGCGCGCGCGCTATGAGTACGACGATGGCTGGATGCTCATCATCCTGCGCATCCCCTACGTCAAGGAAATAAGGTCCCGCACACCCTACACGACAGTGCCACTGGGCATTATCCACAAGCGCGACGTGACCATCACGGTGTGCAACTTCGAAACCAACATGATGATAGACTTCGTCAGCTACCAGCAAAAGCGCGGCGAAGGCTTCACTGACTATGTCGACATGATTTTCAGGCTGTTCCTCTCATCAGCCGTCTGGTACTTGAAGCGACTCAAGCAAATCAGCGCGCTGATAGAAAAGTCGAAGAAAAACCTCGACAAGGAGGTGAACAACGAGAGCCTCATCGGCCTGTCAAGACTGCAAGACTCGCTCACCTACTTCGTCACATCCATACGCGGCAACGAGAATCTCTTGGCCAAGCTGAAGTTCAAGCTGCAAGTCGATGAGCTTGACGCCGACCTCATCGAGGACGTAAACATCGAGATGAGCCAGGCGCGGGAAACAACCAGCATCTATTCCGACATCCTGGAATCGACAATGGACACCTATTCAAGCATCATCAACAACAACATGAACACCATCATGCGCACCCTCACCTCGGTGAGCATCATCATGATGTTGCCCACGCTCGTGTCATCGCTCTTCGGAATGAACCTCATCAACGGTCTGGAAGACAACCCCTTCGGCTTCCCGCTGGCCCTGCTCATCTCCGTCCTCGTATCCGGCGCAACATGGTGGATATTGCGCTACAAGCGGCTAATTTGACAAGGGAAAGCAAAAAATCTCCCCCAAAATTAGGAAGATTCGATAAATTTGCCTAAGTTTGCAAAATATTATGTGTGCACAGCCCATCAACCACCTCCCCAGCAACGGAGGAACGGCTTGTGCTATCGCGCTGATAACCATGTCATAAACTAAATGTGAAATGATGGACTCTCAAGAGATTGCCCTCCAGCAGGGAACAGAAGATGAAGTAAAGCAGGCGGAAAAAGCCACCAACGCGACCACCCAATCCGGCGAAACCACGGAGAAGGCAGCTACAGAAGCCGTTCCCGCCACCGAAGAAGTGACCGCCCAGGGCGCATCCGCAGCGGAAGAGCAAGAAGCTAACGCTGACAACGCCGCCGAAACGGCAGACAGCGAAGCCGATACTTCCGCCAAAAGAACCTACAAGAGCAAGCAAGAGATTGTAGACCGCCTGAAAGAAATCGTCGCCAATGAAGAAAACCCGGAGAAGGCAGAGATAGAATACTTGAAAACAACTTTCTACAAGCTGCATTTCGCCGACCGCGATGCGCAGCAGAAAGCATACATCGAGGCCGGAGGCGACCCCGAGAAATACCAAATATTGCCCGATGACGTGGAAGAGGCCTTCAAAGCCGAGATGACCATCGTCAAAGAACGCCGCCAAAAAGCGTTCCAAGAGCAGGAGCAGCAGAAGCAAGACAACCTCAAGAAGAAGCAAGACATCATCGAAAAGATAAAAGCGATGGTGACAACGCCAGAAGAGGCCAACGCAAACTTCCAGAACTTCAAGGCACTGCAGGCGGAATGGAAAGAGATTAAGGCCGTGCCCGCCGAGAACGCCAACGAGTTGTGGCGCAGCTACCAGCTCTATGTCGAGCAGTTCTATGACCTTATCAACCTCAACCGTGAGGCCCGCGAGTACGATTTCAAGAAAAACCTTGAGAAGAAGACCGAACTTTGCGAGGCCGCCGAGAAACTTGCGGAAGAGAAAGACGTCATCAGCGCATTCCGCCAACTGCAAGATTTGCACCAGCAATATCGCGAGACAGGCCCCGTGGAGAAGGAACTGCGCGAGAAAGTGTGGGCGCGCTTCAAGGCAGCAAGCACAGTCATCAACAAGAGACATCAGCAACACTACGATGACTTGCGTGCCCGCGAGAACGAAAACTTGGTTCAGAAGACGGCACTTTGCGAGAAAGTGGAGGCCATAGCCAAGGAAGAGAACAAATCGCCCAACGATTGGGAGCGCCATTCCGAAGAGATTGTGGCGGCACAGCAGGACTGGAAGAAGCTCGGATATGCCCCGCAGAAAGTCAACCAAAAGATTTTCGACCGCTTCCGCGCCGCTTGCGATGACTTCTTCACGCGCAAAAACGCCTATTACAAGGAGCGCAAGGCCACATTCTCGCAGAATGAGAAGCTGAAGCGGGCACTTATTGAGAAGGCAAAGGAGCTGCAAAACAGCACCGAATGGAAAGCCACGACCGACAAGCTGGTCAATCTGCAGAAAGAATGGAAGGCCATCGGCCCGATGCCACGCAAGATTTCCGACCAGCTTTGGAAAGAATTCCGCGAGGCTTGCGACCATTTCTTCAACGCACGCAACGCCGCTCACAACGATACGCACAAGGAAGAGAACGAGAACTTGAAGAAGAAGCTCGACGTTATCGCCCGCCTCAAGGAACTGTTGGAGCAAAAAGGCGACGGACTGCAGCAGAAAGTGCAGAGCCTCACCGAAGAGTTCAACTCCATCGGACACGTGCCTTTCAAGCAAAAGGAGCAAATCTACTCCGATTTCCGCAGCACGCTCGACCAGATTTACAAGGAGTTGCACGTCAGCGCGTCACGCCGCCGCATGGACAACTTCCGCAACAACCTGCGCCAAGTGGCCAACCGTGGTGCCAGCGCGCTGGATACGGAGCGCGGAAGACTGATGCACCGCTACGAGCAACTCAAGAATGAAATCAACACCTACGAGAACAACCTTGGCTTCCTCAACGCCAGCAGCAAAAAAGGCAACAGCCTCGTGGAGGAGATGAAGCGCAAAGTGCAGCGTCTGAAGGACGAAATGGAGGAGACGATGCAGAAAATCAAGGCCGTGGATGCTGAGAACAAAGACAAGTAACCATTTGCGCGCCGATGCTCGCAGCTTGTTGAGCGATGAACACGCACCGGGCACTCAGCACAAATGAACATACAAGCGGACAGCCCGTCAAGGGTAGTCCGCTTTTTTTCTGACATTCGGAGAGCACGGGGGCTGCAAATGCCACCACACCCCCAAACGAAACGAACAGGAAACGATTTGGCTCACACTGCCTATCGCGCCCCACTACCATCCGAAAGCAAGGGATGAGGAGGTTGTCAAGGGCAACATCACCGAGTACATCGCGCCACACTGCCATCCGAAATCAAAAGAAGCAAATCACGGAGAAGACAACGCACACGCTGACGCTCAATCCGTTGCCATCCGAAATCAAGAAGAACAGACAGCAAAACCAGCATGACGACACCGCCCACGAAGCCCTGTCGCCAGCATACACCAAAGAAGAAAGGAAGAAAACAATGAGGAAAATTCTGACCATCTGTGCCGCTACGCTCATGAGCGTAGGCACTTTCGCACAACAACAGCCCAAGACTTTCTCCGTCACACCGCAAGTGGGCGTGTCGCTGGGCAAGCAAACCGACTTCATGGCCTACACCTTAGGCCAAGGCACACTGTCCAAAAGCGCGGGATACAACCCCAAGGCAAACTACAAGGCTGGCCTCACCGCAGGCGCAGAAGCAACCTATCAGGCCACACCCAAGTGGGCTTTCTCGTTAGGAGCCTTCTACACGCAGGCCGGTTCGAAATATAAGGACTTCGAAGCAGTGGTCAAGCCATCGGCAACCGACAAGGCCAAAAAAGCAGAAAGCACATGGAATGGCCATGCCATCAGCAATATGCACAACTCTTTCGACTACATAACCGTGCCCGTGATGGCTCACTACCGCCTCATCGAAGGCCTTTCCGTGAAGGCAGGAGTGGAGTTGGGCTTCCTCGTCAATGCCAAAAGAGAATGGGACGAAAACCTGTTCACCATTGACATAGAGACCAACGTGCGCACATACGAAGCCCCGAAAACATACGAAACCGACATCAAGGACGAGGCCAAGGGCATGACCGTGGCCATACCCGTGGGCATAAGCTACGAATATGAGCGTGTTGTGCTTGACGCACGTTACCATATTCCACTCACCAAGTCGATGAAAAATCTCGACACACGCAACCGACTGGCCACCATCACCGTGGGCTACCGCTTCTAAGCAACGCCTGAAAGACGCGCACACGGGGCAATCCATGCCAACCGAAGTGCACAAGCCATAAAACAGCCGACAACCCTCTGACTATCAGAGGATTGAATATTGCACAACAAACGGGTTAAAAACTTCGTGTTTTTAACCCGTTTACTATTTCCTTTAAACTAAAAATTCCTCCACAAAAGCATACCTTTTGTCTCGCAAGACGTATGCTTTTGCGGCGTCAAACCTATGGTTTCGCCTACCAATAGCATAGGTAACACACCAGCAAGGGTAAGCGACCGTCTGCCAAACCATGATTTTTCAAGACATTCGCTACTATATTCTCAGCCTCAACACAGCAAGACAAAACCGCCTTCGAACCGACAACGCCTACAAAAACATTGTTTGGCAACTGCAAAAACACAGCCAGCACACCACTCAATCCAACGCCATCGGATGCGCCAATAGCGCATCAAGCCTTACGCAACAGGATAGACGAGGTTCTCCTCCTTGATATTGTCAAGCACCTCGGTGAGGTATTTCCTCGCCTCCCACTTTGCCATGGGCAGGTCGTGGAGCAAGTAATTGCCGCAATCGCGGGGCGCAGTGCCAGGCACTTCACCCTCAAACTCAGCCACAAAGCGGAACGTGCGCCTCATCAAGTCTACGATGTCACGGCTCTGCAAGTCGCCTTTCAGCAGCAGATAGTTACCCGTGAGGCATCCCATAGGCCCCCAATAGACCACCCGGTCGCGCCATTCGGCATCATTGCGCAAGAACGTAGCCGCCAAGTGCTCAATGGTATGCAACGCGCCAATGTGCATGGCCGGCTCGCGATTGGGCTCTTTCATGCGGATGTCGAACGTGGTCACAGTGTCGCCGCCCACCTCATCTTTGCGCGAAACGTAGATGCCACGCAGCAACTGGTTATGGTCTATCGTAAAACTGGGTATCTTTTCCATATTCTCTTCTTTCGTTTTGTAGTTCCTGTATGATAATCCGGCCGCCTCAAAGCGACTCGATGAAATGGCGGGTGACCTCGAAACTGTCCTCGGCCACGCGCTCCCAAAAATCGAAATACTGACTTGCCTTGGTGTCATTGAGCGGCACATCGCTGATGACACGGAACGAAATGAACGGCACACCTGCGCGGTGGCACGCCTGGGCGATGGCGCAGCTCTCCATGTCCACGGCCATCGCATCGGGAAAGTGGCTCAGAATCTCCCGCATCTTTTCCTTACTGTCCACAAACCAGTCGCCGCTCACCGTCAGTCCCGCCTTCACGCGGGGTATTTCGAGGGCTTTCGCTATGAGATTCTCCGGGGCTTCGAAACGCGCCGGCATACCAAGCACCTGACCATAGCTGGCATTTTCGCCACAGTAAACATCGTGATAGACGCACGCCGAGGCCGCCACCACATCCATCACTTGCAACGATGTGCTCGCACCACCGGCACAACCGCTCGACACAATCAAGTCGGGACGATGGTCGCGCAGCATCTCCGTTGCGCCAATGGCTGCGTTCACCTTGCCAATGCCACACTTCTGAAGCACGATGTCCTGCCGTCCTGCAAACACTTTGGCCAGCTGCTCGTACTCCTTATCCATCGCTACGATGACTCCTATCTTCTTCATCAAAAAATATTACCTGTTTTGTTTTCACGGGCAAAGGTACAAAAAATCACGCGTACCATTCCCTTAACTCAATGAATTTTACTAACTTTGCACGCATTACGTCGAAAAATCAATAACCAACCAACAAATGAATATCTTCAAGAAATGTTTGCCCGATGTGCTGGCCATTATCCTTTTCGCACTCATCGGGTTTGCCTATTTCTTCGCTCCCGTAACCCAAGACAAAGTGCTCTTTCGCCACGACTCGGCCGCCAGCAAAGGTCTTGGACAGGAGTCGACCATGTATTATGAGAAAACGGGTGAGCGGACACGCTGGTCGAACAGCGTTTTCAGTGGAATGCCCACCTATCAGACGGCACCATCCTACAGTTCCACGGATGTCCTTTCCCACACGATGAACGCTTATCACCTGTGGTTGCCCGACAACGTATGGTTCGTCTTTGCCTACCTTCTCGGCTTCTACATCATGCTGCGGGCGTTCGATTTCCGCCAGTCGCTGGCCGCACTGGGCAGCATCATCTGGGCTTTCTCGTCCTATTTCCTCATCATCATCGCCGCCGGACACATCTGGAAGGTGATGGCACTGGCCTATCTGCCGCCCATGATTGGCGGTATTGTCATGGCCTACCGTGGCAAATACCTGTGGGGACTCATCATTACGGCGGTGTTTGCGGCCTTTGAGGTGAAGGCCAACCACCCCCAGATGACCTATTACTTCCTCTTCCTCATCTTCTTCCTCGTCGTGGCCTTCCTCGTGCAGGCCATCCGGGAAGGCCAGACAGGCCGCTGGCTTAAGGCATCGCTCGTCTGTGCCATCGCCGCCACACTGGGCATCTGCACCAACATCTCCAATCTCTATCACACGTGGGAGTACCAAAAGGAGAGTATGCGCGGCAAAAGCGAGCTGATAAAGAAAGACGCTGCCAACCAAACCAGCTCCGGACTGGATCGCGACTACATCACACAGTGGAGCTACGGCATAGATGAGACCATGACGCTGCTCGTGCCGAACGCCAAGGGTGGCGCAAGCGTGCCGCTGAGGCAAAGCAAGACGGCCATGAAGAACGCCGACAGCCAAGTGGAACAGATGCTGCCGCAAATCTACGATGCGCTGCCGCAATACTTCGGCACGCAGCCCGGCACGTCAGGCCCAGTCTATGTGGGCGCGTTCGTGCTCTTCCTGTTCTTCATCGGACTGTTCATCGTCAAGGGACCCGTGAAGTGGGCGTTGCTCGCGGCTACCATCCTGTCGGTTCTCCTCTCGTGGGGCAGAAACTTCATGGGGCTTACCGACTTCTTCATCGACTATGTTCCCATGTACGCCAAATTCCGTACCGTGGCCTCCATACTCGTTGTGGCCGAGTTCACCATCCCGCTTTTGGCCATCATGGCTTTGAAGAAAATCGTGGAAGAGCCCGACCTTCTGAGGAAGAAAATGCGCTGGGCATACGTCAGCCTCGCACTTACCGCAGGCACAGCCATCCTTATAGCCCTTGCGCCGAGCATGATGGGACCCTTCGTAAGCGACCATGAGAGACAGATGCTGGCCAGCATTCAGGGCATGACACCCGACGTGCAGGGCATCATCCTGTCGAGTGTCGCCACCATGAGAGAGGCGTTGGTATCGGCCGATGCTTGGCGCTCGGTCATCATTATCCTTATCGGCTTCGCCATCCTGCTGCTCTACAAGATTAAGAAAATCCAGCCCCTGCACATGATTGTCGCCTTGTCGGCACTCTGCCTCATCGACTTGTGGCAGGTGGACAAGCGATACCTCAACGATGGAATGTTTGTGCCGAGAAGCGAGCGCGAAGGTCCAATGCAGCCATCCATGGCCGACCAAGAGATTTTGAAGGACAAAGACCTCAGCTACCGCGTACTTAACTTCGCGTCAGACACATTCAATGAGAACAACACCTCTTACTTCCACAAGAGCATCGGCGGCTACCATCCGGCCAAGATTCGCCGCTATCAGGAAATGATAGAGACTTACATCGGCAAGGAAATGCAAGCCGGAATGCAGGCTATAGCCACTGCGGGAGGCAACATGGAAGCCGTGGACGGCAAGAAGACGTTCCCCGTGCTCAATATGCTCAACGCCCGCTACTTCATCCTGCCCATGCAGTCGGGTCAGGCCATCCCCCTGCGCAACCCCTACGCCCAAGGCAACGGCTGGTTTGTTGACAAAATCAACTATGTGAGCAACGCCAATGAGGAGCTGGACGGTATCCGCAACATCGATGTTAGCCATGAGGCTGTGACCGACAAGTGCTTCGAGCAACAACTCGGAAAGCCCCAACCCCTCGACACGGCGGCCACGGTGCGGATGACGGCATACGAGCCGAACAACATGAAGTATGAGGTAAGTTCCGAAAAAGGCGGCATCCTCGTCTTCTCCGAGGTGTATTATCCCGGCTGGACGGCCACGGTAGATGGGCAGGAAGTGCCGATGGGTCGCGTCAACTACTTGCTGCGAGCCATCAACATCAAGGCGGGCAAGCACCAAGTGGTACTCGACTTCCATCCGAAGAGCGTCCGCACAACGGAAACCATCGCCTATGTGTCCTTCACCATCATGGTGTTGCTCATCGGCTTGGCCATCTTCCTCATCGTCAGACGCAACAAGCAAGCTGCCGACAAGCAGCCGGCAAAGACTGAAGATTAACCCTAAGGCAACTCAACATGAAGAAATTATTGTCACTCCCCCCTAATCTCGTGAACTGCTTTCACGAGATTACGGGGCTTGACAAGCAGGAATGGTTCTGCACCAGCGACCCCGTTGGCCACAAGCTTGGCTCTGGCGGCGGCACAGACTGGCTGCTTCGGGCAGCCCATCAGCAACACGGCGGTGGCCAATCTTTCGAAGAGTGGCTTGCCTCCGACCAAAGGCTGCTGCTCCATGCGGGCGGTCAGAGCCGCCGATTGCCCGCTTATGCGCCATCTGGGAAAGTGCTCACGCCCATCCCCGTGTTCCGCTGGGAGCGCGGGCAGCGACTCTCCCAAGACTTGCTTTCCCTGCAAGTGCCCCTCTACGAGCGCATCATGGCCAATGCCCCGCGGTCACTTCACACGATGATAGTAAGCGGCGATGTATTCATCAGAGCCACCGAGCCACTGCAACCCATCCCCGAGGCCGACGTGGTATGCTACGGATTGTGGCTCGGTCCGGAGATAGCCAAAGACCACGGAGTATTTGTTTCTTCTCATCAAAGCCCCGACCGACTGGAGTGTATGCTGCAAAAGCCCTCCGTTGAGACGCTCGGCAAGCTGTCGGAAACACACTTCTATCTGACCGACATCGGCGTTTGGCTGCTCTCCGACAAAGCCGTCCGTCTGCTGATGAAGCGTTCCGAGCGCGATGGAGAGATAACGGAATACGACCTTTACGGCGAGTTCGGCTGCGCGCTGGGCACCAATCCGAGCGTCAAGGACGAAGAGTTGAGCAGTCTTAGCGTTGCCATACTCCCGCTACCGGGCGGTGAGTTCTATCATTTTGGCACTTCCCACGAGCTGCTCTCATCGACACTGGCCATCCAAAACCTTGTCAATGATCAGCGGGAAATCATGCACCACTCGCTGAAACCGCACCCGGCAATGTTCGTACAAAACGCCATCACCAAGACGCGCATCACGTCTGACAACCAAAACTTGTGGATAGAGAACAGCTGGGTGGGTGCGCACTGGTCGCTGGCAAGCGAGAACATCATCACAGGAGTGCCGGAAAACGACTGGCAAATAGCCCTGGACAAGGAGCAATGTGTTGATATAGTGCCCATCGGGGAGCACCAGTGGGTGGTTCGTCCCTACCGTTACTACGACAAGTTTGCAGGAGCAGAGCAGCAAAAGAAGCAATTCCCGCTGGTCAATTCCATTGAAGAGATGGGACAAATGCTGCGCTATATGCTGGGACAAGACGCCTCGGAAGAGGCAGCACAAGGCTATGCGGCTGCACAAAAGCTCAGCGCGGAGGAGATTTCCAACCAAGCCTGCCTGCGCCGCCTCACCCATCAGCGGCAGCAATTCCGCACCGCCGACTGGCCGTTATTGGCCAAGAACCACGCCCACAGCGTGTTCTATCAGCTTGACTTGCTTGATGCCGCCCACGAGTTTGCCCACAACCGCATTGCCCTACCCCAACCGCTGTCTGCCGACAGTGAGCTGATGCGGCGCATACACGATGCCATGTTCCGTTCAGAGGTGCTCCGTCTGCGGGGTGAAGAGGGCACAGCGGAAGCCGCCCAAGCTTTCTCCCTGCTCAAAGATGGCCTTACGGCTGAGGCGAAAGCCCACAGGCAGCATCCGCACATGGCCGTCCATGCCGATCAAATCGTATGGGGACGCTCGCCAGTGCGCATTGATTTGGCTGGCGGATGGACGGATACGCCGCCATTCTGCCTCATGGAGGGCGGCAAAGTGGTCAATATGGCCATTGAACTGAACGGCCAACCACCCTTGCAAACCTACGTGAAGCCGTGCAAGGACTTCCATATTATATTGCGAAGCATAGACCTCGGTTCTTCGGAAGTGGTGAACACCTACGAGCAACTGACCGATTTCAACCACGTGGGAAGCCCCTTCTCCATACCCAAAGCGGCACTGGCACTGGCTGGATTCGCCCCTGGCTACTGCGCCGAACGCCACGCCACACTGGCCGAACAGCTGCGGGCGTTTGGCTGCGGCATAGAGCTGACCATGCTTTCGGCCGTCCCTGCGGGGTCAGGACTGGGCACAAGCAGCATCCTTGCCGCCACCGTGCTGGGCGCGCTGAGCGACTTCTGCGGACTGAACTGGGAGAAAACGGAAATTGGCATACGCACGCTTGTACTGGAACAGCTGCTCACAACGGGTGGAGGATGGCAGGATCAGTTTGGCGGAATCACCGCCGGCGTGAAGCTCTTGCAAACGGGCAAGGGATTCATACAGTCGCCATCGGCTCACTGGCTGCCCGACACCATCTTCAGCGATGCTGCTTACAGCACCTGCCATCTGCTCTACTACACGGGAATCACACGCACGGCAAAGAACATTCTGGCCGAGATTGTGCGCCGAATGTTCCTCAATGAGCACAACGAACTGGCTTTGCTGCGCGAGATGAAAGGCCATGCCATGCGGATGCACGATGCCATTCAGCGGGCCGACTTCCACGAAATGGGACTGCTCACACGCCGCACTTGGGAGCAAAACCAACTGCTCGATGCGGGAACCAATCCCGAATCGGTAAGAAAAATCACATCACTCATTGATGACTTGTGCCTCGGCTACAAACTGCCTGGCGCGGGAGGAGGAGGCTATCTCTATATGATTGCCAAAGATCCGGAGGCTGCCGCACGCATCAAACAGACGCTGCTGGCCAACCCGCTCAATGCCAACGCGCGCTTTGTGAGCATGAGCATCAGCACCAAGGGACTGCAAGTGAGCCGAAGCTGACGCACGCTTGCTTGCCCTTCATAGCACTTTCCGCCTTCTCCGCACCATTGACCGCTCTCATGCGGCATTTGCGAAGAAGGCGGAAAGTGCTTTTTCGTCTTTATTCCCTACTCTGCCAAGCCCCATTTCCTCCGCAAAGCCTCATACTGCGCTTGCGTTTTCTCCTTGAACGCTTGCCATTCGGGCGTATCTGGATGAAGCGGACGATGCCCGAGGGCGGCTCTCACGGGCGACCACTCACGCAACCAGCGGCGCGCATCATCGGAGAAATAGGCTTCCACAAACCGTTCCCACAAGTAGTCCACGGCTTGCTCGCTGGGATGAAGCATATCGGAGGCATAAAAACGATAGTCGCGCAGCTCGTCATTCAGTATCTCATAAGCCGGAAAATAGCTCACCACCTCCTCATGACGGCGCGCCAACTGGTCGGCGGCAAGCAAGAGCGTGGCCTTCGAAAGCTGACTGCCATGATAGCCATACTTACGGTAACGGATGGGACTGACGGTGACAACAACGCGCACAAGCGGATTACGCCGTTGCAGCAGTTCAAGTGCTTCTTCCAAATAATCCACACATTGCTCCACGCTCAACGCTTCCTCGCGAAACAGTTGCTGCGGCCGCTTCTGGCAATTGTCCACTATGCTGCCCGTGGCGCGCTCCACATAGACGCGGTTCGTGCCCAAAGTAATTAGCGCAACATCGGCCTCGCCCTGCCAGTCGCGCACCGTATGCAACACACTCGCGGGGTTATACATCACTCCAAACGGATTTACGACTGTGGGGAAACGGGCATCAGAAAACCGCCCGCCCATGTTTTGGGCAAAGCACGACCCCACCAGCAGCACCCGCGCGAAAGGCTTCACCCGCCATTCGGGCGACTCCACGCTGACGATTGTTCTAAATTCCATGCGGCAAAGGTAGGCAAAAAAATTGCAAGAGAGGGGGCTTTTGCGTAACTTTGCCATCAAAAAAAGCAACATGACCGAAAGAGAGAAGATGGAGCGGGGAATGCTCTATCAAGCCAACCACACGCAGGAACTACTCGATGAACTGCACCAATGCGAGGAGAAATGCTTCGAAATCAACCAGCTGCACCCCTCGCAGCGGGCAAAGCGCGAGGAATTGCTGCGCCAGTTGCTGGGCAAAACGGGCGAGGGGCTTACCATCATCGCGCCGTTCTTCTGCGACTACGGCCGCAACATC
Source organism: uncultured Prevotella sp. (assembly GCA_964487905.1). Taxonomy (GTDB): domain Bacteria; phylum Bacteroidota; class Bacteroidia; order Bacteroidales; family Bacteroidaceae; genus Prevotella. The sequence goes on along the minus strand of CAZASQ010000010.1, from coordinate 28,635 downwards.
AGCGTAGGCGACCATTTTTTTGCCAACACACGCCTCGTTATCCTCGATGAGGCACCCGTAACCTTTGGCAACTACGTCTTCATTGGCCCCAACTGCTCGTTCTACACCGCTTGCCACCCGCTCGATGAAGCACAACGCAATGAAGGACTGGAGTTTTGCAAACCCATCCATGTAGGCAACAGCGTCTGGCTGGGCGGCAATGTCACCGTGCTGGCGGGCGTAACGATTGGCAACAACGTGGTTGTGGGAGCGGGAAGCGTGGTCACCCGCGACATCCCGGACAACAGTGTGGCCGTGGGAAATCCCGCAAGGGTCATCAAGAAGCTGTCGCCCGCCGCGCAGCCAAAGAGCCAAGAGCAGGCATAATCTTACATCTCAGTTTTCCGCCATGCGTTGGAGCCGTTCTTCCCCACGCTTCACACACGCCCTTCCGCAGCTTGAATGCCACGCTGGCAAGCCGCGAAAGGGCTTTCTTTTTCCCGCTACGGCAAGGCTTCCAAGGACCTCCTGCCCCACCATCCCCACACCTTTGTAAAGAAAAAGCACCCCGATGTCTTGGCGTTTCCGAAAAAGTGGGGTAACTTTGCGGATGGTATCGCAAGTCAGTTTGTATTCATAGTTCACACAAGATATGAGATATTCCATTGAGAGCGTCGCCGCCATGATGGATGCCCGACGCATGGGCGAGGCACAAGGGTGCGTGAGTTTCCTGCTCACCGACAGCCGCTCGCTCTGCTTTCCCGAAGAGACCTTGTTCTTTGCGTTGCGCTCTTGCCGCAACGATGGCCACCGCTACATTGCCGACCTCTATGCCCGCGGCGTGCGCCACTTTGTTGTTTCCTCGCTGCCCGGACAGTGGCAGCAGGCTTATCCCCAAGCCAGCTTCCTGCTGGTGAGCGACACGCTAAAGGCACTGCAGCTGCTGGCAAGCCACCATCGCAACCGTTTCGGCATCCCCATAGTAGGTATCACGGGCAGCAACGGCAAGACAATGGTCAAGGAATGGCTCTATCAGGTGGTGTCGCCCGACAAATCGGCCACCCGCTCGCCCCGCAGCTACAACTCGCAGACGGGCGTTCCGCTCTCGGTATGGCTGCTGGAGTCGCAGAGCCAAGTGGGTATTTTCGAGGCAGGCATCAGCCGTTGCGGCGAGATGCAGCCTCTGCACGACATCATCCGCCCCACGCTGGGCGTGCTCACCATGCTGGGCGAGGCGCATCAGGAGAACTTTTCGTCAATGGAAGAGAAGTGCAGGGAGAAGCTCCGACTGTTTGCCGGCACGGAAGCCTTGGTTTTTCCGCAAGACGACAAGCTCGTCACCACTTGCCTCGCCGAGGCTTCTTACGGGGGAGAACGGCTGGGATGGTCGCGCAGGGACAAACTGGCCGCGCTCTACATAGCCTGTGAGGACAAGCAGCCCACACAAACCACCGTGCAATATGCGTGGAGGGGAAAGGCCGCAAGCTACACGCTGCCTTTCATCGATAATGCTTCCGTGGAGAACTCCTTTGCCGTGGCTGCCGCCGCGCTGCAACTGGGGGTCACCGCAGAGCAACTGGCCGAGCGAATGGAGCATCTTGAGCCTGTCGGCATGAGACTGGAAGTGAAACAGGGCAACAACGGATGCACGCTCATCAACGATGCCTACAACTCCGATATTCACTCGCTCGACATCGCACTCGACTTCATGAGCCGCCGACCCGACCACCAAGGCCGCAAGAGAACGCTCATTCTGAGCGACATCCTGCAAAGCGGCGAGCAGCCGGAAGTGCTCTATGCCAAAGTGGCCGACCTGATTCTGAAGCGCGGCGTGGAGCGGCTGGTGGGCATCGGGGCCGACATCAGCAGTCAGGCGCAGGCCTTCGGCAACATCAAGGAGGCGAGTTTCTTTGCCTCTGTGGACAGTTTCGTGGGCAGCACGGCATTCCGCACGCTCCGCAACGAGGTGATTCTGCTCAAGGGGGCGCGCCGTTTCGGTTTCGAAAGAATCACGGAACTGCTGGTCAAGAAGGTGCATGAGACCACGCTGGAGGTGAACTTGGGCGCAGTGGTGGACAATCTGAACCACTACCGCGCCATGATGCACCCCGAAACGAAGCTCACCTGCATGATCAAGGCGGATGCCTACGGGGCTGGAGCGGTGGAGATTGCCAAGACGCTGCAGGATCATCGCGTGGACTATCTGGCCGTGGCGGTGGCCGATGAGGGCGTTACGCTGCGGCGAAACGGCATCACGAGCAACATCATGGTGATGAATCCGGAGATGACGGCCTTCAAAACGATGTTCGACTACGACCTCGAACCCGAGGTCTACTCGTTCCGACTGCTCGACGCACTCATCAAGGCGGCTGGCCGGGAGGGCATCACGGGGTATCCCGTCCACATCAAGCTGGAAACGGGAATGTGCCGTCTGGGCTTCAATCCTCTCACCGACATCGATGCGCTCATTGAGCGGCTGCAAAGCCAAAGGGCGGTTATTCCCCGGAGCGTGTTCAGCCATTTCGCGGGGGCGGACACCGACAGGCTGGACGATTTCTCACAACGGCAGTTCGAACTCTTCGATGCAGGAAGCCGGAAACTGCAGGCCGCGTTCCCGCACAAGATTATCCGCCACATCGACAACTCCGCCGGCATCGACCATTTCCGCAACCGCCAGCTCGATATGTGCCGCCTGGGCATAGGGCTGTATGGCATTGACCCGCGCACCAACCAACTGCTGCACAACGTCTCTACGCTGAAGACCACCATTCTGCAGCTCCGCCACGTGCCCAAGGGCACAAGTGTGGGCTACGGAAGGCACACCATACTGACTCGCGACAGCGTGATTGCGGCCATACCCATTGGCTACGCCGACGGATTGAGCCGCCACTTGGGCAACAGGCACGGCCATTGCCTCGTAAACGGTGTGGAAGCCGACTACGTGGGCAACATCTGCATGGACGTTTGCATGGTCGACGTAACGGACATCAGCTGCCAAGAGGGCGACAGCGTGGAGATTTTTGGCGACCACTTGCCCGTCACGCGGCTCTCCGATGCGCTCGACACCATCCCCTACGAGGTGCTCACGGGCATCAGCAACCGCGTGAAGCGGGTGTACTTCCAAGACTGACGCGCCACACAGCGAGTGGGCAAGCCTTCCGGATTTTTCCCGGAGGGCTTGCCCACTCTTCTTTTCCTCTATCCCGACTCGCCTCGCACCGATGGCGGCAGGGCTTCTTTCGCTTGCCCAAAGGCCGCGCAAGGCGCGCTAAGCCAAGAATCCCTGACGGCGCAAGGCGCGCATCATGCCTTCTGACATGGCTTCATTGTCCTTGCGGGTGTAGCGCAGGTCGGTGAACACCTGCGCCAGTGTCTCCTTATGATTGATTTCCACAAAGTGACGGTTCTCTTCCAGCGTCTCTTTCTCGTGATAAAGGCGGTCTATGTCGGTCTCCGCATAGTCGTGGTAGCTCTCCTCATGCACGATGGCCTCAAGCGGAAGGCGGTCTTGCAGCTGCGGCGTCTCATCGGGCCAGCCCAGCGTAATAGTGGCCACGGGCATGACAAGGCGCGGCAGCTGCAGGGCTTCGATGATGGATTCGGGCTGATAGACGGTGGTGCCAAGGAAGCAAGTTCCCAGCCCCTCGGCCTCGGCAAGGTTGCAAAACGACTGGCAATAGAGCAGCGCATCGGTGGCGGCATTGAGAAACGACAGCAGGTTGTCGTAGCCGGGATTCCCCTTTCGCTGCTCGGCCCACAGCGTGGTGCGGCGGAAATCGGCGCAAAAGGTGAGCACCAGCGGCGCGCCCGTCACCATGGGCTGACGGAAATGGGCGGGCGCAAGGCGTTCCTTGCCCTCCGCAGAGCGCGTAATAACCACACTGTAGAGTTGCAGATTGCCCATCGTGGGGGTGCGCTCGACCTCCGCAAGCAAGCGCATGAGGAGCACGTTGTCTACCTCGCGCGCGGAATACTTTCTGATTGTTCTTCTGTTCTTGATGTCCATGTGTTCTGAATTGTACTGCAAAGATAAGGATTTTTTGTCAGAACAGCGGCGAATGCGAGCGCGGAGGAATGGAAAAGGCGAGCTTTTGCAGCCACAATAAAAAAGGGACGCTGGGCGTTATTTCGTTGCGTGGGTGGCAGGAGCGTTTTGCCGTGTCGCCCGGCGCGCGGCAGTGGAAAGCCTGCGCCGCACATCTCAACCCAAAAGAAAGACAATATGGACACAACAGACGAGCACTTCATGAGGCTGGCACTGAAAGAGGCGCAGCTGGCTTTGCAGGAAGAGGAGATTCCCATCGGGGCGGTTATCGTGGCAGACGGGCGCATCGTGGCGCGAGCGCACAACCAGACGGAGACCCTGCACGACGTGACGGCTCATGCGGAGATACTCGCCATCACGGCAGCCGAGAACTTGCTGGGGGGCAAATACCTCACGGGCTGCACGCTCTATGTCACCGTGGAGCCGTGTGTGATGTGTGCCGGAGCCATAGGATGGTCGCAGCTGGCGCGCGTGGTCTACGGTTGCGGCGATGAGAAGAGGGGCTTTGCCCGCCTCGCGCCCAACGCGCTCCATGCCAAGGCCACCGTGACGCGGGGCGTGCTTGAGGCGGAATGCCGGCAAATGATGCAAGACTTTTTCAGGCAAAAGCGCAAATAAGCCCGCAAGCGGCGGGAAAGGGTTCTGGAGAAAGAACGGCCTCAAATGCCGCGCTTGCACCAAACGGCAAGCAAACGGCGGAAAGAGGGGGCTTGAGAAAAGAGAAAAACAAGGCGAGAGTGGAACTTTCCACCCTCGCCTTACTGTATGTTGGCTACCGAAATGATTACTTCACTACGGTCTTCTTGCCATTGATGATGTAGATGCCCTTAGGCAGGTTGTCCACATTGTTGACGCGCTGGCCTTGCAGGTTGTACACCTCACGCACGCCCGTGGTCTCCTCGTTGCTCGTCACGCCATCAATGCCGGAGGCGGTGTCGAGCTTATAGAGCTGCAACTTGCTGGGGTTGCTGGCCACTACGTTGAAGTAGTAGTTGTCGCCATCGGCGTTCAAGCAGTTGTTGGAGTAGGAGGAATCGAACGTAATGATGGCCTCGCCATTGTCGATGGTCAGGTCGAACTTACTGTTCGTCAAGGAAGTGTTGAGCTTCAAGCCATCGCGCGACACGCCAAGATAGAGGGAACGGTTGGGGCGGAGCGACCAGCTGCTGGAGTTCTGACGCACGCCGAACACCTGCACCTCGTCATTGGCCAGCACGGTGTTGTCGTCCTGCACGGTGATAGCGGCGGTGTTGAAACGGCCGCTATAGACATCAGCCGACATGGCGTAATGGTTGTCGCGGCTCACAACGATGACAGAGTCGCCTGTGGCCAGCTCATCCACGCTGCGAACGAGGGCAAACGGACGGCCACCCACGGGAGCATACTCACCCTCTATGGTGCGGTTCTTGAAGTTGAAGGTCACCGTTCCATCGCTGTGCTTCAGCACGCGGTAGACATCTCTGTCTGTAAGTGCGCTGCCAGAGGAGAGCTTAAGGCCCGTAACGTTGTTCACGCCATTGCCAAAGAGCATCTCAGGACCTGCGCCATAGGTGATTGTGCTGCCATCGGCGGTCACCACGTGGGCGCGCTTCTTGGACTTCGTGTTGTTCACCGTGCCATATTCCCAAGCTGTTTTGTTGTAAGAGAAGTGGCTTACCAGCAGTCCGCTGCCGCAACTGGTGGAGTACCACTTGCCGGGCTGACGGTTCTCAAGGATGAAATACTCGCTGAGGGCGTACGGATTGTTGATGCGCACGGCCACTTTCTTGTCGGAAGTGTTGGGATCGAGCAGCGTAACGGCTTCCTCGTTCGTGATTTGGGGAATCTCAAGCCAGCCCAGATAGCTCTTCTCATAGGCCGTGTAGCCCACAGGACGGTAGCCGCTGCCTGTGTAGCAGCCTTGATCCATCACCGACCAGAAGCCAAACGGGCTTTCATCGGTATAGCTATAGTCGGTCACATACCAGTCGGGGAGACCCAAAGCGTGGCCAAACTCGTGAATCATGGTGCCCACACCATCGGTCATCTGAGCGTTGTTCAGCTCATTGCCCACGAAGTAAGAGGAGAAACGGATGCCCTCGATGTCGCGGTTGAAGTCCCACTCGTGCGGCCAAATCGTCTCAGAGATACCGCCGCTGGCTTCGCCCTGGCCTGCATAGAGCACAATCACGTTCTCCACCTTGCCATCACGTGTGTATTGGCTGAAGTCCACGCCCTGACCCATCATCAGCTTCACGGCTTCCTCTACCATTTCATCGGCGTGAGCATCGCCACCGCTATCCCTGTTTGAACCATAGTAGGAGCGGTTACGGCTCAACGTGACAGAGCCGAGCACAACGAAGTCGGGCGTAAACATTCCATGGCTGTTGTCCACGAAGTAGTCGCGCACCGAGCCTACACTGCCGTGATTGTCGGTGTAGCCCTCCTCATTCAGAATGCGGTCGTAAAGCTCCTCAGTGGAGAAATCCTTCATCTTGACATCGGCATAGTTGACCAAGATTACGGGAATCTTGGGGCTGCCAAGGCTGTTTACAGAGCCAAGGGCACTCTTGCCATACTGGCCCAATCCATCGCCCGTGGAGGCGTAATGCGAACGCTTCAAGGCATAGGAACGGGTGGCGAGGGCGCGCACCTCGGGCGTAGCAGGGTCGATGGTGTAGGTGGTCAAGAACTCCAACTCGGCCTGCGTGCGCTCCGACTCATCGTGAGCCACGACGGAGCTGGGCACTACTTTGCCATCGGAGATGGTGGCATAGCACAAGTCGCCGTTCATTTCGGCATTGGGATAAAGCACTTTGCCATCCAGCGACGTATAATAAGCACAATACATCGAACCATGCTTGTACACTTGCACGGTAGTGCCATCACTTTGCTTCATCTTGCACACGATGCGCTTCGCAGGTACGGCATAAGAGGCCACACCCATAGCAAGCATTGCCAAAGCAAGAACAAAAGTTTTCTTCATTCTACGTAATTTATTCGATTGTTTTTTAATGCCGCAAAGTTAGCAATTTTATGAATAGCGGCAAAAAAAGGATATAAAAAAAAACATAAAATGACTGTGAGAGAGCGAATAACGGAGCGGCCGAAGCGGCTCGACACGCTGCGGCCACACACCAACGGGAAAACCACGCTGCGAAAAACATCCTGCCGCAGCTTACGCCCCTGCGGGCAAGACGTATGCTCTTGGCTTGTAAAACGTTACCTTTTGGTATGCGAAAGGATACCTTTTGGCTTGTAAAAGCATACCTTTTGGAACGCAAAAGCACACCTCTTAGCTCGCGAGATGCATCCATCTGAAAATCAGCCACCTCAACATCACTCTGCTACGAGCGCTACGCCTCACGCTGTAACCAACGCACGCGCCTCACATACAGCTCGAAAGGACACTAAGAAAATAGACAATAACACAGTTGTGGCCACATCCTTGACAATCACACACCCACAAAAGGGCATTAGGGACAGAATATATCTATTTAAGTATTGGGCTGACAAGAAAAGCAAAACAATAAAGAACAAGGATAGGGAAGAATGACTTACACACTTTTTGAGGACAACACCCACGACTTACACACTTCTTGGGACAATAGTGGGCAGAATGAATTACGCACTTTTTTGGACAGTACCACCATAAGCAAACAAAAAAACATAGCACTGCTTTGCTTGATATACTTGACAACACCCTACAAAATCATACAAAAAGAGGGGGCACGACCTGCACAGGCCATGCCCCCCAAGAAAGTGTGTATCTAAAGTAACAAAATTACTTCTGAACCTTCTTCACACCGTTCTGAATAACGATGCCCTTGTAGTCCTTGCCTACCTGCTGGCCGGCGAGGTTGAAGATGCGGTTGTCGCTGCTCTTCTCAACAGTGTTCTCAACACCCTTCACGCCGCTGGAAATGCCGCTCACCGGGGTGAAGACTACATCCTGATAATAGCCAGCGCCATAGCCTGCCTGATTGACGATGTTGCTCCAAATGCCATAGAGGCCTTCCATACCCAAGAAAGAGATAATGCCATTCTCCTCATCATAGGTACCCTCAATCCACTTGGTGTCGCTGGTGTTGAGGTGAATCATATCGTCCTCATCCACATCGCAAGCGGTAAGATAAGCATAATCACCATATTGGTTGCGAAGATCCTCACTCGTCTGATAGATCATCGGCTGACGGTTGCCCATGAAAGCCTCTGTGCCATCAACCTCAACGGTCACCTTGCCGCCAGGAAAGACATTGTAAACATCAACGATGCCATCCTCAAGCTGAGTAAAGTCCATGAAGATGGGGCACTCAAACTCGTTCCAACTGTCGCTGGAACGACGACCCGTCTGGATACCGTTGGCCTTGGCAAGCACAGTGTTCCAGTTGGTGTAAACAGCCTGATTCTGGTATGTACCCTCAGCTACGATGAAAGCAAAGCCCAGAATAGAGTCGTTCAACACGATCTTCTGAGAAGCCTCGTCATAAGTGCCTTCGAAATCGCAGAAATAGTAGTTTTGGCTCACACCGGAGAACACCAACGGAGAAGCCTCCGTGTCAGTGATCTGAACGGGCTCGCCCCCACCAATGTACATGAAAGCGGGTACCGTAAACTTATTGGTGGCCTCGTCGTAAGTGCCATAAACGCTGCCGAAGTAGTTGCTATAAACACCCCACTCGATGTTGAACGTCTTGCCGTCCTCAGCCTGCACGTTGGCAGCGCGAAGCGTGTCGGCAGTAGAGGTGAACACGTCATGATCGAAAGAGCTGGTGATGAAGATACCAGTGAAATCAGCCTGGCTGGCCTTGGCAGGAGCCTTCTTGGCTACGGCCTCGCCCTGTGCCATCTTGGTGGCCTTCACGGCAGAAACCTTGGTGAACGGATTAGCCATGGGCAGCGTCTGAAGCTGCTGCTGTGCGTTTGCCGAAGCAAAAGCGGCAAAAGCGCAAGATAAAAGTAAAAACTTCTTCATTGTGATTTTAATTAATTAAAAAGCAATAATTGGACAAGTGATTTCTCCCCCCGCCCCATAGGCGGGACGGGGGAAGCAAACCTGTTTTTTAATGTTCGAACGGATAGCTGACAGACGATGCGGAAAGGTTGAGCACGTTGTTCTCCTCGTTGGCATCAATCACCTTCATGTAAGTCGGCTTACGAGGATTGTCGGTAACCAGCTTCACACGGTGGCGGCTGTTGACAGCAGAGAAGGTCTTGAGCACCTTATCCAGCTTGTAGTCGCGGATGAAGATCTGAGCGGCCTTATTGGTGGGGCTACCCGTAGAGTACTGGATAGCAACCTCATCGCCCTCTTCGCTCGGGCTGACCAACTTGAGCTGCACATAGAGGTAGTCGGAACCAGCTTGAGCGTGGAAACCAAACTTCTCATTGTAAGTACCAATCTGTGCCCAGTAGAGAGTTGCCTCCTTACCATCGGAAGATGCAGTCTTCAATGCCTCCTTGAACTCATCCCATGCAGACTGTGCGTACTCGCCTACCTGACTGTAGGAGAAGAACCACTGGCCTTTCTCGAATGCCTTGTTCACAGGAGGAACAACCGTCTCAAGCCAAATCGTGTTGTCACCAGCGGGATAGAAACGCTCATCGGTGTCACCCTTAGCCAAGTTGTTGAACTTAACCTTGCCTGCGGTCATCTCGACAGACACCGTGTCATAGAACTGGTAGCCCTCGGGAGTGGCAACATAAGGATAAGCGATAGCCTGGGACGCGCTGTCGTTGTCGAGGTACTGGAAAATGAGGCAGTGGTAGTCACCATACTGCTGCACATTCACTTCACGGTCGATATTCTCACCCATCAAGGTGTAAGAGCTGGAAGCCATCCAAGTCTTCGTCTCCTCTACCTTGCGGAGATAATCTTCCCAAGTCTGGTCGGCAGACATCGGATACATGACGACACGGGAGTTGTGCTTGCGTCCCTGAAGCACTACGCGCTCGGGAGAATAAGACAGCACACGGAACTCGAAGTCGCCCTCAAAGCCATAGCCAGCCTCGCCGTAGTCATCGTTCTTCGGATCAGAGAAGTAGTGGAACAACTTGTTATAGGAGTCGAACGAAATGACGACACCCATACTCTGATCGAGAGAGAAGTGGCTGACCGTCGTAATGAGGTTTCCGTTCTCATCGAAACCGGCCTCATGAGTGCCGCCTGCCTTCTCTGCGGCCATGGCCACAGAGTCGCCAGCAAACTTGCAAAGCACGTTGTAGCCGCCATAAGTGGCGTTGCCGTAGTACTCCATACGCCATCCGTTGGGGGCAGAGTACAACACGTCCTTCACCTCGGCAACCATGTTGGATGCACGGTCGGGCGCACTCTCATCGAAATAATTGTCAACATCACTGGTACATGCGCTAAAAGCGACAAATGAAACCAGCAGAGCGAATAAATAACTAATCTTTCTCATTGTCTTAATTAGCGTTGAATGTTAGTTGGCTTCCAAATCACGGAGGTTCAGCAGAAGAGCCTCGGACGAGCGGCGCAACACAATGTCACGCATATCATCGATGTCCAAGCCCCAGCTCTCGCTGAAGTAAGAGCGCACGAGCGACAACTTCGACTCCAGCAATGCGGCACCTTCCTTGCCAGCCTTGTTGAGAATCATCTGCCATGCATCGGGAGTCATGGTCACGTAAGTGGCATACATCTCGGCGAAGTCCTCATTGTACTCAGAAGAACCGTAAGCGGTAACGAAGCCCTCCTTCTGTACGGCACTGTCCTTCAAGTTAACCCAGTCCTGAGAGTGGTAACTGCCGGCAGTGATCGTCTGATAGTCGGTGCTGTAGCTCTTCTTCTGCGTGAGGATGTGGCAGAACTCGTGGTGCATCGTGTGGAAGAACCAGTAGTTCATGTCGATAGGCATCTCCTCGCGATCCTCATACGGATCCTCTACGTTGATGCGGGGGTTGTCGATATCCAAACGGTTGACACCGTAGAGCATAATCTTCAAACCACCCTCGGCACTACCCTGAATGATAGAACCGTTTGCGGAATACTCGTTGGAGCCGATGAGCTGCATCTGACGGAAGCTGTAGGATCTCAAGAAGTTCATGCCCTTGCCCTCATAATAGGTGGCGGCATCCTTCTTATATACGTTCTCAAAAGCCTCAGAGTAGGCATCAAGCCACATGTGCTTCACGAGGATGGCCAAGGCCACCGACTTGTCGTAGTCGGCCGGAATCACATTGTAGGTCTGATCAGTGAGCTTGTCGTTGTAACGATACTGGAAGTCGATGTTGTAAGGCGTGAGGTAGTTCTTGACAATCCACTTGTCGAACTCATTCTGCGTCTTAATCGTATCTCCCGCAAACACCGAGGTGCTGCTCAAATCGTCTTCGCTGTCGCAGCTGGTGAAGACAAAGCCCATGCTTACCAGCAAGAACGACGCAAATAAATATATTCTTTTCATTTGTTATTGCTATTTTTGAGTTCAACGGGGGTTAGGAGTTTGTCCAGCCTGAATCACATCGTGGGGCAGCTGAATGGCACCACGCAGGTCACCAGCCTTGAACGTAGCGGGATCCTCACCAGAGATCTCATGAGAATACTCGATACCGTAACGCTTCAAATCGTAGAAACGAAGACCCTGGAACAAGGTGTCAAGACGGCGCATGTGAAGAATGAGCTGAATGAGATTCTCCTGCGTAGACTCAGGAGCCACGGTGAAGCCCTGCGGATGGAATTCCTTGCGGAGCGAGTGATCGCGGTATCCATCGGGAACAGCGGGCTGATAGTCCAAGTTGGTGTAGAAAGTATCTACCACAGCCGTTGTCAAGACAGGACGCACGTTGCCACCCTTCTCCTCAGCGCAGTGGCTGACAATCCACATGTTCATATCCTTCAAGGCACTCGGAATATCGTTCTTCAGCGCGTAAGCCTCGGCGCGGACAAGCAAGGTTTCATCGCCCGTGAACGCGTGGTCTACAACGTGTGCATAACCAGTGCCGTTCAGACGGTCGGTCACCTCGAAGTGCTCAAGCATCGTCGGGAAAGCCGCGCAGGCAGAAGTACCATAGATCTTGGTAGAGAAGTACAGCGGGTTGTTGTCAGAGCCTTGTCCCCAAGGTGCCTTTGCCCAGTACGTGTCGTAAGAAGCGACATACGAGTTGTGGGCGTAGCGAGAGGAGTAACCCATATTCAGATAACGCGCAGAGCTGGAGTAAGAGGGAAGCAGCATGAAGTTAGACTTCAAGGAAGTTCTGATCACCTGATTACCGATATCCTGTGCGCCCATACCCATGATAGCGGGGAAGTCGAACAGCAAAGAAGCGGGGTCTGAACCCAAAGCCTTGTTTGCATACTCGATGGCCTTATCATAATTCATATAATAAAGGTTGAAACGAGCAGCGAAAGCGTAAGCGGCCTTCAAGTTCCAGTGGTACTTGGGCACACTGTAGATGCTCTCATCAATATTGGGCAGAGCCTCCTCAATATCCTGATTGATATTGGCATACAACTCACGGAGCGTACCACGCTCGTAAGTATCCTCAACGCTCTGCTCCGGCTCTTTCGGATAAGCAAGACCCAGATACTCGTCTGCCTTCTCGGGATTCCAAGCCATGCAGAACACGCTGGCCAACTGCATCATGCTGTAAGCACGGCAGAGCTTAGCCTCGGCCATCTGCGCGGGCATAACTCTCTCGCCGCCAAGCTCGTCAATGGCTTTGATGGCTTCATTGGAAGCAGCGACAGCAGAATAGTAACCGTTCCAAACTGAATACGGGCTGTCATTTCCCGACTTCACCGTAACATCCTTGAACTGGTAAAGCTGATCGACGACTTGATCCACACCATACGACTTACCATTGTTGCCAACGTTGTCGGAGCTGATCTCCGCCAACAACATGGTGTTGTGCGTCGGATATGCCGAAGTGAGAAGCAGAGTGATCTTCTCCTCTGTGTTCAGCTCAGCACGATCATCCGGCAACTTATCCAAGTAATCGTCGCACGAAGCCAAACTCAAAGCGGCAAGACCCAAAAATAAATATTTTGCTTTCATTTTATTTATTGCTGATATTTGTTTAAATTCCAAGACGAACAGTGAACGTGAACTGGCGCGCCATCGGAACAGCCACACCACCCGAGTTCATAAACTCAGGATCCTGACCGTTCAGCTTGCTGTCGGAGTAAATCAAGAAGAGGTTGGTTCCCTGAAGCTTCAAGTTCATCGAGGTGAGACCAATGTGCTTGATGAGGCTCAATGGCACATCGTAAGACAAGGAGATCTCCTTCATGCGGATGAAGTCGCCCTTGGCGATACGGTTGTGCGAGTAGTTGTAAGCCGTGTAAGCATAGCCGAGGTAAGAGTCAGACTGGAGCTGACGGAGGTCGGCGATGGCCGGGATGTCCGTGCGGTTCTCATCACCAGGCACAACCCAACGGTTCTGGAACTCCTTAGGCATAGCGGTAAGGTCGGAATAGCCCGTACCGAAGGACGGATCAAGGCGAACCTTGTTGCCAGCTGCATAAGTGATGAACACGTTCAAGTGCAAGCCCTTGTAACTGAAGGTATTGCCCAAAGAACCCGTGATGGTGGGATCCGTAGGACCTTCATAGATAAGGTGAGAGAGTTCATACGACTGGTAGTCGATATCGCTCGTTACCAAATTACCCTTCTCGTTGATGAACGTAGGAATACCACGGCTGTTCAAACCACGGAAGTCCATGGAGAAGAGCGCACGATAAGGATAGCCCTCAGCCGTGAAACCGCTACCAGAGATCATGCTGATCACATAGTTCTGCGACTTCAAGTCGGTAACCTTAGACTTGGTGTGAGAGAAGATGAAGTCAGTGCTCCACTGGAAGTCTTTCTTCACGATGTTGCGAGAAGAAATCGTCAACTCCTCACCATGCGAGCGCATGGAAGCCACGTTGGCATACTTCATGATAGAGCCACCCTCACCCGTTGTCATCTTCGGGCCAATGAGGTCGTAGTTGTTACGCAAGTAGTAAGCGAACTCCACATTCAAGCGGTTGTCGAGGAAACCGAGATCGAGACCCACGTTGAACTCATGCTTCTTCTCATAAGTCAAATCGGGGTTAGCAAAATCGTAGACCTGAATAGCAGACTCCTTGTCGTTGGCATAAGGACGCCAGGGGTTGTAGCTCTGGAAGATAGCCTCTGCATTGGTGATGGCAGGCTTGTCACCCGTGAGCGAGTAAGAAGTCTTCAAAGTAGCGTGAGAGAGAGCGGGACGAAGCTTGTCGAACCAAGGCTCCTCGTGAACGTTCCATGCACCGGATACGTTCCAAGTGGGAAGCCAGCGTGCGCTGCGCGCCTTACCGAGGCGGTTGCTACCCTCGTAACGAACAGTTCCGTTGAACGTGTAGCGACCTTTCCAAGAGTAAGTAGCCGTACCGAAGAAAGAAGCCTCGCGGCTGTAGCCATTGGCGAGCTGATAGTAGATAGAGTTCTCCTCAGAAGCCTGCTTGAAGTACTTGTAGTCGTAGCTTCCGAGCATACCCATACCATACTGCATACCCACACCATTGAAGTAGGACTGCGTACGATCAACATTGTTCACTTCCATACCACCATAGAGGTTGAGGATGTGACGGTCGTTGTATACATCATTATAAGAAGCAGTGGCACGGAAGTCCCAGCTGTTCATCTTGTACTTTGTCTCGCGATAGAAACCACCACGGGGAAGAACCGTCTCACGAAGGCCGTTGGGCACATCGGGATCAAGATAGAGCCAAGAGTTGTTGTCACGCATCGTGGCATCGTCCATGGCACGGTAAGCCATAGCCTGATTGGAGTTCTCCGTAATAATCTGAGCCATAGTGGTGGTAGAGAACTTGTAGGCACCAAGAACGCTGATTTCCACCTTAGAAATGGGCTTATACTTCAACTCGGCCTGATACTTCAAGTCAACGATGTCGTAGTCCATATAGTTGTTCTCCAGCTCGTTCTTGATATTGAACGGAGCATAGTTGCGAACATAGTACTCGTTAGGATCGAGCGTACGGGAAGAGTTCAACGCGTAAGAATACGGGTTGATATCGAAGTCGCGGGAAACGGCACCCGTCACAGCATTGGTAGACTGACTGGAAGTACCCGGAGCCTGCTGCTTACGGTAGCTGGCATTGGCGATCATGTTCAACGACACCTTCTTGCTAATGTTGTAGTTGGCGTTGACGTTAGCCGTGTAGCGCTGCACCTTGCTGGCCTTGGTCCATCCCGGGTCGTTCAAGAACGAGAACGAGGTATAGTACTGAGCCTTATCCGTACCAGAACTCATACTGATAGAGTGGTTCATCTGAACAGAGTTGGAGAACAGCTCATCGAACCAGTCGGTGTTACGGTACTCAGCCTCACGGAGATAGGCATTCATAGCCTCCTGCGTGTTAGCCAAACCGAAGCGACCGTTGGTCTCATCATAAGTGTTCATCAACTGATACATCTTACCGAACACACCGCTTGCGCTGGCGCGATAAGAGTTCATGAACGAGAAGAAACCACCTTTCATCATCTCACGGTAGACAGACATCTGCTCCTGAGAGTTCATGATGTTGAACTGGCTGTAGCTCGGCTTCATACGCATGGTGAACTCACCCGTGTAAGAGATGCGGTTGCTACCAGCCTTACCACGCTTGGTGGTAACAACAATCACACCTGCCATGGCGCGAGCACCATAGATAGATGTGGCAGAACCGTCCTTCAAGATGTCGAAGCTGGCGATATCATCGGCGTTCAAACCGGCGATAGCGTTGGAGATAACCGTTGCGGCATCACCCGAAGAAAGAGCATCAGCATCCACCTCGGTCACATCCTCCATAATCACACCATCGACCACCCAAAGCGGCTTGGAAGAACCATAGATAGACGTAGCACCACGAACACGAATCTTAGGAGCGGTACCGAAAGTACCCGAGACGTTCTGCACACTCACACCGGCTGCACGACCCTCGAGCGAACGAGAAATGTCGGCAACACCATCGAGCTTGGCCTTCTCGGCATCGACCTTCGTGGCGGCACCAGTGAAGAGGCGCTTGTCCATCTTCTGCATACCAGTAACCACGACCTCACCCAGCTGGTGAGAATCGACATCGGCTTCCATTGTGATTTCCATGTTAGAGGCGCCTTTCACAGTCATGGTCTTCATACCCACATAGGAGATGACCAACTGAGGATTAGCCTCCGAAGTACTGATACTAAACTTACCGTCGATATCGGTGGCGGCTCCAGTCTTCGTGCCCTTGACCATGACAGTGGCACCGATTACTGGGAGACCATCGTCACCGAGGACGGTTCCGGATACAGTGTTCTGAGCTACCGCCACTCCAATAGAGAACAGCAGGCAGGCCAAAACAAGACCTAGTCTTTTACCCATATAAACCTCAAATATTAGTTATTATTTTGAATTACTTTCAATACACAACCACAAAGATACGCATTTTATCCCGCATTATGAACTTTTGAGCAAATAAAATTAACTCTAAGAGCGAAAAAAGTAGATTATACGGACAAAAAAGCCGTTTTTTAACATTTAGAGCCCCGTTTTGGCCTATCTTGGAAAAAATAAACAGTCATTTAGTCAAGAATGTATAAATAAGAGATGTATAAAGTAGCAAATACGGGCAAAAAGAAAGCAGGGCACAGAAGAGCCGCAAATGCGGCCGAAAATGGAAGCGACACGAAGCCGCACGCCAAAAACGGCCAGCACGGAGGAGAAAAACAACGAAAAACCGACACCGAAACGGAATTCAGGACATACTTCCAGCAAAAACGCCTTTGCCACCCCTCCACAGCGAAGCAAAATCCGCATGCTACCAAAAGGTATGGTTTGACAACGCAAAAGGTATGGTTTCGCACAGCAAAAGGATACCTTTGGGAATACCAAAGCATACCTTTCGCCGCAAGGCCACTCCCCCACCCCGCCCAGCAGAGCCGCAAAACAGAGAAGAATGCCAAACGCACGCCAAAAACACGAGAAAAACCGCAAAGCAACCCACGTACGAAATACGGAAGAAGCGCGAATGCTATATAATAATAGAATGTACGCGCGTACATTATATATAATATAACATTTTGCAGCCTTTTCCAGTTCTTCCCCTTGTTCTTTCCCCACTTTCTTTGTATCTTTGCAGTTGAAATGGCAATCATGGACAATACAACAGGAGAGAGGAAGCGGCAAGGCCGGATAGAGGTAATCTGCGGAAGCATGTTTTCGGGAAAAACGGAGGAGCTGATCCGCCGCATGAAGCGCGCGATTTTCGCCAAACAGAAGGTGGAAATATTCAAGCCCGCCATCGACACCCGCTATTCCGATGCCGATGTCGTGAGCCACGACCATAATTGCATCCACTCCACGCCTATCAACTCGTCAAGGAGCATACTGCATCTGGCCGAGGGAATAGACGTGGTGGGGATAGACGAAGCACAGTTTTTTGACAAAGGACTGGTGAAAATCTGCAATCAGCTGGCCAATAATGGCGTGCGCGTGATAGTGGCAGGACTGGACATGGACTATCTCGGCGTGCCTTTCGGCCCTATTCCTGACCTCTGTGCCATTGCCGATGACGTGACAAAAGTACACGCGATCTGCGTGCGCTGCGGCGCATTGGCATACGTGAGCCACCGTCTTGTGCATGACAGCCAGCGTGTCTTGCTTGGCGAACAGGCTGAATATGAGCCACTTTGCCGCGAATGCTACCAAAAAGCCATCAAGGAGGAAAAAGATGAGAAAGGAAATCACGTTTGACCGATTCATCCGATGGATGCTTACGGCGGCGGTTATTTTGGCCGTTTTTGTCATAGTGAAAGAGCTGAGCAACGTTTTGCTGCCTTTTTTCGTGGCTTGGTTCTTAGCTTACCTGCTCTATCCGCTCGTTAAATTCGTGCAATACAAGATGCACGTACCCACAAGAGCACTAAGCATCATCGTCACGCTGGTGTTTGTGGCCGCGGTAGTGGGTGGCGTAATCTACCTCATCATACCTCCCATGCTGGAACAATTCGACAAACTGGGGGGGATACTCTCACGCTACATTCACCAAACAACACATACAAACAACATTACCGCCTTGGTGAGAGACTGGGCGGCGGAAAATCAAAGGGCTATCGTGTCGTTTTTTCGAAGCCGGGACTTCACCGATGCGCTGAAATCGGCCATGCCGAAACTGTTTAATATGCTCGGCCAAACGGCAAACGTAGTAATCAGCATTGTGGCAAGCTGTATTATGCTACTCTATATGTTCTTCATACTCCTTGATTATGAGTATCTTACGAACAGTTGGATTAAGATATTCCCCAAGAAATCGCGTCCTTTCTGGCACGAACTGGCCACGGACGTGGAACGGGAAATGAACAACTACGTGCGCGGACAGGGACTGGTGTCGCTGTGCATGGGCATACTGTTTTGCATCGGCTTCACCATTATCGGCTTCCCCATGGCCATCGGCTTGGGAATCCTCATCGGCATCATGAATTTAGTGCCCTATTTGCACACATTTGCCTTGATTCCCACCGCATTTTTGGCCATACTGAAAGCCGCAGACACGGGACAGAACTTCTGGATCATCTTTTTGAGCGCGCTGGCCGTATTTGCTGTTGTGCAAATGATTTGCGACATGATTGTAACACCGAAGATTATGGGCAAAGCTATGGGCTTGAATCCTGCCATCCTGTTACTTTCCTTGTCGGTTTGGGGCGCACTTTTAGGCTTCATCGGGCTGCTTATCGCCCTCCCGCTCACCACACTTATCATTGCATATTGGCAAAGATATGTGACCAGAGAGCATGAAAACGAACTGCCATTAAGCTCGTCTGCGACTGAAAATCAGCAGACCGAGGAAGGTGAGCAGACCGTTAAGCAGGAGTAACTCATAGCCAAAACGGTAATGAAAAAGCGCGCTTGACGCGCAATCAATACCATAACACAAGACGGGAGCGGCCACAGCGATGCAAGGAACAAAGGTATCGCGGGTGGAAAGACGCGTGAACAGACCAAAAGCAAACAAGCCAAGCAAAGGACCATAGGTGTAAGAGCAGACGACATAGATGGTATCGATGACGCTCGAAGAATTTATCACACGGAAGACAAGAATAAACAGGACAAAAATACAGGCAACAACGCCATGCGTCCAACGCCGTAACCGCTCGTCATTAGGGCGTCCCATCACATCAACACACCAAGTTGTGGTGAGTGCAGTCATTGCGCTGTCGGCACTGGAAAAGCTCGCAGCAACCACTCCGATGGTGAAAAGCACGACTACAGCTGTGCCTAAACGCCCCGTTGCCGCATACATAGGCAGCAAATCATCGGGCGCAGCAGGAAGAACAACGCCTTGTTGCTGAGAAAGTTGCACAAGAAGCACACCCAAAGACAAGAAAAGGAGATTGACCGGAACAAAGGCGAGTCCGTAACAGCACATGTCTTTCTGTGCCTCACGCAAAGTTCGGCATGTGAGATTCTTCTGCATCATGTCTTGATCAAGCCCCGTCATCACTACAACAACGAAGATACCACTAAGAAATTGCTTCCAAAAATATTGACGTTTTGTCCAGTCATCGAACACGAATATGCGACTATGGCTGTCTGAGAAAACAGCTTTGGCAGCATCGCCAAGCGACAAATGGAGCGCATCCATCACATGAACGGCAATGAGAATGACGGCCAGCAGCAAGCAAAAAGTCTGAAAGCTGTCTGTCCAAACCAATGTTTTGATGCCTCCCCGATGCGTGTAGAGCCATATCAGAGCCACCATCACCACCACAGTTAGGGAAAAAGGCACGGCATAGGCATCGAGCACAAAACGCTGAAGGATTATGCAGACCACATAGAAGCGCACCGCCGCGCCCGTCATCTTGGAAAGAATGAAGAACGAAGCACCCGTTTTGTAGGAGCAACGGCCAAGGCGTTGGTGCAAGTAAGCATAGATCGTGGTCAGATTCAGCTTATAATAGACGGGCAAAAGTATGAACGCAATGGCAAGATAACCGAAGATAAAGCCCAGACACATCTGCAAATAAGTCATGCCAGAGTGCAACACCATGCCGGGAACGGAGACAAAAGTAACGCCCGAAATGGACGCTCCCACCATACCAAACGCCACCATATACCAAGGCGAACGTTGGTTGGCACGAAAGAAAGTCTCATTGTTGGAACGCCGGGACGTGAACCGGCTAAAAGCCAAAAGTGCTGCAAAATAGGCCAAAACGACCAAAAGAATAAGCATGGAGAAGAAGTATTTGTTTGCCGAAAAGCGTTTAGAAAGATGTAAAATATTCAGACCCGTCTCATACAAGGTCACATAGCGAAAGTCACGCCCGAACCTATCGGCAGACACACAAGCCGCTAAAAGGCAGCAACATTCGAAAGCCGAATGGCCATTTGCTCAAAAAACTATTTGGAAACAGCGCGAAAACTGTCTCCAAATAGTTTTTCATAAAGTTCTATTTCTTAAACTATCAGCAAGTTACTTCACCTGTACAACGAGGTACTTGCTGGTGCTCCAGAACGTAGCGGGGTCGGAAATGCGAAGCACATACTGGCCATTGGCATCCTTAGTGAGGCTGTAGCTCATTGAGGGATGCGAAGTAAGCAACTTCGCACTCTTGGTGTAGAGCTTCAACTCCTTCGTCTCACGAATGTCAATCTTCGTGAAATAGTTCTTATTGAACGCACCCTGCAACACTTTACCGTCCGCGAGCACCTTCTGACGCTTCAGTTCTTTCTTTGTACCGAAGGCATACCAAGCCGTGTTAAGCTGCTTGTCCTGCGTGTTGATGGTCTCTGTCTTCTTGGCACTCTCGGTCTGCAAGTTCTGCTTTTCCGTCTGCAAGTTCTGCTTTTCAGTCGTCAGATTCTGCTTGTCCGTCTTCAAGTTGGCCACATCGGTGTTCAGTCCGGTAATCGTCTGGTCCAGTTCCTGAATGTGAATGTTCTTTGCCTCCAGCTCGGCGCGCAGTTTTTTCAGCTCAGCATCTTTCTGCACGAGCTGCGCATTGAGCTGTTTGAGCGACTTCTGCATCTCCTCGCTCTTGAATCCCGTAGTCTTGAGCTGCTCCTCGAGCTTCTGAATCAGCTCGCGGTTCTCCTTCATGCGCTGGGCGATGAACTGCACGTTCTCCTTAATCACCGCCGCCTTGTCGGCACCCTCGCCATCCTTGGCCACGGTCACGCGATTCTCGGCCGCGTTGATTTCGGCAAAACCTTGCTGAATCTCGTTCAACGTACCCATCATATCATTAATCTCATTGTCACGAGCACTGATAATCGCGCGAAGGGAGTCGTTCTGAATCTGTTCCGGACTCAGTGCAGGCTTCTTTTCTTGATTGCATGCAGCCAGCGAGAATACGCATGCTGCAATGATAAATAGTTTTTTCATAATTGATCGGTTTAAATTCACACTATTTGATCACTAACTTGGTTGTTCACTTCCTTTTGCTTGCGGCCTTTCGCCTTAGGCGCGCCCGCGAGCACAATGACAAACTCGCCCTTAGGCTCTGTCTCCTTGAAATGCGAGATGACCTCCCCCAACGTGCCACGGACGCTCTCCTCGTGCAACTTGGATATTTCGCGGCAACAGGAAACTTTTCTATCAACGCCGAAAACCTCGGAAAATTGCTCCAAAGTCTTGACAATGCGATAAGGCGACTCATAAAATATCATCGTCCGTTCCTCGCTTTTCAGTGTCTCCAGCAACGTGTGCCTGCCCTTCTTTTGGGGCAAGAAGCCCTCGAAGCAGAAGCGGTCGCAGGGCAATCCGCTGGACACCAGGGCCGGCACAAAGGCTGTTGCGCCCGGGAGCGTCTGCACGTCTACGCCAGCGGCGATGGCCTCGCGAGCCAAGAAAAATCCCGGATCGCTGATACCGGGCGTACCTGCATCGGTTATCAGAGCCACTTGCGCGCCCGCCCTTAGCCGCTCCACAATGCCGGCAGACGTGCCGTGCTCGTTGAACTTATGGTGCGCCACGAGGCGGTTCTGTATGTCGTAGTGCTTCAGAAGGACAGACGATGTGCGCGTGTCCTCGCAAAGCACCATGTCGGATTCCCGCAAGATGCGGACTGCCCGATAGGTCATATCCTCCAAATTTCCCACTGGCGTGGGGACAAGATATAAAGTACCCATAACTGCTGCAAATATAGGAGAAAACGCCGACACACCAAAAGAAATTAAGTTTTTTTTGATTAAACGGCAAAAATTACTTCTTTTGAAAGGACTTTTAGGGAAAAGTCACCCTCGAAAAGCCGAAAATGCTCCCCCCACAAACGTCCCGAAGCTCCCTCCCAAAAAGATGCGCCCAGGCCAAACGTTACCTTTCGCACGGCAAAAGGATACATATTGGAAGGCGAAACGTTACCTTTGGCAAGCCGAAAGGTAACGTTTTGCACAGCGGCCTCTTTGCCGCCATCAGCAAGGCATCAAAAAAAAGCGTCTCCGCACGAAAGCCTCACACGGGCTTCCAAGCGAAGACGCCATATCCTTATTTATAAAGGTAACACTCCAAACTTAGCCTAATCCATCTCGCTACCTGCCCAAGCGGACAGGACAGGAGACGCCTACGAGCCGTTGCCAGCGCGTCATTTGCCCACGGCAAAAGGCCACAACAAGGGCAAAACGAACGTCATCACCACGCCGATGATGATTTGCAGCGGCATACCCACGCGCACATAGTCCATGAAAGTGTAGTTTCCGGCCTTCATCACAAGCGCGTTGGGCGGCGTGGAGAACGGCGAGGCAAAGCACATACTTGCTCCCAGCGTTACGGCCATGAGGAACGAGCGGGGATCTACGCCCGTTTGCTGAGCCGCCACCATGGCGATGGGTGCCATGAGCACTGCCGTGGCCGTGTTGCTGATGAACATGGTCAGGACGGAGGTGGTGAAATAGATTCCAGCCAACAGGGCGTAAGGCCCGAAAGCACCGAGCGTGTCGACAAGCTGACGCGACACCATGCCCGACACGCCCGTCTTTTCCAGCGCGATAGTCATGGGCATCATGGCCGCTATGAGCACTATGCTCTCCCAGTTGATGGTCTTATAGGCATCGCTCACCTTGCGGAAGCAGCCCGTAAGCACCGTCAGCAGGCCGGCAATAATCACCGCCGTGACGGGCTGCGTCCACCCCGTGACCATCAGCACCACCATCAGAAGCATAATCAGAGCCGCCGTGGGGCCTTTATAGTCGAGTGTCACCTTGCTGATGGTCTTGTCCGGCCGTCCCAGCACCACCCAGTTGTCGCCGCTACCGAGCGAAAGCAGGTCGTCCCACTGCGCCTGCACCAGCAGCACATCGCCATTGTGCAGCCGCGCATCGCCCAGATTGTCGCTGATGTACTCGCCGGCGCGGCGTATGCCCAGCACGCTGACCTTGTGGTTCTCACGCAAACGCGACTCGCGGATGGGCGTCCCGATGAGTTTCGACGACGGAAGCACCACAATCTCGGCTATTCCGATGTCGTAGAAGTCGATCGTGGCACCCTTTTCCTCCGTCATGCCATACTCGGCGGCCATCCGGCTCATGCCGTCCCGGCTTCCCATAAGGTAGAGGATGTCGCCCGCCTCAATGCGGCTCTCGCCCGAGACAACGCTCTGCACCACATCCTTCATCACGCCCAAAGCCTTCCTGCGCTCATTGCGAATCTCCAGTATCGTGATGCCGAAGCGTTTTTTGAGGTCAAGGCCCGACACCTTGCTCCCCACTATCGCCCCCTGCATGGGCACGCGGTAACGGAAAAGGCTGTTGAGCAGCTGATATTCCTCCACCAAATCTTCGAGCGACTTGCCCGAAGCATCGCCGCCCTTGCCCCGGTGCTTCTTGACGAGCGTCTTGCTCATGGGCAGAAGGAAGAGCATACCGATGACGATGACGATGATACCTACGGGAAGGAAGGAGAAAAACTGCAGTTCGCCCTGCCCACTGGCCACAAGTTCCTCATTGATAACAAGGTTTGGCGGCGTTCCGATGAGCGTGAGCATTCCGCCCAAGCTGCCCGCGAAGGCCAAGGGCATGAGCAAACGCGAGCTGCTGAAGCCCGCCTGCGCGGCCATACTCACAATGATGGGCATCATGAGAGCCACCGTGCCCGTGTTGCTCACGAACGCGCCAATGACGGAAGTGGTGATCATGACCAGCACAAACGCCCGTTTCTCGCTGCCATGTGCCATGCTCATCATCCTGCTACCCGCTTCCCGGGCGAGACCAGTCTGCAAAATAGCACCGCCAACGACAAAAAGGCCGGCCATCATCACCACCACGGGCGACGAAAAGCCCGACAATGCGTCGGCAGGGGTTAACACACCGCCCAGAATCAGCACCACAAGGGCTGAGAGGGCAACCACATCGCTGCGAATACGCCCCCAGATAAACATGGCTATCGTAAGGGCCAGAACAATAAGAGTAAACGTCATTTGCTTACAAAGATACGCTTTTTATGCCATTTGCGCAAGTTTTTTACCATCCTTTAAGAACTTCTAACCAACTTGTACCCTCATGCCCGCCCGGCCATCAACGCCCCAGCACCTTCCGGCGCAACGCCACCAGCTTCTTGTGAGCCTTCTTGGCCGTCTGCTGCCCTTGGTCTATCATCGCGCGAATGGCCGCCGGCTTGAAGCTCGTAGCCCCGTAGCCCTCCAAGTCGGGATTGATATAGATGTCGCAATTCTCCCTGTTGCGGTTGTAATTCACAATGTCGGGACGTTCCAGCAGCCATCTCACGGTGCGGGGCATCAGCAAACCGAGCGTGCTGGGCTTGTAGTCGGGATGCTTGTTCTGCGTCAGATCCACGGCTATCACGTAGTCTGCCCCCAGCTCCCTTGCCACGTCAACGGGCAAATTGTTCACTATGCCCCCATCGAGAAGCACCAGCGAGTCGATTTGCACCGTCTTGAACACACCCGGAATGGCCATGCTCGCCCGCATGGCCAGCGAGATGCGGCCACGCGAAAGCGCAATGGCACTCCCCGACCGCACATCGCCCGCCACGGCACGATAGGGAATGGGCAGCAGATTGAAGTCTACGGAGTCGGACACATAGGCATCCGTCCCCACATTGGCAGGACTTTGTGCCACCAAGTCATCCAAGAACTGCATCACGCCATGCCCACCAAGCAGCCCGAAACCCTTCACCTGCGGCATCTTGCGCCGCCCTTTCGCCCCCGCGTCGCTGAACAGCTGCACCCAGTCTTGGGCACAAAAGAGCGAGTCGAGGTGCTCCGGGGAGTAGCCAAGCGAGTAAAGCCCACCCACGATGGAGCCAATACTTGTGCCCACCACATAGTCGATGGGCACGCCCGAGCGCACTATCTCCTTGAGCGCGCCCACCTGCGCCGCACCCTTTGCGCCGCCACCGCCCAGCACCAGTGCCACGGTGGGGCGATGCTTGCGCCCCCCGCGCGCGGTCTGCCCCAACACCGTGGCCGGCAACACCAGCAGCAAGGCCGCAAAAGCCGCCGCCCAAACCATCCATTTGCTCTTCATCTGCATCGCGTTATGTTGCTATATATAAATAGGAGAAAACCTTGGGAAGCGCGCTGCCGCCCTTCCGCAGGGGCAAACACCGCCCCCACACTTTCAGCCGCGCCTCCATTCACGGCCGTTGACGGCACGAAGATAGGGCTATTTGCCGAAATGGCCAAATATTCGCCACGCTTTTTCCCACCCATTCCCGCTCCCCGCGCCTTCAAAACGCGCCCCCGCGATGGGCATCGCTCACAGGGCGGCAAACAAAAGGTGACGTTTTGGCGCGCAAAAGGTATGGTTTTACCCTCCAAAAGGTATGGTTTTGGAGCACGAAAGGTATGGTTTTGCAATGCAAAAGGTATGCTATCGCCCAGCCCGCCCTGCGGCTTCGCCGGCAGCGGAACACTTCCCGGCAAGAGGTTCTTCCAAAAAAAGAAACCACACACACAGCAAAACACTATAAAACAAGCCATTACAAGCTTCGCCCAACGGCATCGCAAGGGCAACGGCTACCGTATTGAGCCACCCAAAACAACC
Source organism: uncultured Prevotella sp. (assembly GCA_964487905.1). Taxonomy (GTDB): domain Bacteria; phylum Bacteroidota; class Bacteroidia; order Bacteroidales; family Bacteroidaceae; genus Prevotella. The sequence goes on along the minus strand of CAZASQ010000010.1, from coordinate 2,669 downwards.
ATCGCAATGAGCCTCGCATTCACCAAAGCAATTCCGAAACGAGACCAAGAAAAAACGAATCCTTAACCGCTAAAGTCTAAAAAAATAGAGAACAGGCACAAAAAACAAGCACAAAAACTTTCCCATACAAGAAAAATACACTAACTTTGCGATTGGATTAGTAGCGCACGGAAGAGAAATGCCGTCAACACTATTGTTCCGGACAACAAAGGAGACTTTGTGTTCACGTGCAGATGATTGCTGTTCTGAAAGTTGAAATCTGGTAAATGGAAACTGTAATAAAAGAACGGAAATAGTCTAAGCGGGTTCACACCGTACATACGGTGTGGATTCCTCTTTCATATTTCTTTTTATTACGGGTTTTACCAGAGCCTAACTTTCGGGAAGTGTGGACGGCAGGAGTCCACGCCGCTTTTCATTGGCACTACCCGAACGAAGCCAACTGCGCGCTCACACGCACGCAGAGAATGCCATAAGATTAAACAAGAGGAATATATTAACTTAAAACAAGAGGAATATGAAAAAGAAGAACGAAGCATCCAACGCCCTTAACACAGCCCAAAAGCTTAATTAGTATAGCGGGAGGAATAGGTTCTGTAATACTTACTGGATTGCAAATTAAGAACCATATCAATGGCAAAAAATAGCGAATTAAGAGTTTATTATCAGTATATTAACATTTTAAATCATCACATCATGAAAGTAAACTATGAAGTAGACAGCCAAAAAATCTCAGAAATATCCACTTGGGGATGCTTCGCATCCTGCTGCTGGAGATTCGCCACCGGTTCTCAAGGACAGCAATAAAGAAGTATGCGCATAGAAAAAGAACTGCCCCTAAGCTACCAATTTCATTTTCCCGCCATTATAGACACTGTCTTTTATGACGGGAAAATTCTCGTTATTGCAAGGGAAGAGGGCTGCTGGATAGTGCTCGAAAATCAAGCCCAACTGCTGTTTTTCCAAAATTTGGGAAAAATGTCACTGGGGAAAGCCATTGAGAGCACCCCCTGCACACAGGAAGACGCACAACACGTGGTCACACAATTGGTTGCTCGTCATTTCGAGTCGCCCGTTAAATACCAGACATTGACGCCTGTCATGCAGCTGTATCTGACCAATGCATGCAATATGTCTTGTCCCCACTGCTATATGTTTGCCGGCCATGCCGAAAAAAACGAGCTTCGCACGGACGAAATCCAGCAATTACTACACTCCTACGCCCAAAACGGAGGTGTAGATGTCAAACTCACCGGAGGAGAAATAGCACTAAGGCAAGACTTGCCCGACATTGTGAAATACGGCCACGGAATCGGCTTGAACATGGAGTTGCTCACCAACGGCACACTGTGGGGAGAACAACAAGTGAAGGATATAGCCCCATTCGTCAAAGTTGTGCAAATAAGCATTGATGGCTATGACGAGGAAAGCAACGCAAAAGTGCGCGGAAAGGGAAACTTTGCAAAAGCCCTAAAAACAATAGAGCTATTTGCTTATGCGGGGGTGAAAGTCAATGTGGCTATGACCGCTTACTATTCATCCGAACTGCCCAAACACTTAGACGACTATGCAGACTTTGCCAAGAGCATCAAAAAGAAATACAAAGACTACAATGTGAACGTGGCCATTGCCACGGGGTTACTGCCCGGACGCTACGGCGAATTGAGCGCAAAACAAGCCGAAGAGTACACCGCTATCACCCAAAACATATACAGCCGTATGATGGGATGCCAAAGTTTTGTTGAACACGGATTCATCGAAAGGCATAAAGCGGGAGTCGTACTCGACAATTGCTCTTACGGCTACCCATCTGTTGCCTCAAATGGCGACGTCTATATGTGCCCAATAGTCACGGCCACAAAACCCGTGGCAAACATCAGGGAGAAATCACTCCAAGATATTATGGACATTTGCCATCACGCACATCAACTGTCAAGAACGAAACGACTCACGCCATGCAACCGATGTGAGCTGAAAGCAATCTGCTGCGGAGACTGCCGCGTGAGCTACTTCCCCGACTTACGCAGAAACGACATTACAAATGTCAGCACAGCCACGCGAAGCAATTGTTCAGAAGAGGTCAAACATAAGTTTTACAAACTCATGATTGAAACAAATACTAAAATTTTCCATTAAAACACTGATGGAAGCATAAAAAACAAGCACGAAAGCAAGCAAAGAAACCTCGGCGGCGAGATGCCGCTGAGGTTTCTTTGCGCCCGCCCCCTCACCAATCATAATGGCACTGATTAGAGCATTAAGCCTTGTACTTTTGACCAAGACATACCACAAGATGCCTTAAAAACACTCGCCGCTAATTTGAGCCGCGCCCTTCTTGACACCCACAAACACCTCACAAGCCCGACTATTCTCCCGCAACGAGCCCTTACAAAAGAAGCTACGCAAGCATTCCAAGCAAGCTTAGCTTGCTGGGAAATGTGAATTTTGCCCTCAAAAAAGCAATATCATATAAAAAAGTCTGCTCTTTTTTTGGCTTTCTCGGCAAAATGCCGTAACTTTGCACTCGCATTTGAAAATTGCAACGGCCACTTTCTCCTTGAAAAGCTGGTTTTGCATCAAGAAATGCAACGGATGATCCGCTAGCTCAGTTGGTAGAGCACAACACTTTTAATGTTGGGGTCATGGGTTCGAGCCCCATGCGGATCACG
>CAZASQ010000009.1:60906-79753 GCA_964487905.1 uncultured Prevotella sp. | reverse complement strand
CACGGCTTACACGCGACCCGCCCGCAACCCCCGCTTTCGGCCTCCACCGCCCCAAAGCAACCGGCTCACACGCCCGACACTTCCTCACCACACCCGCCACTACGCACGGTGAACGGGCAGCACGCGAAAGGCGGAATGCGAAAGGTTACCTTTTGCAAGACGAAAGGTATGGTTTTGCCGCGCGAAAGGTAACGTTTGGGAGGGCAAAAGGTAACGTTTGGGAAACAGCCACAGAGCCACGGCCACACCGCACTTTCGCACCAAGCAAGAAAGCACGGCTTTTTGCACTACCGGAAATGTTAAACCTTCCACTTAGTAGCGACAAAGTTAGCAAAGCTGAGTACACAAAACGCACAAGGACAACAAAATAAAACACCGAGAAACTCGAACGAATCGAACTTCCCGGTGTTGATGGTTGCGGAGGCAGGACTCGAACATGCGACCTCCAGGTTATGAGCCTGGCGAGCTACCAACTGCTCCACTCCGCGATATTAAAGACTCATCGGCTTGCTAAGAGGCGTGCCCCTTGTTCCGAATTGCGAGTGCAAAGGTAGCTACTTTCTCCGTACCCGCCAAACTTTGGCGCAAGTATTTAGTACGTTTAACAAATATTTAACAACCCCACCTTATTATAATTTCACCCGCGTGCGGGCATAGCGTGCGTGTTAAAGAGTGCAATTTAGCGGCGGGAATTTTGGTATTGTTGAATTTTATGCTTAATTTTGCACACGAAAGTTGCACTGTGCAACAGATAAGAGAAAAGGGTTGTATATATGTCCATATCAAAAACGAGACAAAAACTGGTTGACGTAGCGCGGCAGCTGTTTGCCAAAAACGGCATTGCCAATACCACGATGAATGATATTGCCAAAGCCTCCGGCAAGGGTCGCCGCACACTTTACACCTACTTCAAGAGCAAAGACGATGTCTACTCCGCCGTAATCGAGTCGGAGCTGGAACGGCTGTCGGACAAACTGGACGAGGTGGCCAACAAGAAAATCAGCCCTCAAGACAAAATTATTGAGCTGATTTACACCCACTTGAGCATGATCAAGGAGACGGTGATACGCAACGGCAACCTGCGAGCAGAGTTCTTCCGCAACATCTGGAAGGTGGAGCAAGTGCGGAAGAACTTCGATGAGGACGAGATAGAGCTGTTTCGCAAGGTCTACTCGGAGGGCAAAGCCGATGGCGAGTTCGACATCGATGACGTTTACCTTGTGGCCGACATCACCCACTATTGTATCAAGGGGCTTGAAGTGCCGTTCATCTACGGACGACTGGGGCACGGACTGACGGAGGAAAGCTCGCGCCCGATGGTGGCCAAGGTGGTGTATGGCGCGCTGGGGAAGATTACGCCCAAATAACAAAGCGAGCGGAAACAGAAAAATCATCAACAACAAATAATAAAAAAGCAAGAAACATGGAATTACTGAAAGGCAGAACAGCACTGATTACGGGTGCCGCGCGCGGTATTGGCAAAGCCATCGCGCTGAAATTCGCCGCCGAGGGTGCAAACATCGCGTTCACCGACTTGGCTATCGATGAGCAGTCGGGCGGCTTGGAGACCGAGCGCGAGTTGCAGGCCATGGGCGTGAAAGCCAAAGGATATGCTGGCAACGCAGCCAACTTTGAGGAGACGGCCGCACTGGTGGCCAAAATCAAGGAGGAGTTTGGCGGTATTGACATCCTCGTGAACAACGCCGGCATCACCAAGGACGGCCTTATGCTGCGCATGACGGAGCAGCAGTGGGACGCCGTGATTGCCGTGAACTTGAAGAGCGCGTTCAACTTCTGCCACGCCTGCATTCCCGTGATGATGCGCCAGCGCAAAGGCTCTATCATCAACATGGCATCGGTGGTGGGCGTGCATGGCAACGCCGGTCAGGCTAACTACGCCGCTTCCAAGGCCGGACTTATCGCCTTGGCCAAGAGCATCGGCCAGGAGATGGGACCGAAGGGCATCCGCGCCAATGCCATCGCGCCGGGCTTCATCGACACAGCCATGACGCAGGCTCTGCCCGATGAGGTGCGCCAAGACTGGTTCAAGCGCATTCCGCTGCGCCGTGGCGGCACGGTGGAAGACATTGCCAACACGGCTATCTACCTGGCTTCCGACCTGTCAAGCTACGTCAACGGCCAAGTGATTCAGGTCGATGGCGGCATGAATATGTAATCGGATGCAGCCACTGTACGAGGACAACCACATCATCATTGTAAGCAAGGAGTGCGGCGAGATAGTGCAAGGCGACAAGTCGGGCGACTTGCCGCTCTCCTTTGTGGTGAAACAATGGCTGAAAGAAACCCATCAGAAGCCCGGCAACGTGTTTCTGGGGGTGGTACACCGTCTTGACCGCCCTGTGGCGGGACTGATTGTGTTTGCCAAAACATCAAAATCGCTCAAGCGGCTCAACGATATGTTCCGCAACGGCGACATACACAAGACGTACTGGGCGGTGGTGCAGAACACGCCGGAAGAGCCGGAAGGCACGCTGACAAACTGGCTGGTGCGCAACGAAAGGCAAAACAAGACCTACGCCTACGATGAGGAGGTGGACTACGGCAAGAAAGCCGTGCTGAAATACCGTGTGCTGGGACATTCCGACCGCTACACGCTGCTGGAAGTGAACCTGCTGACAGGCAGACATCACCAAATCAGATGCCAACTGGCACATATCGGCTGCCCCATCAAAGGCGACTTGAAGTATGGCGCGCCACGCTCAAATCCTGATGGGGGCATCAGTCTGCTGAGCAGACGCGTGCAATTCGTGCACCCCGTGAGCAAACTGCCTATCGATGTGACCGCACCACTGCCTAACGAGAAATTGTGGCACGCACTGGCAGACAGTGTGGCTGCCGAAACAGCAACCGAAACGCGCTGAGGATGGCACTACACCCCGCAAAATCGCTTAGGCATAACGCAATTGGATAAGAAACAGAAAAGGAGCATGACTACCTCATGCTCCTTTTCTGTTATGTCTTTCTTCGAACAAGTATTAACCCACGCTGCGAATTTCTGACTCCCCTCCTGTTACGTCTTTCTTCGAACAAGTTATTTACTCGCGCAGCAAAACACAGACAGCACAAATGCCCTTCCGCCACTTAGGGAAGCCCTTCCCCGCCCTCCGTTAACGCCAAAGGTACACGGGGAATACAGAGGATTACTTGTAGAGGAAGCGTTTGATACTCTTCTTGGGAGTCTTTTGGAACTCCTCCTCCATGATCTCAAACTCCGAGACCTTGCTGTAATGCGGCACTACGGTGTTGAGCTGCTGGCGGTTCTCCTCCATGATGCTCTTGATGTCATCGGCATTCAGCCCCAGCGTCTTAGCCTCATCGTAGTCGGGATGCACCAAACCTACGAGTTTCTCACCACGCTGCACCACCACGCTTTCGCTCACGAGAGGCAGCGAGTTGAGTTTGTCCTCTATTTCCTCTGGATAAATGTTCTGTCCATTCGAGCCAAGCAGCATATTCTTTGAGCGGCCGTTGATGTAGACGTTGCCATCGGCATCCATCGTTCCAAGGTCACCGGTGTGGAACCACCCCTCACTGTCTATGCAAGCCTCCGTGGCCTCTGCGTTCTTATAATAGCCCAGCATCACATTGGGTCCCTTGGTGAGAATCTCGCCCGGAACGTTGCGTGGATCATTGCTGTCAATACGCACTTCCTGATGAAGAGCCGCCTGGCCACAAGAACCCTTGGCAAAGGTTTTCCAGTCGCGATAACAAATGATGGGGCCACACTCCGTGGCACCATAACCCACCGTGTAGGGGAAGCCTATCTGGCGCAGGAAAGCCTCAACCTCGCCATTGAGCGCAGCTCCGCCAATGATGACCTCATAGAGATTGCCACCAAAAGCCTTCGTCACCTGCTCCAAGATGGTAGCCTTCACCTTCTTGCTGATGACCGGCATGGACATCAACAAGCGCATACGGTTGTTCTGAATCTTCGGGAATATCTTCTTGCGCACAATCTTCTCAATCACCAAAGGTACGGCAATCATGATGCGCGGCTTGACATCGGCCAACGCCTGCGAGATGACGGCGGGCGACGGCACACGCGTGAGGAAGAAGATGTGCATTCCCTTAAGGAATTCGAAGATGAACTCAAACGACATTCCGTACATATGAGCCATGGGGAGAATGCTAATGACGTTGTCGCCACGCTTGAGCACCTTGCCCAGCACACTGTGGGCAAAGTCGGTGTTGCTCCACAGCGAGCGATAAGGCAAAAGCACGCCCTTGGAATGTCCCGTGGTGCCGCTGGTATAGTTGATAAGAGCCACCTCATCGGGACTTTGCTCCCTATAATAATGCACGTGCTGCTGACGGAAGAACTTGGGATACTTCTGCCCGAACATCTCGTTGAGGTGCTCGCGGGCATAAGTCAGCTTGTCCGTACGGCTCACCACGAGGGAGTAATCGGGTATATAGATGATGCCTTCCAAGTCTGGCATCTTCGTTGCGTCCACCTGCGTAGCCACGACATCGCCCACAAAGAGCAGCTTGGAGTCGCTATGGTTGACGATATTGTGGATTTGCTCCGGCATGAACTCATGCAGGATGGGCACTGCGACAGCACCATAGGTGATAGTGGCCAAGAACGCGGCCGCCCATGCCGCCGAGTTGCGCCCGCAGAGGGCAATCTTGTCGCCTCTCTGCACGCCACTGGCCTCAAACATGATGTGCAGCTTCTCTATCTTGCGAGCCACATCGTGATACTGCAGTGTCTTTCCTTTATAGTCGGTGAGCGCGTCGAGATCCCAATTATCAATGATACTCTTCTCTATTAACGCGTTAAAACTGGGAATTTGTTCCATCTTTCGCAATTATATAGGTGCAAAGGTACATCATTTTTTGCACATTTCAAAAATTCATGTGCAACAATATGTTCCTTATCTGATATTATACATTTTGGTAGAGATAACGCTTGATACTTTTCTTGGCAGTTTTCTGAAATTCCTCCATGTGAATCTGGATGGACGAAATCTTGCAGAACGCGGGCAGTTCACCATTAAGCTGCTGGCGATTCTGCTCCATGAGCTGCACGAGGTCATCATCAGAGAACCCCATCGACCGTGCTTCCTCCATGTCGGGATGCACAAGTCCTACGAGTTTATCGCCTCGCTGCACAACGATGCTCTCGCTTACCAGCGTCATTGAGTTGAGCTTATTCTCAATTTCCTCCGGATAGACATTCTGCCCGTTGGCCCCAAGGAGCATATTCTTGATGCGACCACGCAAGAACACGTGCCCATCGGCATCCATCGTAGCCAAGTCGCCGGTATGAAACCATCCCTCCTTGTCTATCACAGCATCCGTAGCCTCTTGATTCTTGTAGTATCCATGCATCACGTTCATGCCTCGCGTGAGAATCTCACCGGGTATATTGGCCGGATCATCGCTGACAATGCGCAGTTCCATATTGTCTATCACCTTGCCGCACGTGCCAGGCACGAAGTCGAGATGGGAGCTATAGGTGACAATGGGGGCAGTCTCGGTGGTGCCATAGCCCACGGCAAGGGGAAAACCGATACTCAACAAGAAGTCCTCCACCTCACGATTAAGCCCCGCACCGCCAAACATCAGCTCATAGAGCCTACCGCCAAAGACCTCCTTGACTTGCTGGCAGAGACGCGCCTTGATTCTCTTGCTCACCACGGGCATATTGAGCAGCAAATGCATAGAACGCTGCTGAATGACGGGGAACACCATCTTGCGCACGATTTTCTCTATCACCAAGGGCACGGCAATCACAATCTGCGGCTTGATGTCGGCACACGCGCGCTGAATGAGCGACGGACTGGGCTGGCGGGTGAGGAAGAAAAGGTGGCTGCCGAAGCAGAAATTGAAGATGAACTCGCACATCATGCCATACATATGAGCCATGGGGAGCATGCAAAGCACGCTGTCGCCGCGCCTCATGTGGCCACCGAGCGTGCGCAAAGTCCAGTCCAGGTTGTTCCAAATGGCACGATAAGGAAGCATAACCCCCTTGGAGAATCCCGTTGTGCCACTCGTATAGTTGATGAGAGCCAGTTCCTCCGGCTCATCATGGTGATAGCTCACGTGGCTGGCATCAAAGCATTTGGGATACTGGTCGCCAAAGAGCTTGTTCAAATGCTCACGGGCAAAGGTAAGTTCCTCCGATCTCGACAGCACAAGCGAGAAGTCAGGAAGATAGACGATACCTTCCAGCGAGGGCATCTGTGCCGCATCAATGGTGGTGGCCACAACATCGCCCACAAAGAGCAACTTCGATTCTGAATGGTTGACAATGTTGTGAACCATCTCGGGCGTAAACTCATGCTGAATGGGCACAGCAACAGCCCCATAGGTAAGCGTGGCCAGAAACGCAGCCGCCCACATGGAAGAGTTTCGGCCGCAAAGCGCAATCTTGTCGCCCTGCTTCACCCCGCTATGACGGAAGAGAATGTGCAGCTTTGCTATCTTGCGCGCCACGTCATGATACTGCAACGTGGCGCCTTTGTAGTCGGTCAGCGCGTCCTTGTCCCAGTTTTCCTTTATACTCCTTTCTATATATGAGTTGAAACAGTGTGTCGGTGTCATTGCACAAACGTAAAAATTTTGTGCAAAGGTATATCTTTTAATGCACAAGACAAAATATATTGTGCAATTTTTCTCCTCCACATCTCACAAAAGGGGCAAAAATGTGCAATACTAACAGAAAACTCCGAAAAGTTGTTCAGTTTTCCCGAAGCAGCGGCACAATAACCACAAGACAACCCCTCCCCCCCACAGCTGCCCCAAAAGACCTGCCAAGAAGAAAAAAGGCTGGCCACACAAGGAACTCCCAACCCGCAAAGACCTGCATAAGGCGTTTGGGCTGGACTGTAAAATGGTCATACAGTTACTACAAAAGAACTTCCCCTCACCCGATTTCCTTTCCGATTGCCATTCCAAACAAATCATCCCCTCAACACATAGTTACCCCGCAACGTGCATTCCAAAATATTTTACTTCTTCGTTATGCCTCTGCCCGCCCCGTCGTTTAATTAATATTAAATCGTGCGTTCTTTGTCGACATTGCGAAAGGAATGCCTGCCAAAAGCTTACATTTAAAAATTGAGACATGAAAGCAACACGGGAAAGATGCAAAAGGTATGGTTTCGCAAGGCAAAAGAGCCGCTTTGAGAACGCAAGAAAGCACCTTTTAGAAGCCAAAAGAGGCTCTTTCACTCAGTAATATCGGCTCCAAGCTAATTCTTGTCTGAATAGTTGACAATCGGAAGGGTACTGCGCGGAATCCCTTTGCCAAGCAAGTATGACCAAGCAAGCTCTATCCTAATGACCTAAAAAGAAAAAATCCTTTGCGCCCCTCCCCATACAACACCATTCGAAAACCACTCCAAGCAAGCCCAAAACAAGCGTTTCAATTACAGCACTGACAAACAAGCAAAAGGCTGGATTGTCTCTAACGGCTTTTCAAAATTCAGCTCGCAATGAGCACTTTTGCCTTTGGCTACGCAGTTCCATCCATTAAAACTTTGGTTAAGTTTTAATCCGCCAAACAAAATTTCATGCCATGCATACACGAAAAACGCCCATTGGCTTGGCAAGCCAATGGACGTTTCTTGACGACAGAACGTCTTCCTTTACTATTTCATTCTGCTTTTGCGCAACATTCTGTCTGCTATCGTCTGTTTCCTCTGCTTCCGCTATACTCCGCAGAAGAACAAGACGACCACCTGCGCGGCCAAAATGCGGAGGAACATGGCCAACGGATAAACCGTGGAGTAGCCAATGGCCGAAGCCTCACCTTGGCAAACGCTGTTGGCATAGGCCAATGCGGGGGGGTCGGTGTAAGTTCCGGCAATCATACCCATCACCGTGAAGAAGTTGAAGCGGAACTTCAGTCTTGCAATAAGGCCAATGATGAGGACGGGGATAACCGTGATGAGGAAGCCACAATAGACATACTTCAATCCGTCTCCTGCAACCACTGTCTGCCAGAAGCCAGCACCTGCCTTGATACCCACGGAGGCAAGGAAGAGCGCAAGGCCAAACTCACGCAGCATGAAGTTGGCTGAGGTGGTCATATAGGTAATCAGATGGAAGCGAGTTCCCCAACGGCCGATGATAATAGCAATGATCAGCGGACCTCCGGCAAGTCCCAGCTTCAAGGGAACAGGCATGCCCGGGATGGCGATAGGAAGGCTTCCGAAGATGATTCCAACAAGGATTCCAACGAAAATGGTGGCCAAATTGGGAGCGTTAAGTCTGCGCTCGGAGTTGCCCATCATGTCGGCCACGCGGTTGACATTGTCCTTCGGGCCAACAACCACAATGCGGTCGCCCACATGGAAGTGGTGATTGCGGCTCGCAAAAAGATCCATGCCCTGACGGGAGATGCGCGTTACGTTGACACCATAGACGCTGGAGAAGTGCATTTTGCCCAAAGTCTTGCCATTCATGTCGGGGTTTGTCACCACAACACGCTTGCTGATGAGCGGCTGCTTCTGCTCCTCCTCATGCCATTCGGCCTTAATCTCCGGGCCAACAAACGCCTTGACAGCCTCAACATCGTTCTCCGCACAAACGATAAGAACCTCATCGCCCTGCTCAAACACCGTGTCACGAGTGGGAACAAACACATCGCCATTGTGCATGATACGTGAGCACACAATGTCACGGTTCAAGAAATCTGATATTTGCTGCAAGTTGCGGCCACAAATATAAGTGTTTTGCACCTTCAGGTACATAATGTGGGGCTTCTCGTTGGGATTTCCCGCCTCGGCCTGTGTGAGTTTGTCGTTCTCCTCATCGAAACTCACATGGCTCAAAGCCTTTACGAGCAACGTTGTTCCGATGATGCCCAGCACACCAAGAGGATAGGCGCAAGCGTATCCATTGGCGATGGAAGGTGCTTGTCCATCGGGGAACACCGACTGCAAAGCCTCATTGGCCGCACCAAGACCCGGCGTATTGGTCACAGCGCCATAGAGCGCACCAACCATCATAGGCAGGTTCTCGGGGTTGCTGGTGTCGAAGAAGATGTAGTAGCAAGCAAACATCACCAGCACATTGAGCACAACGCAGAGCGTCGTGAGGAGGTTCAGACGGAGACCGCCTTTACCAAAGCTCTCAAAGAAGCCAGGACCTACCTGCAAACCAATCATGAACACAAAGAGTATCAGCCCGAAGTCTTGCAAGAAGGTCAGCACAGGAAGCGGCCCTGTGAAGCCTACGTGCCCAGCCAATATGCCTGCAAACAGCACAAAGGTGACGCCAAGCGAGATACCACCTACCTTGATCTTGCCAAGATAGACGCCGACAGCGATAACTACTGAATAGAGGAGCACAATATGTGCCACACTATCCTGAGAAGTAAAAAGGTTAACTAACCATTCCATTTCTTGCGTATGTGTGTATTTTATAAAACTTGCGTGCAAAGGTACGAAAATAATACGAACCCTCGCTATATTTATGAATAAAAAACACACTACGGGCTGGCGTGCCCTTTGCCCAATCGCACAAAGGCCACAACCCAAGACTCACCCCGCAAGACTTTCAAGCCTGCATTACTGCCTACTACACCGCATTCTCCTCGCCTCTCAAGCTGGCAAAGAGGAGAAGCTACGGGCACCTATGCTCATTTTTCCTATGCCGAAAGGTTGTCAAGGAAGAGCAACAAACGGTTGGTGACATTGACTTCGCTCACTCCCGAATCGAAATCGAGGCTCAATAAGTTGAGATCGGGATAGAGATCGTGGAGTTTCTTCTCCACGCCCTTGGATATGATATGATTGGCGATGCATCCAAAAGGTTGCAGCGAAATCACATTTTTCACCCCATCACGATAAAAAGCCGTGATGTCGGCAGGCAACAGCCATCCTTCCCCGAACTGAGCGGCGAACGAAACGATGCCCTTTGCGCCTTCGGCATCCTCATAAATAGAGGACAAGGGACGGTAATAACGAAACGCCGAAGCGGCCTGATTGAACTTTTCCTGTCGCCGTTCTATCAATTTATGCAGCCAGCGAAGCACGAATTTGGGCATACGGCTTTCGCTCAGGTGCAGCTCTTTTTGCTGTTCCATATTGACAAACTCCTGCAAGAAGAAGGGAGAAATGAGCGGCGGAACCACCTCTACACCATATCTTATCAGTTTATTGCCAATATATTGATGAGAGAAAGGATTGAACTTCAAGAATATTTCACCCACAATGCCTACCCGCGCACACTCCTTTTCGTTGCAAACGGCATCAAAGTCAACCGCTGCCCGATGAGCCAACTCTATCAGTTCTTTCGCGTTATTCCGACCAATACTGTTTATAGCCAATTGCAAATACTTCTGTTTGAGAGCATCCGCAACGCCCGGTTCACGCTCACGAACGACTGCCGGATAATAGAGTTTCGAAAGAACATCGCTGAAAAGCAATGTATTGGTGACAATACCGGCCAACTTCAGCCACGGGAAATCGAATCCATCGTCCTCCCGTTCCGTCCCCGTTGTCGTAACACCGAGCGTTATCAACGGCACATCGGCACAGCCATTGGCTATCAAAGCTCGCTTGATGAGTGCGGTATAGTTGGTCGCACGGCACTGTCCGCCTGTCTGCGTCATCACAAAAGCTACCTTGTCGGGAGCATACTTGCCGCTTTTGACCGCCTTTACCATATCTCCGACTATCAAAGTTGCCGGATAACAAACTTCATTATTGGCAAAAGTAAGCCCCTCCTGCGCGCTCCTTTCATCGCTCATGGGAAGAACCTGCAAGTCATAACCAGCCAACTTCAACAACGGTGGCAACAATGGCGACAGGAATTCCGTGAAGAACGGTGCGAGAATAGTGCGCCCATCAGCCTTGCAGAACGATGCACTTTGTTCAAGGGAGGTCTTTTTTCCTCTTGCCTTGCGCATTCCCACACTGTCAATCAAGCTACGAACGCGCAACTTCAAGCTGCCAATATTACTCACATCGTCTATCTTCAACAATGTGAAAGGCTTACCGTGGCGACGCAAAATGTCCCGAACCTCGTCCTGTATGAATGCGTCCGGGCCGCAACCAAAGCTCGTCAACTCTATGAAATGCACATCTTCCGACTGCCCGGCAACCCACTCCGCCGCCTTGATAATGCGATTGGTGTAAGCCCATTGCTGCACAAGATAAGTTTCATTGCGCCGGCTCTTGACCATACCTCTCACCATATCATCGCTGATCACGCTCACCCCCAAGGCCGCAACCATCTCCGATAGTTTATGTTGCACGAGCGGATCTGCGTGATAAGGCCTGCCTGCAAGCATAATAACGGTCTTTCCGTCTTTCCGCGCATTGGCCAATATCTCCTCACATCGGCTACGCAACCTTTCCTCAAAGTCGCTTTGAGCGGCAAGAGCCCGTTCAAGAGCCTGCAACGCATCGGCTTTGGCTACGCCCCACGTCCGCAAATATTCGGCAATCTGCTTCCCCAATAGTTTCTTATTGGCGAAAGTGATAACGGGAGAGTCCATCTTCAGCCTCAACTTCATCGAGCTGCGCACCACATCGGAGTAGCCGCTCACCACAGGACAGTTGTAAGAATTGTCCGTCAGTTTGTCTTCCTTGGCCTCATACACCACATAGGGGAAGAACAAACGAGCCTCCTTTCCCTGCCCTGTAAACTCCACCAGTCGTTCATCAAGCTCATGAACGTGACTATGAACGAGTTTTGCGGGAAAGCATATATTATCGCTCATCACGCCATGAAGCTGACTTTCATAGCTACTGAAAGTACTTTCAGACGACAGCACCACCTTGATGCCACACGCCGTAAAGAGTGTTTGCCAAAAAGGATAGTCCTCATAAAGTCCCAAGACACGCGGAATACCTACCACACGGTTATACTCTTCCAGCGGTTTACGACTGAAAAGCAGGTCATATTTATAAGGATAGATGTTCTCACCGGCAACTCGTTGCTTACCGTAATTATTGAATACGCGCTCGCATTTATTACCCGAATAGAAGCGATTGCCACCCGCAAAGGTATAGCGGTTGACATAACAGCGGTTTTCACAGCCCGAACACCTCAGCTCTTTAATCTCATACGCAGCCGAAGACAGCAATTCTTCGATGCTCCTCCCTTCCTTTTGGATATGCTCTATGGCATGAAGCGCACAACCATAGGCCCCCATCAGCTCTGGTTTGTCCGCACGAGCCACTTCCCGTCCCGTAAGTATCTCAAAGGCACGAACCACCGCATCATTGCGCATAGTTCCTCCCTGCACCACGATTTCCTTACCAAACTCATCACGACCATGCAATTTGAGCACCTTGTAAAGGCAGTTTTTCACCACGGAATAGGACAATCCCGCACTAATGTCTGCCACGGAAGCTCCCTCACGAAGCACTTGCTTCACCTTAGAGTTCATAAACACCGTGCAGCGCGTGCCCAAATCGCAAGGCGACTTCGATGTGCAAGCCGCACGGGCAAAGTCTGCTATCTCATAATTCAGGTTGCTGGCAAACGTCTGCAAGAACGTTCCGCAGCCCGATGAGCATGCCTCGTTCAGTTCCATTCGCACCACCGCGCCTTGATCCACGAAGATAGCCTTCATGTCCTGTCCGCCAATGTCGAGAATAAAACTCACTTCGGGGCGCAAACGGCGCGCCGCATGAAAGTGCGCCATCGTCTCGATGATGCCGCCATCAAGATTATACGCACTGCGGATAAGGTCTTCGCCATAACCGGTAGAGTACGAGCCTCGGATATTGAGCAGTGCGTGTCGCTTCTCCGCCTCTTCCTTCAAGGCCAACAAACCTTTGCGCACGGCCTGAATAGGATTGCCAAGGTTCATGGTGTAGAAACTGAACACCACCGTGCCATCCAGACGGGAGGCCACCAGCTTGGTGGTTGTCGAACCAGAATCTATGCCCAGCACTACGTCCTCCACGGCATCCTCACCCAACAAGTCTGACGGCGTAACATACTTCTGCTTGCTCTCTGCCCATTGCCGATGTTCCTCATCGCTCTTGAAGAGCGGTGCAAGCGCGCTGTGCCACTCCACTGCCTTGCCACTGTCAAGCCGCAGCAGCACCTCAGACAACTTCAGAAGCCCCGCATCCGTACCCTCCTTCCGCACATTCTTGCCCGCCCGCAAGGCGCAGCCCATGGCCGGAATAAGATTGGAATGCTCCGAAACGATAAAATCCTCATGAACGTCCAACTGCAAATAATCAGCAAAAGCCTTGCGCAGCCCCGACAGAAAGGTCAGCGGCCCGCCACAAAGCAGTATGGGCGGCTCATAAGTGCAGCCATGCGCCAGTGTGGTGACGGTTTGCACGGCTATGGAATGGAAGATGGAGGCGGCTATGTCTTCCTCCGGCACATTGCGCGCCATCAGGTTCTGTATGTCCGTCTTCGCGAACACGCCACACCGGGCAGCCATGGGATAAGTGCGGGTGGCACGCTGCGACAGCTCGTCAAGGCGTGCATTGTCCACTCCCATGAGCACCGTCATCTGGTCTATAAACGCTCCTGTTCCTCCGGCACAGTTGCCATTCATGCGCAACTCCACACCATGCTTGCCAAAGAACACCACTTTGGCATCCTCGCCGCCAATGTCTATCAAGGCTTTTGCAGCGGGATGGAACTCGCGGGCATACTCCGTAGCCGCAACCACCTCCTGCAAGAATGGCACATGAGCCTGCTCGGCCGTAGCCATACCCACGGAACCCGTCACGCAAAGGGAGACTTCGGCATCGCCAAACATCTCCATCAACTCACGGATATACTCACCAACCACAAGAGCTATCTTGGCATTATGCCGCCTATACCGATGGTATACCATCTGGCAACCATCATCGAAGACCACTATTTTTGCCGTTGTAGAACCTACGTCCAAGCCTATTCGCAGTGCTTTATCGCTCATTTTCATTCCTTTATTGCAGTGCAAAATTACCAAATTTTCCACCAAGCGCCGTCTTCTCTTCCCGTTTTGGAAACGCATTTTCCTTTTTTGCAAGCACAATTAACATGATTTTGCAGAGAGAGTATTTAAATTTATCTAACTTTGCACGGTTAAATAATGATGAAGAAAACATGAAATCCATCAACAGGAGCATCACCGCCATAATGGCTCTACCACTGTTCTGCCTGACGCTCGCTTCATGCCACGAAAGCTTGGAGGAGCGTGCCGCACGCGAATGCAAGGAGTTTACCGAACGGAACTGCCCGAGACAACTCAATGGAGGCGTGATCTACGACAGTCTCACCTTTGACACACCCTCGCGCACCTTCCGCCACTACTACTCCGTGACAGGCCCAAGCGACGACCCGCGAGCTTTTGCCGGACGCACGGAAGAGCTGCGCAAAGCCGAGTTGGAGGGCATTCGGGGAGATATCGCCTCACGAAAGTACAAAGACGCGGGATATAACTTCGAGATAACCATCCGCTCCCAACGGAATCCGAAGACGGTTTACTTTCACACCGTGTTCACCTCCAAAGAGCTGCGCTGACCACTCGCCTTGCAACCTGACATCGGGCTGAGCCGCAACCGTTACCTCTTAAAAAGTCAAACCATACCTTTTGCCATGCAACAGGTATGGTTTGACGAGGCAAAACCGCCTCTTTTGCAAGACAAAAGCATACACATTACCACCCCACTGTATATCAACGGGTTACAAACACTTTGCTTTCAAAACCAATTAAGCACACTCAGAGAATCTCAACGACTGTAAGCACATCGCCGTCCACACGGAATCGCACGTCGCACCCCGCAAAACCAACGCCATAAACGCGCCCCGCATCATGATGATAGTGCGGCCGGGGATCGAGGGCAAGCGTCTCCCGCAAGGCTTGCGTGTCGCTGTTGGAAAACGGATTGACCACGCCATCGGGCAAAACCACCTCAAGCCGCCGCCACTCGCTCTGCCCCGCAAAGCCGTTGCCTGCCTCGGGGTGAGCATCAGCATAGGGCAAATAAGGCTTGATGTCGTAAATGGGCGTTCCATCCATGAGATCCGCCCCCGCAACTGTTATCTCCGTGCCTTCCACGGAAAGGATTCTCACAGATGAAAGGCCAAGGCCATTCGGCCTGTAAGGTGAGCGTGTGGCAAACACGCCCATACGTTCGTTGCCACCCAAACGCGGCGGGCGCACCGTGGGCTGGAACGTTTCAGACGTAGTTTTGTTGCCCGAAAAGCCCCAAATCATCCATAGATAGTCGAAATCTTCCAGTCCCCGCAACGCATCGGGACTGGCATAATCATCAAGTAACACAATGCGACCACGCAACTCCTTCACCAATCCACTCTGGCGGGGTACACCAAACTTGGTCTTAAACGGAGAATGAAATACGGCTATCGGCTTGATTTCCATTTCTGATTATCTATAAAGTACCGTCCTCATCACTCTCCTTCCACGCCTTTCGATTCCGAAGACGGCGCGCCGGAGGGAGCATTGGCATTGGAAGAGGCCGTATTTTCCTCCTCCAAGTCTGACATCATGGCTTCTTCCTCACCTTCGCCATCCTCAACGGACGTGCGCTGGGTGCTGTTGCTCGGATTACGAATACTGTTAAACACTTTCTCGGCTTCCTCTTTCTCCAATCTCTCTATGGAATCGGCCACAACAGGGTCTACCGAAACTGTGTCAACAGGTTCCGCCAGCTGCTCCACCAAGTTGCTGTCTGGCTCCAAATAGCCCGGTGTGCGGGTGTATTCGGGATCATTATGATGGCCAATATAATAAAACGCACCAAAAACGGCCAGCAATACCGCGCCAACCGTGAGGAAGACTTTCATTCCCCGCCCCAAGCGAGGTTCGTCGTTGATAGGCTGTTGGGGAATCTGCGCGCCACAATGAGGACAATGGGCAAACCCAGACTTTATCTTTTGATGGCAATGGGGGCAAATCATGATGTATCGTTTTTGACTTATTCCATAAACTTTTCGTGCAAAGTTAGCGCATTTTCATCAATCAATAAAATTTTCTACTTGCTTTTTAGCCTCCCCACGCAAGACATTTTGGCACTTACAATGACATTTTGACATCACGAAAGGGCGTGGGCACATCATTTGCCAAGCCCCTAACGAACAACAACAAACACTGGCTCACCCTTCCAAAGGCCAAGGAACGGAAGCCGCAAAGAACAGAAAGGAGACTTGATTATGACATTCGACAAATTCACCATTAAAGCCCAAGAAGCCATTCAAAGTGCCATCAGCACCGCACAACGCCACGGACAGCAGTCCATAGAACCGACACACATACTCTGTGGCGTGATGGAAAAGGGCAAAGACGTTTGCAACTATACGTTCCAAAAGTTGGGCGTGAATGCCCAACTCATTGAGAATGCCGTGCAGAACGAGATTCAGCACCTGCCGAAAGTTTCGGGTGGAGAGCCTTACTTCTCGCCCGTCAGCAACCAAGTTTTGCAAAAAACACTCAACATTTCCCAACAACTGGGCGATGAATACGTAAGCATTGAACCTATGCTGCTCGCCTTGCTGCAAATCAAAAGTACGGTGTCGCGCATCCTAAAAGATGCCGGCTGCACAGAAAAGGAAATGCAAAAGGCCATTCAAGAGCTGCGCCAAGGCCAAAAAGTGCAGACGCAAAGTGGCGATGAGACCTACCAGGCACTCTCAAAGTTTGCCACCAACCTTGTGGAACAGGCGCGCATGGGCAAGCTCGACCCCGTTATTGGCCGCGATGAGGAAATACGCCGCGTGCTGCAAATCCTCTCTCGCCGAACCAAGAACAACCCCATACTCATCGGCGAACCCGGTACGGGAAAGACAGCCATCGTGGAAGGACTGGCCGAACGTATCGTGCGGGGCGATGTTCCTGAGAATCTGAAGGACAAACAGCTCTACTCGCTCGACATGGGAGCACTCGTGGCAGGCGCAAAATACAAGGGAGAGTTTGAGGAAAGACTGAAAGCCGTTATCAAGGAGGTGACCAAAAGCAACGGCAACGCCATCCTCTTCATCGATGAAATACACACGCTCGTTGGCGCAGGAGGCGGCGAGGGAGCCATGGACGCCGCCAACATCCTCAAACCCGCGCTTGCCCGCGGAGAACTGAGAGCCATTGGCGCGACAACGCTCAACGAATACCAAAAGTATTTCGAAAAGGACAAAGCCTTGGAACGCCGCTTCCAAACCGTATTGGTAGACGAACCGGACGAGACCGATGCCATCTCCATACTGCGAGGACTGAAAGAACGGTATGAGAACCACCACAAAGTGCGCATTCAGGACGATGCCTGCATCGCAGCCGTGAAGCTCTCCGAGCGGTACATATCCGACCGTTTCCTGCCCGACAAGGCCATAGACCTGATGGATGAAGCCGCCGCCAAGCTGCGAATGGAGCGCGACTCCGTGCCGGAAGAGTTGGACGAGCTGGAAAGACAGCTGAAACAAAAGGAGATTGAGCGGGAGTCGGTGAAGCGGGAGGTCACACCCGATGCGGCACAGGACGACCCCGACCAAGCGAAACTCAACGAAATAGAGAAAGAGATTGCAGAGTTGCAAGACAAGGTGAAGGCTTTCCGCGCCAAATGGGAGGCTCAAAAAGCACTGGTCAACAAGATTCAGCAAGACAAGCAACAAATTGAGAAGCTGAAATTCGAGGCCGAACGCGCCGAACGGGAGGGCAACTACCAGCTGGTGGCGGAGATTCGCTACGGCAAACTGCAAAAGCTCGACAGCGACATCAAGGCTACGCAAAAGCAACTCAGCGACACGCAGAACGCGGAAAAACTGATACGCGAGGAGGTAACCGCCGATGACATTGCCGAAGTGGTGAGCCGCTGGACTGGCATACCCGTGACCAAGATGCTGCAAAGCGAACGCGAGAAACTGCTGCACTTGGAAGAAGAACTGCACAAGCGCGTGATTGGACAAGACGAGGCCATCACCGCCGTGGCCGATGCCGTGCGCCGCAGCCGCGCAGGACTGCAAGACCCGAAGAAGCCCATTGCCTCTTTCGTGTTCCTCGGCACAACCGGAACCGGAAAAACAGAGCTGGCCAAAGCCTTGGCAGAGTACCTGTTCAACGATGAGAGCATGATGACACGCATCGACATGAGCGAGTATCAGGAGAAATTCAGCGTCTCCCGCCTCATTGGCGCGCCTCCGGGATATGTGGGATATGACGAGGGCGGCCAGCTGACCGAAGCTGTCAGGCGCAAGCCATACTCGGTTGTGCTCTTCGATGAGATAGAGAAAGCACATCCCGATGTGTTCAACATCTTGCTGCAAGTGCTCGATGACGGACGGCTGACCGACAACAAGGGACGCACGGTGAACTTCAAGAACACCATTATCATCATGACCTCCAACCTCGGCTCGCAATACATCCAGCAGCAGTTTGAACAAAAGCATGGGAATATAGACCAAAAGACAATTGAAGACACCAAAGCCACCGTCATGGAGATGCTCAAAAAGACGATACGGCCGGAGTTCCTCAACCGTCTTGACGAGATTATCATGTTCCAGCCGTTGACCAAAGAGCAGATAGCCGGTGTGGTGACGTTGCAGCTCGACCGCGTGAAAGAGATGCTACACCCGCAAGGATTCACCCTGCAATGGACGCCACAAGCCATCGACTACTTGGCCGAAGTGGGCTACGACCCCGAGTTTGGCGCACGTCCCGTGAAGCGCGCGGTACAACGGTTTGTGCTCAACGACCTGTCGAAGTCGCTGCTTGCAGGCAAAGTGAACCGCGACAAGCCCATTATCATCGACAACTTCGGCGAGGGATTGGTGTTCCGCAACTAAGCAGAGCCGTTTCAAAAAGCGGGAAAATCCCGCAAGGGCACTGCCAAACAGCACAAAGCCCGGTGGCATAGCATTGCCACCGGGCTTTATTGTTATCTTTACCGCCTAAGTTCCA
>CAZASQ010000009.1:12764-60806 GCA_964487905.1 uncultured Prevotella sp. | reverse complement strand
CAAAACCATACATTTCGCCCCTCATTCGCCCTTCTTGCCGCTGTCAGCACCTCACATGAAGACCGCGGAAAGCAGACTTTCCAAGCGGCCGACACGCCGAAAGGACAAGGAAGGGAGGAAGATTTGGGGTCAGAAAATAGACTTTTCGGTCTTGGTAGTAAGCAGTTCCAAGGCTTTAAGTCCCATGACGGAGTTGCCCTTCTCGTTCAGTCGCGGACTCCACACCGCAACCGCATAGTCGCCGGGGTTGATGGCCGCGATGCCACCACCTACCCCACTCTTGCCAGGAAGTCCCACAAGATAAGCAAACTCGCCCGCCTCATCGTAGAATCCGCACGTTTGCATCACGGCATTAATGCGCTTCACCTGCGAGCGCGTCAGATTGTGACCACAGAAACTGAAAGGATGGCGATGATTGGCAAAGGGAAGGAAAGCCGAAGCCAGTTGCTGGCAGGTCATCTCAACGGAGCACATCGTAAAATAGAAGCGAAGCACGCGATCGACAGCATTGTTGAGGTTGTTGTGACACTTGAGCATATTGGCGATGGATGTGTTCAAATAGGCCGTCTGGTACTCACTCTCGGCCACAGAGGCATTGCAAAAAATAGTGTCATCTCCCGCCATTGCCCGAATAAAGGACAAAACTTCGCCCTCGGGATCATCCAGTTCGCTGATAAGAACATCGGCCGTGACCAACGCCCCCGCATTGATGAAGGGATTGCGAGGAATGCCGTGCTCATATTCAAGCTGCACGATGGAGTTGAAAGCGTTACCGGAGGGTTCTTTGCTCACACGCTTCCAAAGCCCTTCGCCCTTCAAGCTCAGACAAAGAGCCAGCGAGAACACCTTGGAAATACTCTGAATGGAAAAGCGCACGTCGGATTTAGCCACGCCATAACGTTGATTATCAACCGTAACCAAACTCATTCCAAACTGATTGGGGTCTACCTGCGCAAGTGCCGGAATATAATTGGCCGCCTGTCCTGCCCGCGAATAGGGACGCACCTCCGTATAGATGTTATCCAGTATTTCTTGATAATTCATTTCCTGTCAATGTTTTAAAGGCTGCAAAATTACTGATTTCATAGAAGACACGCAAATTAGTTTCCATTTTTTTTGGTTTGTACAAGGAAAACTGTACCTTTGCAGCGGCTTTCAGAATGGAAGCTAAGGGGTGCTTGTCTTTGTGGGCAGGCTGAGATTATACCCAGGAACCTGATACGGGTAATGCCGTCGTAGGGAACTTTCCCCCTTTAGTGTATTTTCATTAAAGTATCACAAATCAACTTATGAAAAAAGTTGTATTGATCTCTGCCGCGCTTACAAGCGCAGTAGGGATGCAGGCGCAGCAATCCACCGCGCCCATCGACACACTCACAGCACAAACCATGCAAGAGGTGGTCGTACAAGCCGTTCGCGCGCCCAAAAACGCGCCTTTTGCCGTGAGCAACATCAAAAAACAAGAGCTGCAATCCTTCTCCAAGAGCGGTATGGAGCTGCCGTTCCTTTTCGCCGGCACACCCGGCGTACTGGCATGGAGCGAGAATGGCATGGGAACCGGAACGACAGCCATGCGCATTCGCGGCGCGGCAGGAAGCCGAATCAACGTCACGCTGGACGGCGTACCGCTCAACTCACCTGAAGACCAGACTGTTTTTTGGGCAAACATGAACTCCTATGCCTCATTTTTGGGCAGTGCCCAAATACAACGAGGCGTGGGAACATCAACCAATGGCGACGGCGCATTCGGCGGCTCTGTGGCATTGGGCACACCCACGCCTTCGCTCAAGCCTTTTCTGGAGCTGACGGGGTCGTACGGAAGTTTCAACACCTACAATGTGGGAACTTCTTTCTCCAGCGGTTTGTTTCTCAACCATCTCATCTTTGATGGCGCATACCATGAGACCTCCACAAAAGGCTTCGTACACGGCACTGCCGGACGTTCCGGCTCGTACTACGGCAGCTTGACATGGCTGGACGACAAGTTCAAGGTGAGCTACAAAAACACAGGAAACTTCGAAAAGACAGGACAGGCATGGAATGGCATAACGGCCGGAAACAACGACCTCAGTCTTATCGATGGCACATGGGGGGAGCACACGGGAATCACCACATATAAAGACTTATATGACCGTGGCTTGGGAAAATACAACACGTTGTTTGAGAATCTCGTCATGGGCGAGGACGGAAAGTTCAAGCAAGACGCCAACGGCAACTTCGTTACCGAACGGTATCAGATGCGCGATGGCTCGTATTGGAAGAAGACAACGGACAATTTCTATCAAAATCACAACATCCTCTCCGCTGTCTTCACCCCATCGGCTCATTGGAGCCACAATGTTGCGCTGCATTACACCTACGGATTCGGATATTACAGCGAATTGCGACCGAACAGCAAACTGTCCAAGTTCGGCCTTAGCTACGCCGATGCCAATGGAAATGTTGTGAAGCGCGACGACATTGTGCGCCGCAAGGGTCTCACACAGCACCATTACGGAGTAGTTTACAACATTAATTACAAAGACAACGACTGGAATGTGATGGGCGGTCTTTACCTGCAGCAGTTCCGTGGCAACCATTTCGGCTACCTTACTTATTTCAAGAACGCCGAACTCGACAACCACTTCCGCCCAAACGGCAACAACTACCAGTATTACGATTCCGATGCGCGCAAGTTTGATTACAGTGCGTTCTTCAAGGCCAGCTATCGCTTCGCCAATTATTGGGAGTTTTTCACCGATGTGCAGTACCGCTACGTGCAATACAACACATGGGGACGCAACGATAAGTTCTATGATGCCGACTCAAAGTACTACAATCAGAAGCTCGACATCAACGAACGCTACAACTTCGTCAACCCGAAAGCGGGCATCAGCTTTGCCAACAATGGCCATCATGCCTATGCCTCCATCGCGTATGCCAACCGAGAGCCGGAACGGAACAACTTCACAGACAACGGCTCGTACCCGTTGCCTTCACCCGAACGCCTGACGGACATCGAAGCGGGATATAATTATCACGCCAAGAACTGGTATGCCGGCGTAAACCTGTACTATATGGATTACACCAACCAGTTTGTGCAGACCGGAGAGCAAAGCGACATTGGCGAAAACCTCACCACCAACATCAAGGACAGCTACCGAATGGGTGCTGAGATTGAGGCTGGCTGGTCGCCTTTCCGCTTCCTCAACCTTGAGGGAAACGCCGCTTTGAGCCGCAACCGCATTAAAGATTTCGACGAGATGGCCTCCGTTGACTGGGAAAGCAGCTTCCGAAAGATTCACTACGACAACTCTACGCTCGCCTTTTCCCCCTCAACTATCCTCAATGGGTTCGTTACTTTCCACTACGCAGGGCTGCAAGCAATATGGCATACCAACTTTGTCAGCAAGCAATATCTCGACAACACGGAGAACAACCTGCGCTCGCTGCCTTGTTACAGCCAAACCAACATTCGCTTGAACTACACGTTCCATCCCGGCAAACGCTTTGCCGGACTGCGTGAGGTGCTGCTCGGCTGCAACTTCAATAACATTTTCAACCGCCACTATGCCGCTTCGGGATGGGTGTACAGCACTATTCTCGACAACGACGGACATCCCAACGAGAACCGTTACACACAAATAGGCTGGATACCAACGGCGGGATTCAACGTAATGGGCAATATCACGCTCAAGTTCTAACAGATTAGGGAAACGGGGGCTTAGGATTCAGACTGGGTAATGTATCCTTGCCCCCTCCCCTATCTTCACCGCCATTTACATTTCAGCATCAAAAAAGCGCATCAGCAATGAACTGGCTCGACATACTCGGAACTATCATCGGCCTTATCTACATCTATCAGGAATACAAAGCCTCAATATGGCTATGGGTGACAGGCATCGTTATGCCCATTACCTATATGTTCGTGTACCTTGAGGCCGGACTTTACGCCGACTTCGGAATGCAAGTGTACTACGCTTTGGCCGCTATCTATGGCTTACTTGTGTGGAAATTCGGCAAGAAACGTGGTCAACAGACAGAAACGATGCCCATTACCCATGTCAAGAAGTCCCTCCTGCTCCCCTCCTTGCAGCTCTTTCTGACGGCATGGGGTGGCATATACCTCGTCCTTACCAACCTTACCAACTCCACAGTGCCTGTCCTTGACTCGTTCGGAAACGCACTGAGCATCATCGGACTGTGGTGGCTTGCCCGCAAATACATAGAACAATGGCTGGTTTGGATTGTTGTTGACACGGAGCTGGCGGCACTCTACATCTACAAGGACATACCTTTCACGGCAGGACTTTATTTCCTCTATGTGCTCATAGCCATCGCCGGCTATCTCAAATGGAAAAAGATGATGCAGCAAGAACAAGGTGCATAAACAGATAAAAGCAACTTCGGAACAAGCTCAACGCATCTTACACAATATCAACGCAAAACTCTCAATTCTTTAAACAGTATGTTTTACCCACTCATTACCCCTCAAACCCACTTCGATGGCGTGATTCTCGCCGATGGCGACTTCCCCACGGCCAGCATTCCCGTTGCCTTGCTCCGCAGCACACGCCCTTTGATAGCCTGCGACAACGCCGGGGCTATGCTCATACAGCACACGGGCATCATGC
This sequence comes from uncultured Prevotella sp., assembly GCA_964487905.1. Taxonomy (GTDB): domain Bacteria; phylum Bacteroidota; class Bacteroidia; order Bacteroidales; family Bacteroidaceae; genus Prevotella. The sequence continues at coordinate 56,193 of CAZASQ010000009.1, read as the reverse complement.
CCGATGCCATCATTGGCGACGGCGACTCATTCCCCGCCAACCTAAAAGAACAATATCGGGAGATTTGCCATTTTGAATCGGAGCAAGAATACAACGATCTCACCAAGGCCACACGCTACTACGCCGCCCATTACAAGCCCTCGTGCGAGAACGAAACGCCCCTGCTCTGCTACGTGGGGGCTACGGGGAAGCGAGAGGACCACACCTTGGGCAACATTTCCCTGCCCCGCTTCTACCGCCACCACTTCGGTATTGATGCCGCACTCGTAACCGACTACGGATGGTTTGTATACTGTGAGGGGAAAAACACGTTCGCAAGCATCAAGAACCAGCAGGTGAGCATCTTCAATCTGAATTGCAAACGCTTGCAAAACGAGGGACTAACGTGGGAGTCATATCCTTTCGAGGAATGGTGGCAAGGCACAATCAACAACGCCGAAAGCGACAAATTCACCCTTGATGGGGACGGAGAATACATCGTTTTCCGCACTTTCAAGGCCAAGGAATAACTGTTTAGACCTGTTTCAAAGACCCAAACAAGAACAAGGAAAGAAAAAACTATTACTGCAAACCCGGCAAGCTGGCCACCGCGATTGTTTCACCCATTGCTTTCCAAAGAAGCAATCGCCTTATAGGCCAGCTTGTTTTCTTTTTACTCAGCTTTTAAGACGAAAAGCATTCTCTATGCTGGAAACCTCAGCACTGAAGCCCTTGTCGGCCTTGAGCTTCTTCTCCACCTGCGCACAACTGTGAATGACCGTGCTATGGTCGCGGTTTCCCACCAGTTTGCCAATGCGCGAGGCCGGCATCTTGGTGTATTTCTGCGCAAGATACATGCTCACCTGCCGTGCCACAACAATGTCGCGCTTGCGCGAACGTGAGTTGACGGCCGTGGTAGTAACGTTGAAATGCGCGCATACCTTCTCCAAGATGTCATCCACCGTGAGCGGCTCATTGTCTACCTTCACCGCCCGCTTAATGACACGTTCGGCCAGACGCATATCCACATCGCAATTGTAGACCACCGAATAAGCCAGCAGCGAGTTGATTACGCCCTGCAAGTCGCGCACCGAGCCGTTGGCCGTCTGCGCAATGTAGCGCACCACATCCTCGGGGATGGACAATCCGTCACGGCGAATCTTGTTGTGGAGAATGTCCACGCAGAGCTGCACGTTGGGTTTCTCCAACTCGGCAATCAGTCCGCAAGCAAACCGCGTAAGCAAACGCTCGTTCATGCCCTTCAAATCTACGGGCGGGCGGTCGGAAGCCAAAATGATGCGCTTGCCATTGCGGAAAAGATGGTTGAAAATATGGAAGAAAGTGTCTTGCGTCTTCAATGCCGTCATCCACTCCTGTATGTCGTCCACAATGAGCACATCAATGGTCTGATAGAAGTTGATGAAGTCGTTGGTCGTATTGTTCCGCACAGAATTGGTGTACTGCACTTGGAAAAGACGTGCCGAGATGTACAGAACGCGCTTTTGCGGGTACAACTGCTTGGCACGCATACCAATCGCATTGACCAAGTGGGTCTTACCGCAACCCGACGGGCCATAGATGAACATCGGGTTAAACTGCGTGGAATTGGGATGCTCCGCAATGGACAATCCGATAGAACGCGGCAACTTATTGCTCGTTCCCTCCAAATAATTATTGAATGTCTTATGCGGATCGAGCTGCGGATCCAAGTCCTGCGGAGCAGCATCCAGCGGCGTGGGACTTTGGTTGCCCCTTGCGGTGGCACGCTGCGTTGACATTTTGTTGTCCGGCTCGGCCTGAAGGTCTTGCGTCAGATGGTTAGCCTTGTCCGTTACCACACGATACGTCAGCTTGACACCATCGCCAAAGCAACGTTTGAGCACTTTCGAAAGCAAATCGACATAGTTCACCTCCAAGTACTCATACACAAAGGGACTGGGTACTTGCAAGAGCAACGTTTTCGTATCGGGCGTATACGATTCGAAAACGATGGGCTTAAACCATGTGTTGTATTGCTGCTCTGTGACGTTCTCTCTAATCAGCCGGAGAGAATTGTCCCAAAGGGCATTCGTCTGTGCTACCATTTATAAACGAGCGAGTATGTTAACCATCACATCTGACCTGCGGAGGCCAAATGCGAATGCAAAGTTACGAAATTATTTCCAAACCCGAAAGCCTGCAAGGCAAGGGAGTCAAGCAGAGAAATGCGTAAAGTGCGCATACAGCGATACTTAGGACGAATCGCGGAAACGTGCCCAAAATTCTGCTTTTGCTCATTTCAAACTCCTTGACTTTCAAAGGGTTCAATCCGATATTTTCTCTTGCAAGCACACAAATAAGCAACTTTTACGTTTCTTCATAAAGGTTTGATTTTCAGGACTGTTAACATCGTCAAAACAACCAGTAATCAAACTAAAAATTATTTAGACCTTATTTAAACTACAATAAACCCCACAGCCTACTCAAAAAAAACTCTTTTCCGCCCCAATCCTCAATGGCGAGCCACCCAAACACCTCCACACGCGCCCTCCCACGCCATCATCGCGCGGCCTTATTCCGCTTATCGGGAAAGCACATCAACACCTCCACCAAACGCCCCAAGGCTTGTGGGTTTGCAATACCATAGGTTTTGCATTGTAAAACCATACCTATTGCCACGCAAAACCATAGGTTTCGCCGTGCAAAAGGTATGGTTTTAGTTTACCCGCCTTGTAGTCTCATCCCTGCAAGAAGAAATTCGGCAAACAGAAGCACAAAAAAGAAGCTGCGCCATACCCGTATTGGGGAAGCAGCGCAGCCTCAACTTTTTGTCAGACAAGCAAATGCAAGCTACTTGTCTTTGCGTCCAAAGAGCGAAAAATGAACGTAACGCTTGGGGTGCGCCTTAAGATTGACGAGCAAACTGTCGGCATCGCGCATTGTCTGATTCAAATTGTTGTAAAGCCCGGGGTCGTTCATGAGCAGCCCCAGCGTGCCCTCTCCGGAGTTGAGTTTACTGGCGAGGTCGTTCAGATGAGTAAGCGTTGTATTCACCTGACGCATCGTGCCCGCCACATCAAGCTCATCAAGCTTGCCATTGAGGTTTCCCATCAAGCCATTGGCATTGCCCAAAGTTTCATTCAGCCCATTGCGGGCATCGCAAACCAGCTGGTCGGTGTGTCCAAGCATGGCATTTGCCTTTCCGGCAAGCGACGGCACATCACGGTTGAGGGAAGCCAGCAGCTGGTTCAGCTCGCGGGTGGATGTGGTAAGGTCTGACGAAATCTGGTTCACATTGTGCAGCGTGCCCGCTATGGAGGGGTCGGCCAGCAGCACGTTTAGGCTGTGGGCTATGGAGTCGAGCTTCGACAAAAGTCCCTCAACCTGCGGTATCATTCCCTTGGCAGCATCGAGCGCACCGCCCGCCGCGCGTCCATCGATGACGCCATTCGACACGAGCATCGTCTCGGAAGAACCCAGTTGCAGATTGACTTGAATGTTGCCCATGAGATCGCTGACGATTTCGGCCGTAGTTCCCTCTGGTATGCGCATGCCCTTGTCGATGTCTGCAAACACGGTAATGTCACCGGGCTTCTCATAGTTGTAGTCAATACCGCGCACCGTGCCCACCTTGTAGCCATTGGCAAAGATGGGCGTGGAGACGTTTAGTCCGTTGATGTCGGCGAATTTCATCTGATACGGATTGACAGAGGAAAACAAATCCAAGCCTTTGAGGAACTGCATTCCGAAAAACAGAACGACAATACCTACCACTGCCACTAAGGCTATCTTCACTTCGTTGGTAAACAGTTTCTTCATAAATTCGGTTTTACTGTAAATGGGGATTGATTGAGTTTGGGCTTAATCCTATGACCCATGGACTATTGCTTCTTCATCTGTTCCAGAAAAGCAGCTATGGCCAAAGAGGTGTTCATCCGGTTTTGCCCGTTGAAGGCTATGATGAAGCATTGCGGAAAGTCCTTGACGAGCTTTTTACGCAAGCGCATTATCTCATTGTAGTTCTTACTTGAGCCAACCGTGTATTTGTACAGCCCCTTTTCTTTGAAAAACTCCACGTTGTCATGCCCTTTGAAGTGCTCACTACCGCTCTGCAACTTGCGGTCGGAGGCAAAAATCTGCACTTTAAACGTGGGTGTAACGTCTTTGATGGCCTCTTGCGCCTCGGGAGGAAGTTGAGGTTGGGTGGTGGAAGCTGGTGCGGAAGAAGCCACAGCCGCCTCTGCCTTTGGCTGGTTCTTGGCCGCCAAAGGAACATTTTTCACCGCAACGGGTCGCAACTTGTCGGTCTGCGCCTTCACGGCCAGCGGCTTTGACACCGTGCGCGACACACTGACGCGCGCCGCACCTTGCGTGGGCACCGTAAGTTTGGGGTCGTACTTTTTCCGATAGCTGACAAACGCCTCATAGAAAGCTCTTGCCATATTGTCCTGCCCGGTATCCGTATTGAGGTATTCCTCCTCTGAGGGCGTGGTGATAAATCCCAGCTCAATGAGGCAACTCGGCATGGAGGTTTCGCGAAGCACGAGGAATCCTGCCTGATGAACGCCTTTATCCATGCGCCCTACCCCCGTGCAAACGCTGTTCTGGATGAAACGTGCCAACTCAACACTTTTCTCCATGTTGGCACTTTGGATAAATTCAAACATGATATAGCTCTCCGATGAGTTGGGATCGAAGCCTTGATAGGCCTCCTTATAGTCCTTCTCCATCGAGATTACGGAGTTCTCGCGCATGGCCACATCAAGGTTGTCCTTGGCCCGGTGCATACCTAACGTGTAGACTTGAAAGCCCTCTACGGTATGCCCACGTGCCACAGCATTGGTGTGGACGGAAACAAAAAGGTCGGCTTTGGCACGGTTGGCTATGGCTGCGCGCTCATGCAGGGTGACAAAACAATCGGTCTTTCGCGTGTAGATAACGTTCACATCCGCGCAACGGGTCTCAACGTAGCGGCCAAACTGCAAAGCTACGCTGAGATTAATGTCTTTCTCACGTGAAAATTCGCCCAATGCGCCCGTGTCATGGCCACCATGTCCGGGATCAATAACAAGTGTGAAACGCTTGGGAGTAGCCGCCATCAGCGACAATCCCGTGAAGAATAATACGACAAGAAGAAACAACTTTTTGCTCATACGAGTGCAAAATTACGGATAATTTTATAAAACTCGTTCAGCACTTGTGGGTTTTTTCATTAATTAAGTGTATTTCCACGCCCGCTCCATCACAATCTGCCCCCATGGGAGGATTGCACTTGGTGATTCGGAAATCAACGGAGGAGATGCCCGGCCACGACAGAAACAAGGCCTTGGCCACATTGCCAGCGGCTTTCTCCACCAATGCCACAGGCTGAGAGAGCACCCGTCGCAGCAAAGCATACAGGGCTGCATAGTTCAGAGTGTCCTCCACGCTGTCACTCTCCATGGCTTTGGAGAAATCATAGCCTACACGCAGGTCGACAACAAAGTCATTGCCAACCACTTGCTCCTGCTCCATGACCCCGATAGGACAATGAAGACGGAGGGATTTGATAAAGATATGGCTTTCCTTTATATTCATAATGCGCAACTATCCACAACGACTTGCGCCACAGTTGGTGCAGATGAGACATCCCTCCTGATAGACAAGCGTTTCCTGTCCACACACCGGGCACACCTGCCCGCTGGCCTTTGTGCCATCGCCTATATACTTTTTGAGGGCGCGTTCCACACCTATCTTCCACGTATTGATGCTCTCATTCTTAAGCTGCAACGAGCCTACGAGCTTGATAACGTGGGATATGGGCATACGATAACGCAGAACTCCGGAAATCAGCTTGGCATAATTCCAATACTCCGGATTGAATTTCTCAGACAATCCCTCTACTGTGGTCTTGTAGCCACGCTTGTTCTTGAACTGAAAATCATAACGGTGGCTGCCATCGGAATTGGTCTGCTTGATGATTTTGCCCTTCGTCACCGTTTTGGGCAGTACTATTCCCTCCTCATCATCCTGCAATCCCGTGAAGATTTCATAAGGACGACCATCAAGCAATCCCACGAACGCCACCCATTTTTCCTTATTATTTTGGAAACGAACCACATCACACTCAAGCTCCTTGGGGCGGGTCTCCACCACTTGTGGCTGTCGCAGGAACGAATGATGCACTTCCGTGGCCTGCTGCAAGTCCTTACGCACCTCTTCATCGGCGCTCTTGCCTTTCTTGGGAACAGAAAGCAACACGCCCGAGCGGCTTCCATCGCGATAGATGGTGCACCCTTTGCATCCGCATCGCCAAGCCTCGACATAGAGTTTGTTGACCAATGCCTCATCAACGCTCCCCGGAAGATTCACCGTAACTGATATACTATGATCCACCCACTTCTGAACGGCTCCCTGCATACGCACCTTCATCAGCCACTCCACATCGTTGGCCGTTGCCTTATAATAAGGAGAGGTGCGCACAAGTTCCTCCATTTCCTCCTGCGTGTAACGCTTTTGCGTGTCAAAGCCATTCACTTCCATCCATTTAAGGAACTTCTGATGGTACACTATGTACTCTTCAAAGGAATCGCCTGTCTCATCCACAAAATCGACACGTACATCGGCATCATTCGGATTGACCTTTCTCCGCCGCTTATACACGGGCATAAACACCGGCTCGATGCCACTTGTGGTTTGCGTCAGCAATGATGTTGTGCCCGTTGGGGCAATGGTCAAGCAGGCAATATTGCGCCTGCCATAACGCATCATGTCCTCATAGAGTTGCGAATCGGCCTCTTTTATGCGGAGAATAAACGGATTAGCCTCCTCACGCTTGGCATCGTAAATGGCAAAAGCGCCACGCTCCGAGGCCAACGTAACCGAAGAGCGATACGCATTCAAAGCCAACGCGCGCTGGACGCTCACCGCAAAGTCGGTAGCCTCTTGCGTTCCATAGCGCAAACCCAGCGCAGCCAGCATATCGCCCTCGGCCGTAATGCCCACGCCAGTGCGCCTTCCTTTTGCGCTTTTCTCCTTTATCTTTTTCCAAAGGTGAAGTTCCGTCTCCTTCACCTCCATCGCTTGCGGGTCATTCTGTATCTTGGAAATGATACGGTCTATCCTTTCCATCTCCAAGTCGACAATATCGTCCATGATGCGCTGTGCCAAACGAACATGAGAGCAGAACTTATCAAAGTTGAACTTAGCCTCAACAGTGAACGGGTTGTCTACATAGCCATACAGATTCAAAGACAACAGCCGGCAACTGTCGTATGGACACAAGGGAATCTCCCCACATGGGTTTGTGCTTACCGTACGAAAGCCAAGGTCGGCATAGCAATCGGGAATGCTCTCCCGTAAGATAGTGTCCCAGAACAACACTCCCGGCTCCGCGCTTTTCCAAGCATTACGCACTATCTTATCCCACAACCTGCGCGCCGACACCTCCTTTCTCACCATCGGCGCATCGCTGTCTGTGGGGAATTTCTGCACGAAAAGGCGATTGTCAACGACAGCCTGCATGAACTCATCGCTGATTTTCACACTCACATTAGCCCCCGTTACCTTGCCCTCCTCCATCTTTGCATCGATGAAAGCCTCGGCGTCGGGATGGGCTACGGACACCGTGAGCATCAGCGCACCGCGTCTTCCGTCTTGCGCCACCTCACGCGTGGAGTTGCTGTAACGCTCCATAAATGGCACAAGACCTGTGGAAGTAAGAGCCGAATTGTTCACCAGGCTGCCCTTGGGGCGTATGTGGCTGAGGTCGTGACCTACTCCGCCGCGCCGCTTCATGAGCTGCACCTGTTCCTCATCAATGCGCATAATGCCACCATAAGAGTCGGCATCACCATCAAGTCCTACAACAAAACAATTGGAAAGCGATGCCATCTGACAATCATTGCCTATGCCTGCCATCGGGCTACCTGCGGGAACAACGTAGCGGAAGTGGTCGAGCAAGTCGAAAACCTCCTGCGCCGCCATGGGGTTAGGATATTTCCGCTCCACACGCGCAATTTCTTCCGCTATGCGCCAATGCATATCGGCAGGCGTTAGCTCAAAGATGCGGCCTTGTCCGTCCTTCAGCGCATACTTGCTCACCCACACTTGCGCGGCGAGCGCGTCGCCATCAAAATACTTCAAGGTGGCCTCATAGGCTTCCTCAAAAGTGTATGCCTTGTTATTTTGCATTGATGTGAATTTGAAAACAGCGTGCGAATTTACAAATACTTTTCCGATTGCCGAAACATTTAAGGCTATTCTTTGTTAACGGGACACCCGCCGCCAAGCAGCAGCGCACGCCATGCCTTCAATAAAAAAGCCTTTTGAGAGAAAAAGGTGCATGGGAAACGGCAAAAAACACTGTGTTGCCCCCGCAGGTCAAAATTATTTCGTAAATTTGTGCGATGAATAGAATATGATATAGAACATCAACATGGCTGCACACAACGATTTGGGGCACTGGGGCGAACAGCTGGCCGCCCAATACCTTGAGGGGAAAGGCTGCAAGATTCTCTTTCGTAACTGGCAATACCGCCATCGCGACTTGGACATCGTGGCGCTCAAAGAGGAAGAAGACCTGCTGATCATCGTGGAGGTGAAAACGCGAAGCAACGAACGCTTCGTGGATGCCGAATTGGCCGTTACGCCACAAAAAATCAAATCCATAGCCATTGCCACCAACGCTTTTGTGAAAGCCTACCAGGTACTTTCCCACATCCGGTTCGACATCATCACCATCGTGGGAACGGACAGTGCCCACGCCGAAATACGGCATATGGAGGATGTTCCATTAATATAATAAGGATAGCTCATGAGCTTTTTATCACATATCAAGGATAAATTTTCGCGCAAGCCGAAAAACAACGGAGTGCAAATCATACGGATTGAGGAGGTGGACAGCACAAACAACTTCCTCCGAACCTATCAGCCCGCCGAGGAGGAAATCATGACCGTGGCCGTGGCCGAGCATCAGACGGCCGGGCGCGGGCAAGGTACTAACCGCTGGGAGGCAGAGGCTGGCAAGAATTTACTGTTCAGCGTGCTCATCCACCCTACGTGGATACCCGTGGCCAAACAGTTTCTGCTGGCCGAGGCGGGTGCTTTGGCACTGAAAGACGTGCTCGACCAATACACCGATGGCATTACGCTGAAATGGCCCAACGACATTTACTGGCACGACCGCAAGCTGAGCGGCACGCTGATAGAGACCTCGCTCCACGGGGCTTCCATCAAAAACTGCATTTACGGCGTGGGCATCAACGTGAACCAAACCAACTTTTCCGCCTCGTTGCCTAACCCAGTGTCGCTCGCACAAATCCTTGGACACGACATCGACCGCGAAAAGCTCCTGCAAGAGTTTGTTTCCTCATTCAAGAAATACTACGACTTGACGCGGAGCGGGGCTTACGCCGACATTGCCGCGTGCTACCTGCAAAGCCTTTACCACCGCAATGGCTACCACCGATTCCGCGACAAGGAGGGCGAATTTGAAGGTGCCATATTCGAAGTGGAGGACGACGGCCACCTGCTGCTGCATGACCGGCAAGGCGTTATTCGCAGTTACGCATTCAAGGAGGTGGAGTTTGTACTCCCATAAGGAGACACTCACCGCCTCAAAATCAAAAAAACAAAAACAGACAATACTATTATCACATCATTATGGCAAGATTCAAACGAATACTCCTCAAGCTCTCAGGAGAGAGCCTTATGGGACAACAAGGCTTCGGCATCGATCCCAACAGACTGGCCGACTACGCCCAGCAAATCAAGGAAGCACACGAAATGGGCGTGCAAATAGGCATCGTCATTGGCGGAGGCAACATCTTCAGAGGCCTCTCGGGAGCACAAAAGGGCTTCGACCGAGTGAAAGGCGACCAGATGGGCATGTGCGCCACGGTTATCAACTCGCTTGCCCTCAGCTCCGCGCTGGGCGCAATAGGCGTGAAGAACAAAGTGCTCACCGCCATTCGCATGGAGCCTATTGGCGAGTTTTACAGCAAATGGAAAGCCATCGAATCCATGGAAGAAGGCTATGTGTGCATATTCGGCGCAGGAACGGGAAGCCCCTACTTCTCCACCGACACTGGCTCATCGCTCCGAGGCATTGAGATTGAGGCCGATGTGATGCTCAAAGGCACTCGTGTGGATGGCATCTACACCGCCGACCCGGAGAAAGACCCGACCGCAACGAAGTTTGACGACATCACTTACGATGAGATTTACACCCGTGGACTGAAGGTAATGGACCTCACGGCCACCACCATGTGCAAGGAAAACGACCTCCCCATCTATGTGTTCAACATGGACGTGTATGGCAACTTGCGCAAAGTGATGGAGGGAGAGCCAATCGGCACACTGGTACACAACTAACCACAACACAAGAACCAAATACATGAAGAAAGCGATTATGACAATAGCTTGCATGGCCGCCACCATGGCGGTGGGCGCACAGGACATTCAGCTTCCCGCCCCCGACAAATCGAACCCCACAACGCTGTTTCAAGCACTGCAAAAGCGCAGCTCATCGCGCGAGTTTGCCGCGAAAGACATCACCGACGCGCAACTGTCGAGCATTCTTTGGGCCGCCTGCGGCGTGAACCGTCCCGATGAAGACCCAGCAAAGAGCAAAATCACAGTGCCCTCGGCACTCAACAGACAAGACATTGAGGTTATCGTGGTTCGCAAAGACGGTGCATTCCGCTATCTCCCGGCAGAGAACAAGCTGCAACAAATCAGCAAGAAAGACCTGCGCAAGGCCATTGCCGGGCCACAGACTTTTGCCGAGGAAGCCCCCATATCGCTATTGCTGGTCAGCAACCACAACAAGTTTGCCGACATGGGCAACGCTGCCGGAAGAATGGGACAAGTGGATTGCGGATACGTTTCGCAAAACATCGCCTTGGCCTGCGCGGCCTTAGGACTGGAAAACGTGCCGCGCATGACGATGGATGCCGAGACGCTGCGCAAGGAACTGAACCTTGACAGCAGCTACGACCTCATCCTGAATCAGCAAATAGGCTACGGCAAATAGCCACCACAAGACTTCTCCAAAAAGAAAGCATACCTATTGCCCCGCAAAACCATAGCTTTCGCATTGCGAAACGTTAGGTTTTGCGGGGCAATAGGTATGCTTTTACAACACGGCCTACAACAACCTGTCTACCACCCCTTTAAATCTCTCTCATCACCAAGACACCACACGCGCGCCATCGGCATTCTCGCAGATGTCCACACGCACGGCATCGGCGGGTAGAAGTTCCTCCACTATCTCCGGCCACTCAATGAAACAAAGGCTTCCGCTGTCAAAATAGTCCTCACAGCCCATGTCGTAAGCCTCCTCCAACTTCTTAATGCGATAGAAATCGAAATGAAAAACAGAGTCGCCATGGCCATCCGTATACTCATTGACCAATGCGAACGTGGGAGAAGTGATTACATCTTCCACACCCAGTTCCTCACAAACGGCTTTGACGAAAGTGGTCTTCCCCGCCCCCATCTTGCCATAGAAGGCAAACACGCGGCCTTGGCCTATCGCATCGACAAAGGCACGTGCGGCCTCATATATCTTGTCTATACTCTCTATTCTGACTTCCATTGTTCTAAAAATATTCTGCTAAGGACGGTCAACGCTTGCGCGGCGTGAGCGTAATGAGCGGTATAATCATCTCCTCCATCGAGATGCCGCCGTGCTGGAACGTGTCCTTATAATAAGAAACGTAATAATTATAGTTGTTAGGATAGGCAAAGAACGCATCGCCCGTGGCAAACACATACGATGTGCTGAGGTTTGGCGCGGGAAGCTGTGCCTGATGGGGACTCTTGACCACAAACACGTCTTTGTTGCTGTAGCTGAGATTCTTGCCCAGCTTGTAGCGCAGGTTGGTATTGGTGTTGCGGTCGCCCACAATTTTCACAGGTTTCGTGGTGCGGATACTACCATGATCGGTGGTGATGACGACCTTGTAATCACTCTGCGCCAACAAACGCAGCAACTCGGTGAGCACGGAATGGCGGAACCAGCTCAGCGTAATGCTGCGATAAGCACTCTCATTATTGGCCAGTTCGCGTATCATGCGCATTTCCGTGCGGGCGTGCGACAATACATCAATGAAGTTTACAACCAGCACATTGAGGTCGTTTTGGCGCAGATTGGCAAACTGCTGCAGATATTTGTCGCCCCCCGTAGAATCGTTTATCTTGTGATAGGAGAACTTGTCGTGGCGGCGATAGCGGTCTATTTGCGTCTGAATCAGCGGTTCTTCATTGAGGTTCTTGCCTTCTTCCTCGTCCTCGTCTACCCACAATTCGGGAAACATCTCGGCTATCTGCTGCGGCATCAGCCCGCTGAATATCGCATTGCGGGCATATTGCGTAGCCGTGGGCAGGATGCTGAGATAAAGTTGCTCGTCAATATCGAAGAAATCGGCTATCTCGCCCGAAAGTATGCGCCACTGGTCGTAGCGGAAATTGTCTATAACGATGAGGAAAACCTTCTCGCCCGCGTCTATCTTAGGAAACACCACACGCTTGAACACATCGGGACTGAGCATTGGACGCTCCGTTGCCGCTGGTTCTGCCTTGCGGCCGTGCAGAAGATTCCGACCCGTTGAGGACGCGCGCTGCGGAGAGACCCAGTCGAGATAATTCCGCTGAATATACTTCGCAAAACCAATGTTGGCCTCCTCTTTCTGCATCTTGAGCATTTCGGTCATGCTGCTGTCGGTGCTGCTCAACTCCACTTCCCATCTCACAAGGCGTTTGTAGACTTCCGCCCAATCGGCAAACGTCCGACAATCGGCTATCTGCATGGAAATCTGCTGATAATCCTGCTGATAGCCCGTCTGGGTTACCTCCGTAACAATCTCCTTGCGGTGGATATTCTTCTTCAAAGCCAAAAGGATTTGGCTCGGATTGACGGGCTTGATGAGGTAGTCGGCTATCTTAGAGCCTATCGCCTGCTCCATAATGTTCTCCTCCTCGCTCTTTGTCACCATGACAACGGGCGTGGCAGGCTGTATTTCCTTGATGCGCTGCAACGTTTCCAGCCCCGACAGTCCCGGCATTTGCTCATCAAGCAGCACAAGGTCGAACGTTTGCGCACTGCATTGCTCTATGGCATCGGCGCCATTGCTCACCGTCACCACCTCATATCCTTTCTTTTCCAAGAAGATGATGTAAGCCCGCAACAGCTCTACCTCATCATCCACCCAAAGAAGCAATCCATTATTATTCATCGCTTACGTTTTTGCGTTTTGTTAGAAACCATCCAGTTCGTAATACTCATCCTCGATGCTGGAATCGGTTGGCTCGTCTATCTCATTTCCGGAAGGGACTTCGGGCGTATCGTCATCGAAAATAAAGACAGGCTCATCCTCCGTAGGCTCTTGCTGCTGAGGCTGTTCCGCTTGCTGCGGTTGCACCTGAGGCCGCTCCACCACTGACTCTTCGGAAACAACGGGGGCTTCCACAGAAGGCTGCGGCGCGCCTGGCTCTTCGGGAATCATGATTTCCTCGGCATTCTCCGTAACAGTTTGCTCCGCCGGACGTTCCTCGGGGATTATCACACCGCCAGTATTATCTTCCTGCCGTGGCTCATCTTGTGGGTCAACGGGGATAAGCAACTCTCCATTATCCTCCTCCACAGGCTGCTCGCCTTGCGGCTCATCGGGAATAACCAAGCTATTGCTTTCCTCTTCTTCCACTTCCGGAACATCGGGTATCACAATATTCTCCTCATTGCGGACAGACTGCCCGACTTCCTCTTCGGGCACAACGACAGAACCACCAAGGGTGTCGGTCGGCAAGGACGTTTGCGGCTCATCGGGAATCACAAATCCATCTTCCTCCACGCCTTCCAGCATCTCGCTTTCAGCATCCTCACTGTCCACAGGCGGGTTGTCGACCTCCGGGATACCAATCGGCTGCACACGCTCCGGCTCACGAGAATCGTTCAAATCAACAGGTTCAAAGAGCGTGTTGCGCTTCGGCAGCACCACCTTGTTGAAGTTCTTGGCATAGAAATCTTCATAATCCTTATATGTGAAAGGACTGCCTATCAGTTCTTCATTCTTCTCACTGATGACAATAGGCATAGTCTGGCCTCGCATCTGCCGCAATACGGCCTCATTGGCAAAGAGCTGCCGCGCATATTCATAGGCCTCCTCAAAACTGCGGAAGCCCGTTACGCGCATCTGACGCATACCGCTCACCTCTTGAATCTGAATTTCGAAGTTGCGAACCAAGAAGTTGGTGAAATTGAAGCGTGCCATCTCAAACAGCAACTTGTTCTCATTCAAGGAGTCAGGGCTATAAACAAGCATGAAAACAAAGTTGATGTCGCGGTCTGGAACAAACTTCACTTGCTTGATACTGTCGCTATCGTTGAGCACACTGGTACGTCTGGTCCACACATCGCCCAAGTCAAACTTGCCACCAAGCAACTTTCGACCTTGGTTTACCCCATTCACAATCATGCCAGCCATCTCGCTGATGCGGCTTCGCGGATATTTCTCCACCACTTGCTTCATGTCTGCCAAACAGCCATCGGCATCTCCATCATTGAGTTTGCTCAAACCGCCAATGAACAAGAACTTATCGCGGTTTGCACCCAAGGGGAAGCGGGTCTCGGATATCCGCGTATTGCCTGCCACCTCCGAGAAGCGGTCTTTCTTGAAAGCTTCATAGGTGGCGGCATAAAGCGAATCCTCTATCTGTTTGCCAAACTGCGCATTCTCCTTAAAATATGGATCGGTAAGCACAGTGGTCCATTGGCTTTCCGGGAATCTTTGCTTCAAGCTGTCCACATAGCCATCGGCCAAGGCCGTTTTGTTCAAGCGCGAATAGAGAAGATAAAGATGATAGTATACCTCATCCATTTGCTCGTAAGCCGGATAGTTATCCGACAGACGGCGCAAAGCCTTCTCTGAAAGAGGCAAATTGTCGAGTTCGTCCTTGAATATCACGCCGGAATGATGGAGCCCATCGGCCAAAACCTTATTACTTGCTTCAAGTTGCTCGGGTGTAAACGGTATTTGCTCCAAATAATACTCACGCTTGTGAGGATCATTTTGCGCACTGTCGGCTATCTGCTGCAAAGAGTCTTGCGCCTGCTCGGCTGCAAAAAGCGAGTCGCGCTGCTCATCCGTGAGGTCATCGGCTTCAGCATTAGACCCTACACCCACAACCGTCTTGTTGTTACGCTGCCAATCGTCAGCATTCTCACGCTTTCCCCACAACCGTTCAAAGGACGCCTTACCCTGCTGAACAGCCTGAACATTATAGAAATACCACGTGCTCTCCTGATTGTTGCTTTGCGTTTGCTGCTGACGGTTGTTGTTCCGATCCATATTCTGCCCCTCCGCTTGTCGCTGGGCAGCCTCCTGCTCGGCCAACCGGTCACGCTCTTCCTTTTCTTTCTTCTTCAAAGCCTCTATCACACGGTCGATAGCGGCGTTGCGTTCCTCCTCCGGGCACGTGGCAAGATACTGTAGCGAGTCTTGCAAATGCACAGCCTCCGTGTAAGGAACCAACTTGTCGAGCACTTTCGAGCGATTGGAAAGGCTCTCATAGTCCTTACGGTCTTTGTCAAGCAGACCTATGGCCTCACCATAACACCGCCGCGCATCGCTGTACTTCTCCTGCTGCCAATACAAATCGCCCAAATGCAGCAGCAGAACACCTTTCTCCACGCCATTGCGCGTAGCCTTGCTGTTTCCCTTTTCATACGCGCTAATGGCTTTCGCCGTATCCCTCTCGGCCAAGTATATATTGCCCATCGCGTAATACACTTGATCCAAGTAATCCTTATTCTTATCGGAAGCGGCCATACGGC
Source organism: uncultured Prevotella sp. (assembly GCA_964487905.1). Taxonomy (GTDB): domain Bacteria; phylum Bacteroidota; class Bacteroidia; order Bacteroidales; family Bacteroidaceae; genus Prevotella. The sequence continues at coordinate 40,421 of CAZASQ010000009.1, read as the reverse complement.
GCAGACGGCTCACCATCTGGCGGCTCTTTCCCTTGGCCATCACCTCTGTCATGGCGATGCGCGCATTGAACTCCAACTCATAAGACGGATTCTGCGCTATCACTTTTCGGAAAGCCTTATAGGCCTCGGCATTGTTGCCCAAAGCGGCTTGCAGCTGACCCATGAGATACCACTCACGCGCCTTTTGCTTCTTACGCATCTCGTGCTTAATGACCTTTCGCAGATAAGGGATAGCCTTTTCGTACTCCCCTAAGTGGATATAATAATCGGCGTAGGTGTAATCCCATTCCTTTGCGGCACGCCAATCAAGGCTGTCACGGCGCATATTGCGTATGACATCCTCCGCATCATAGAGCCAATCCTGCTCTATATAACACTTGGCCAACCACGCCCTTGCCTTGCCATAGATGGCCGGCTGCGTCTTGTAAAGGCGGGACATATAGGCAAACGTTGCCGCTGCCTCATCGAAAGAACCTTTATGAAACTGCGAACGCCCCATCAGCATCCACACTTTCCACAAGAAGGGATTATACTCGCGACGGTTTAGCCACTCTATGTCTCTCTCCGTCTTGCGGCGGCTCTTGTTCCATTCTGGTCTTCCCTTGACACTATGACGGGCTATCGCCTTCTGCGATTTCTCTATGGCGCGGTCGAAGTTTCCCTTGCCCAGCTCACGACTCGCCTTATTGCCCACCGTATACAAAGGAATCATCTCCGTGAAGTTATCCTTGTTGCCGTTCTCCTTCTCCAAAGAGCCGTCTATATACGCCAATTTGCCATTATAATAAGTATTATAACGGGCATTGAAAGCGTGCCACCACCGGGTCTTGGCAGTGTTTTTCTGCGTAGAGCAGGCACTCAACGCCAATGTAAGGGCGGCCAACACCACAAAAGTGATACGATAACTATACTTTCTCTTCACGCTTATTTAACTCCCTTTGTATGGAAATTATTGCCTTCCACAACGACATTTACCCATCAATGAGGGCAAAAAGGTCGTCCTTCAGTGCGTCAGGAAGTTCCACCTCACGCAAGCTAAGACTCCGCGCCCAGCCCTTGGCATCCTGAGGACGGAGCGTATAGAGCACAGCGGCAAACCGCTGAACCTCCTCATCCGTGTAGCTGTCGGACGAACGATGCTTGAAAGCGTCCAATTCCTCATCGTCATAATACTCCACCTCGCGGGTTGCGGCCTCCATATAGCAAACTTGCTCGCACTGCGCGTCCTCCCCACTGCACGTGGAGCAGTCCCCATGCGTTGGCTGCACTGCATCGTTGCTTCCTTTAGTCAGCTTTGAGGCCACGGCCGCCACCACCGCAAGCACGGCAAGCGACCCTAATGTAATCAGAACAATACTCATAATTTGAGGATTAAACAGACATGACAGAAAATCCCGCCTTGCGCATTTCCTGCCAAAAAAGCGGATAGGACTTCGTTACCACTTCGGGCGCATCGATGCGAAGCCCCGGAAACTTGATGGCAAGGGGCGCAAAAGCCATGGCCATTCGGTGGTCGTGATAGGTGCTGATGACGGGATTGGGCATTGGCTCGCACATTGCGCCATCCCAAGCAAGCTCATTGTCGCCCCTCACCTGCAAAAGGAAGCCCAGCTTACGCGTCTCGGCCACCAGCGCGGCAATGCGATCCGTCTCCTTGATTCGAAGAGACGACACCCCCTTGAAGCGAAAACGGATGCCCAGCCCCACACAAGTGGCCACCACCGACTGCACCAAGTCGGGCTGACCGGCAAAGTTATAGTCCAACAACGGAAGCCGGAACTTGCGGCAACTCAACGCCAATGCCGACCCTTCATCTGCAACTGCATTGGCAAACACGGTTCGCACGCCCATCAAACTGTATATATGCTTCACCGTGGCATCGCCTTGGCGCGAGTTGTCGAGAAGCCCGTCAAGGGTTATCTCGGATGCCGCATCGCCAAGCAACGCCAGCGACTCATACCAATAGGAAGCCGCCGTCCAATCGTTCTCCACCATATAGGGCACAGCCGCATACTCCTGCGGCGGCACACAAAGCGTACTCACGTCTTCCCACTCTGCCCGCACGCCATATTGGTGCATCACATGGAGTGTCAAGTCTATATAAGGACGCGAGACGATCTCTCCCCGAAGCTTCAGCCTAAGACCTTTTTCCATGGACGGAGCCACAAGCAAAAGCGCGGTGATGAACTGCGAACTGACCCCTCCGGCCATCTCCACCTCCCCGCCTGGCAGCTTTCTCCCCTTGACAAGCAGCGGCGGATAGCCCGGAGTGCCTACATAGCTTATGTCCGCACCCAGCTGGCGAAGCGCATCCACCAAGTCGCCAATGGGACGGTGGCACATCCGCTCCGTTCCAGTAATGACGCGTTCCCCATCTACAGTACAAAGATAGGCCGTAAGGAAGCGCATGGCAGTCCCGGCAGCCCCCACATCGACCATAGGGGGAAGTTCGCAAAGCGCGGCACGCAGCACACGCGTGTCATCGCAGTCGGACAGATTGCCGGGCAACGGTGCGCCGGGCGCAAGAGCCTGCACAATGAGCGCGCGGTTGCTGACGCTCTTCGATGCAGGAAGAGCTACATGGGCGTGTATTCGCTGCGGAGGTTGTATGATATACTGCATAAATAGCCTGTCTGAGGTCGTTTTACAACGACAAAGGTACGATTTTTCACATGAAAGCGCAAAAAAAAGCCGAAAAGTTTTGTGGGTTTGAAAATTCTTAGTACTTTTGCACCCGCAATTCAGAACACGGGATGTAGTTCAGTAGGTTTAGAATGCCGGTCTGGGGGACCGGTGGTCGCTGGTTCGAGTCCAGTCATCCCGACACAACTGCAAGCAGAAGCAACTCCAAAAGAGTTGCTTTTTTTGTTTCATACCCTCCAAAACGACACGCGCTTCCGTCTCCGCCTCATGTCAGCGTATCAAGCATTACTTTGGAGAAGCCTCTACTTTATTCCCCAAAGCAGCCATCCGAGCAAGACACATCAAGAAGAACACAACACCATGAATATCAAGCACATAAGAAGAGCATACATTTGAGAATGCAAAAGGTAACGTTTGGCATCCTCAAACGTCACCTTTCACTTCCTGAAAGGTATGCTTTTAAAATGCCATTGCGCATCATGCGCACACGAGAATACTTTATTTGGGAAAATCTTTGTGCCGAAAACGCCTTTCCAAACACCAATCATGAGCACCCCAAAACACCCTTTCATGCACTAAGAAGACAGACCAAGAAAACGCAGTTTGGGCAAAAACAACAAAAACATTAACGCGTCTTTGCAGCTAACAAAAAGGATGGGCGCACCTAAGAAACATCCTTTGCGCGCCCACCCTTGGTATTTATCGCTTAAACTTTTTCAGGAAATTGTCTGCCTGTTCATTGCCCAGCGACTTGGCTTTCTCTATGTTGCGTATGCCCTCCTCCTTTTGATTCAGCTGCGTCTGTGCCACGCCAAGAATCAAATAGCCATCGGCACTCTCCGGATCCACCTCTATGCAGTGGCGCGCAGCCTCTGCCGCATCCTGCGGACGATTCACACGCAGATACAGACTTCCCGCCTCGGCATGATAGGCCACCGTATCCGGTGCCATACGACACGCCGTAAGGATGTCGCCAAGTGCCTGCTGATAGAGCTTCCCCTGCAGTTCTATTTGCGCGCGCTGATAATAGAACAACGCATCAAGCTGCCCTTGGTTGAAGTACTCATAGCGCACGAGGTCGACCATAGCCTTACGGTACTCCCCCATCTTGGCATATTGCAGACCACGGGCGTAGAAATAAGGTGCGGAAGAGGCCACATAGGGCGTGTCGCACACGGCAACGCTCTGCTCCAGCAAGTCCAGCACTTCCCGATCGGAAGCCCCGAGCTGCTCTTTGCACTGTGCCATCTCCAAATAGGTCTCTGGCAGCATGGGTTCTTGCTTCGACAGCGCCTCAAACAGCGTGAAGGCATCTTGATAGCTGCCCTGCGCATAAGTAATCTTGGCCACAAGGTGCTGATAAAGGAACTGCGCGTCCACACGGTTGGCCTCGCGCGCCTCGCTGAGTGCTTTGCCGAGCGTCCACGAAGAGGGCACATCGCCCTCCACAGCCTGTTGTCCCGTGAGGACAAGGTAGATGACGTTGGCATAGTTGAAGTGGGCTTCCCCCTTCTTCGTTGCTTTCTCCACTGCCAAACGCAGCTGACTGTCGGCCTGGGCGTTGTCGCCCTTGGTGAGCGCGAGCATTGTCAGCGCGTAGTATCCGTCCGTAAGGTGCGGAAACTTGTCTATAAACTCACGAATGGTGGCCTCATGGTCGGTCGGCTTTTGCGAAGAGGAGAGCAGCAAGCCCACTATGGCCTCTTTCTCGTCATCGGGCAAGCCGATACGAAGCCGCGCGCGACGCATTGTCGGGTCGTTTTGCGACATTCCGGTAAGCACAATGTCGCGCGCATAAGCCGCATCGGTGGCACTCTGAAGCGTGCCCGACTGATTGTAAACGCCTATCAGCTGCCCCTTGGCATTGACCACGGCCGCACCATTGAGCTTGTCAGAAGCCGAACCCACATAGAGCACATAGTAATTATACTTACCGTTCACTTTGTCTACACTCTTCACCCTGGCCTTCAACGGCGCGCCCAAATCGGCAGAGGGCACAACCCACACCTCATCGCCATCGGACGCACTGCCCAATGACAGCGGTTGCGCCTTGGCTGCTTTCACGCGCAGCTTTGCCACATTATAGATTTCGTCAGCTCCCAGCAACGCATCAAACGCCAAGGCGTTTCCTTTGGCATCGGTCGCGGCAACGGATTCGGCCTTATCGAACGCCTTCCAAGCGGCCACGGCAATGCCGTCCTGCGCAATAAACGCAGCCGGGACAGTGCCCTGCACCTCGCCTGCCGCCGTGAAAGTTTTCAACGATACAACGCTTGCAACGGCTTTCTTGACTGCCGCAGGCTGCGCGACAGCATGGCCGTAACCAAAAAGCATGGCTATCATGCTTACTATGATAATCTTCTTCATGAGTCTTTGATTGGGATATGTCTATATTTGAGTCTGGCCAGGCAAAGGAAACGTTTCCGCAGATTCTCTTTTCTGCCCTCGCCTTTACTATTTATTAGCACAAGCATAAAGAGGTTAACCCTCCAAAAGTGTCCTTGCATTCTCCAACGCGGCCTCCGTGACGTTCTCGCCCGAAAGCATCATGGCCAGTTCCTGCACACGCTCTTCCGAAACAAGCTCCCGCATGTGGCTTATCGTTCCATTCGGCGTTTCCGTCTTCTCCACTTTGTAGTGGTGCGTGCCCCGCGCGGCTATCTGCGGCAAATGCGTGATGGAGACAACTTGTCTGCCTCCCGCGCCCATCTCTGCCATGATGAGTGCCATCTTCCCTGCTATCTTTCCGGAAACACCCGTGTCAATTTCATCGAATATAATGGTGGGCAACTTGATTGCGCCGCTAATCATAGCCTTAAGCGAAAGCATCACACGCGCCACCTCTCCGCCCGAGGCCACTTGAGCCACCGGCTGCATGGGAGTGCTGCGATTGGCGGAAAACAAGAATTGCACATTGTCTGCCCCATCGGCAGCCAGCTCTTTGGCAGTAAGCTCCACGGAAAAGCGAACGTGAGGAATGCCCAACGGCACAAGTCTGCGCTGCATCTCCTGCTCTACCTGTCTCGCCGCCTGAGTGCGCGCTTGGGTAAGCAAGGCCGCCTTGGCCACACAATCCTCTGCCAAGGCTGCAACCTGACGTTGAAGCTCAGCAAGTTCCTCGCTTGCATTCTCCACTGCAGCCAACTGCCCGCCAAGCTCTTTCTGCAATTCCAGCAATTCTGAAACCGTTGGCAAGTGATACTTTTGCTCCAAGGAATAAATCAAGTCGAGGCGGGCATTGACGACATCTTGGCGTGCGGGGTCGAAATCTATTCCGCTTACATCGGCCGACACCTCACGTGCAATGTCTTCCAGCTCCACATAGGCCGTGTCAATTCGCTCGGCCAACTCGCTCACCTTGGGATAAACGCCGGCTATGGCCTGCAATTGCTGCGAAGCACGGCGCAAACGCGTCATCACACCTTGCTCATCGGCCGAGAGCAACTCATCGGCCTCATAAACCGCAGTCTTGATGTCGCCCGCATGAGCCAGCATCTTGCTTTCCTGCTCCAACTCCTCCTGCTCGCCATCCACAAGTTGCGCCTGTGTCAGCTCGTTGTGCTGAAACTCCAGAAAGTCACGGTTCTGCTCATCGCGCCGAATCTGCTCTTCCTTGTCGCGCAAGTGGCGCACGGCCTCCTTGTATTGGTTGTAAGCCGCATCGTATTCCTTGCGCAACGCCTCGTCATCGGCTATAATATCAACAACGCTTAACTGAAAATCGTCTTTCTGCAAAAGCAAATTCTGGTGCTGCGAATGGATGTCAATAAGCTGCTCGCCCAAACGGCGCAACAACTGTTGCGAGACTGGTTCGTCATTGATGAACGCACGCGACTTGCCCGTTGAAAGCAATTCCCTGCGTATTATGGTGTCTGCGGGGTCATAATCGAGGTCGTTTTCGGCGAAAAACTCCTCAAAATGATAATGTTGTAGGTCAAAATGAGCCTCAATGGTACACTTCGTAGCCTTTCCGCCATTGTCACCATCGGGGCATTTCACCATACGACTGTCGGCACGGTTGCCCAGCAACAACCCTATGGCACCAAGAATAATCGACTTGCCCGCTCCCGTCTCACCTGTGATGACCGAGAAACCGGAATAGAAGTCAATGTCAAGACAATCTATAAGGGTGAAATTCTTAATATAAAGATGTTTCAGCATCGTTATTTTACCATTTTATAATTACGAAGCCATGAGGCAAACATTCAACAATCATCATTGTTTGATTTTGTCCCATGTGGCATTCTGCGACGCATTGATAGAAAAGAGAATGTCGTAGACAGAGTCTTTTTCCTTTGGCGTGCCCTTTCCTTTATAGATATTGGCCAACTCGTCTTTCTTATAGTCGGTCCATATCTGCGGAAGCTGGCTCAACGGCTTGTCCTCGTGAGCCTTTTTGAGTTGCGTTTCCAACGCCGTAGTTATGTTCGTGCGCCCTCGCTCCACATTGTTAGACATCTCATCAAGACCGCTTCGATAATAATCATACTGCAATTGGCGGAACGGACGCATCGCACCATCAATGTAATCGTTGATTATCGCAAAACGATTGCGATCGCTGTCAAACGCTTTCCATCCCGTAAAATTGAGATTTTGCGCACTGTTGGCCAAATTAAAGCATCGTTGCAGCACATCCTCGCCACCCATCGGGGAGAATGAGTCCAAATCCATTCCTATAATAAGATAGGCATAATAGGCAATGAGAGCCGTGAGCTGATTGTCAACTGTTTCGTCATTGAATTCTATTTGGTCGAATTGCGCAAACTCAAAGTTGAAATCATTGTCTTGAATATTGAAAAGCGTGGTGGTGTAAGCAGAGCCATACACTGGTCGGTTGGCCTGAATGAGCGCGGAACAAGTGAAGAGGTTGCTGGATTGGTCGTACTTCTTCACCGTGATATTGAAGTTGCACACAATGCGCTCGTTCTTTTGGAACTGCAAGTTAGTCCACTGCCGCTCATTGATAAACTGCTCCAACGTCTGTTGCAAGTTCTCAAACACCGATGCATCAGTACCTTGCACCTGATTGCGGTTCACCGTCACCTTGGCTTGCAGTTCCTGCGCCTGCAGCTTACATCCGCCCCAGCTTGCCAGCAAGCCAAGCAGAGCGACCCGAAGAAACGATATTGCCCTATTTCCCTTTTGTTCTTTCATACGCGAAATCTATCTGTAACGGCTCACTTTATTGCCAAATACGTTTTATTCCCCCACCATCAACTTCTGCAACTCGTCCACAATATCCTTGGCCACGGCAGCTTTGGGCTTCTTGGAATAACGCTTTACCTCTTGACGGCTGATAATACTCACCTGATTATCATCCGCATTGAATGTCGTACCGGGCACACGCGTAGAGTTTAAGACTATAAAATCGGCATTCTTTGAAACCAGCTTGCGCTGTGCATTGGCCTCCTCATCATTGGTTTCCAAAGCAAAGCAAACAAGGCGTTGCCCTTTGCGCTTCATGCCACCAAGCTCACGGGCTATATCTTTCGTGGGGCTAAGGCGCAACATCAGCTCTTCACCCTCACGCTTGATTTTCTCCCCTGCCATAACAGCGGGCGTAAAGTCTGCCACTGCGGCACTTAGGATGGCCGCATCGGAAGCGGGGAATGCCGAAACACTGGCCTCATACATCTCCGCAGCACTTTCTACGTCAACGCGAGCTATGCCCGCAGAACATTTCAAAGCCGTCGGACCAGCCACAAGCGTCACCTTCGCCCCCCTACACAAGCACTCCTCGGCTATGGCAAAGCCCATTTTGCCGCTGGAGAAGTTTCCCACAAAACGCACCGGGTCTATACGCTCATAGGTAGGACCTGCGGTGATAAGCACATTCTTTCCCTTCAAGGGTAGTTCACTTGAAACAACCGTCCCCGTGCTTTCGCCTTCAAAATAGTCTTCCAGCACCTTTACGATACGCTCTGGCTCTTCCATGCGTCCTTTCCCCTCCAGTCCCGAGGCAAGGAAGCCACTCGCCGGCTCTATAAAACGATTGCCGTAGGCTTGAAGCGTAGCCATATTGGCCTGCGTGCTGGGATGCTTATACATATCCAAATCCATTGCAGGAGCAATGAATACGGGGGCTTTCATCGACAGATAAGTCGTTATCAGCATATTGTCGGCCACTCCATGAGCCATCTTTCCCAGCGAACTGGCCGTGCAAGGCGCCACAAGCATGGCATCAGCCCATAAGCCAAGGTCGACATGGGAATGCCATGTGCCATCGCGCTGGGAAAAGAACTCGCTCACCACAGCATGACGGCTCAAGGCCGAAAGTGTAATGGGAGTGATAAACTCCTTGCCCGATGGCGTTATAACCACTTGAACCTCTGCCCCACGCTTGACAAGTTCCCTGATGATGAGGCACGACTTATAGGCTGCAATGCTGCCCGTGATGCCCAATACAATATGCTTACCTTGCAACGACATACTCTGCTGTTTCCTTATCCCTGCTGCGCATACGCCTCACGCAGACGAATGCGATTGACTACATTCTTCGTATCATAGGTGAAATCGCGGCTGAGCATCCACGAGATGAAGCCCGGATCATTGCGAACTACATCCGCCACCGCCTCACCACGGTGCTGTCCGAAGTTGAACACTTCGCGCCGATATGACTTGCCATTAGGCAACTTAAACTCTTTCCAAACGATTCGTCCGGCAAAGTCTACGTTGTCATTCATCTTTGAGAACTCTGCCAGCTCCGCCATGTCGTTGTGCAACACGCGTTCCGGCTCGTCCTGCTTCCCCGGCGCATACATATCAATCTCCCCCATCAGCACGCGATAGGTTGCCTCGGCATCCTGATCGGCCCGATGAGCCTGAAAATCATCCTCCATCTTGTGGCCGGTATAGAACTTATAAGCTGCGGCAAGGTTGCGACGCTCCATCTTATGATAGATGTTTTGCGCGTCTATGAGCAAGCACTCCGAGAAATCGAAAGGCACTTGCGCACGTGAGAACTCCTCCGAAAGCATGGGCACATCGAACTTATTGGAGTTGAAGCCACAAAAATCGCACCCCTTGAACGTTGCGGCCAAGCGGGGCGCAATCTCGCGAAACGGCTGTGCGCTCTCCACATCAGCCTGCGTGATGTGCGTCAGTTCCTGCACTTCCTGCGGAATTTTCCGTTCTGGATTGACAAAAATGCTCTCACGGCTCTCTTCTCCGTCAGGCATCACCTTGATATAGGAAATCTGAATGATTCGGTCTTTAACCAAGTCCAGCCCTGTCGCCTCCAAATCGAACACGATGAGCGGACGTTTCAGATTGAGTTTCATGTTTCTTCTATAATACATTGTTTGAATTAAACATTGGAAGTTGCCATGCTTCCCGAATCCGTTAGCACGACAACTTCCAATGCTTAACCCGCGTTTGTCATATTCTTAGTTTACTCGTTGAGCAACATCGGCATGATGAGCATAAGCACATTCTGCCCCTCCGGCTGATCGGCCGGCACGATAACGCCCGGGCGCGAGGGGTCGGCAAGCTGCACAACGATGTCCTCTCCCTCCAAATTGTTAATCACCTCAAGCATGCTCGAGCCTTTGAAGCCAATGGAAAGCGGCGTTCCCACATAAGAGCAAGTGACGTTCTCAACGGCATTGGTAGCGAAGTCAATGTCTTCTGCACGCAACTCCAAGTTGCCATTCTCAAAATGGAAACGCACAAGCTGTGAGGCATCACTGGCAAAGGGGAGCACTCGGCGCAAAGCACCAATGAGGCTCTTGCGGTCGATGGTGACCACATTAGGATTATTCATCGGAATCACGCTGTCATAATTCGGATACCTACCCTCAATGAGGCGGCAAGTCAGGTTGCCATCGGCAAAAGCTATGCTGGCATGCTTGCTGTCGAAGCTCACCACCACATCGCCGCCATCTTGCGAAAGCACATTCTTCAGCAGCGTGGCGGGCTTTTTGGGCAGGATAAACGAAGCGGGGGCATCGCTATGAATAGTGAGGATGTTGTTGCGCACCAGTTTATGGCCATCGGTGGCCACAACCGACAGGCAGTCCGATTTCAAATCGAAACAGACGCCGTTCATGACGGGGCGCAGCTCATCTTGAGCCGTGGCGAAAAGCGAACGGGTGATGTTGGCAGAAAGCACGCCCGAGTCGACCGTTATGGTCGTGGCATCCTCGCCAAGTCCTTGCTCACGCGGATACTCCTCCGCGCCTTGCACGGGGAAATTATACGATCCGTTCTGATAAGTAAGGTAGATGACGTGCTCATCCATATTGACATTGATGCTCAAAGGCTGCTCTGGCAGCTCCTTCACGGCATCCATAATGGTCTGGCTGTTGACCGCAAACTCGCCCTCACCGTCACAGTCGCTCAGTGCCACGGTGGTTCTCATGACGTTCTCGCTGTCAGAAGCGGTGATGGCAAGCTGCCCTTCCTTGATTTGGAAGAGGAAGCAACCAAGTATTGGCAACGAGTTCTTGCTGTTAATGACCTTCGAAAGGGTAAGCAGACGGCTGTTAAGCGCCGTACTGGAAAGGTTGAATCTCATTGGTTATATTGCTTTTGTTATTTATCTGTTTATCATGGGGCGCAATTATAGCCGCTCACGACAAGCGACACTACACCCCAAATCAAGCACAAAAATACGAAAATAAGTGCTCACTGACAAAAATTACACCTAAAAGTTTCTGAATTCAGCCTAATTTTCGTAATTTTGCTTTCCCATCACGAATGAGCAAACATTCTGAGTGGTAATAAATCTAACAAAAAATAAATATGGAATTAACTGGAAGAATCATCGTTGCACTGCCCGAGCGCAGTGGTGTATCGGCGCGCGGCCCTTGGAAATCACAATCCTTCGTCATCGAGACGCACGACCAATACCCCCGCAAGATGGTGTTCGATGTGCTCGGCGAGGAGCGTCTGCAGCGCTTCAACATCAAAGCCGGCGATGAATTGACGGTATTTTTCGACCTCGACGCTCACGAGTACAACGGTCGCTGGTTCAATAATATTCGCGCTTACGACGTGCGCCAAGTCGACCAAGCTGGTGCCGCAGCCTCTACACCTATCGATGCTGCTCCGCCACAAGCTGCCGCAAGCATGGGCAATGCCGCCCAAGCACCGTTCCCACCGGCACAAGACGGTGGCGACTCCACCGACGACCTGCCTTTCTAAGCCTCGGAGTAAACAGGGCTGCGCAAAACGCCCGTTACTCCTGCCCCAAGGCAACACCGCCACACACAACGCGTCTGCATATAGCCCGCTTTTGCTATGTGCAGACGCATTGTTTTTACTCTCCTAAAGCCACACAGCGCCGTCTGCCTGAGCGTTGGCAGCACGCTGGAAAACGTTTTTTTTCACGCCTTTCACCGCCATTTCCGCTATTTATTCGCACTTAAATGCCACTGCATGGGCATTTTTTGCTATCTTTGCAACTGGATTGAGTACTCTCTTTCCAAGACATATCGCTCAATAGCTTCACAATCACCACCACAAGTAAAGAGCAAATCATCATTATTGGGACTGCACCCATACGGGCGCAGGCATTCCCATATATGATGATGGTTTGTGGTGAACCGTGAAGCGTATGGCAAATGTCTGCGCTCTTTTTTGTTTAACTTAAAACTCAACATCATGAAACAAAAATTTTTATTGGGAGCAGTAGTCGTAACCATGCTTGCCTCGTGCAGCTTATCTCCCGAAACCAAGGCCAACCACCTAATCAAGAAAGCCATGAAGATGTCGCTCTACCAAGCTGACACCTACGACCCCGTGTCAACGCAGCTCGACAGCGCCTTTACGCCTTTCGATGATCCTGCTTTCTACGACAAGGCACTGAAAGCATGCAAATTGACCCAAAAGATAACAGAATACCAAAGCGAAATGGAACTTACGCGTACCAAGATGTCTATCTTCGATAATCCATATTCTGCTTTTAGTAGAAATGAATACAGTACGGCCAAAGAAAAACATGACAAGTTGCTTGCTAAGAAAACGGAAGCAGAAAACAAGTTCAAACAATACGCAGCAGAACTGAAAACAGAGATGGAAAAGAAGCCACAGTTCATTGGCTTCAAGGCTACCCACAGCTACCGAGCCAACAACAACGCCGGACAAACCGTGTTTGGAGAAACTGTTTTCCTTTTCGACAAAGACATAACTCAAATAGTGAAAGCATACGACAGCGAGAAGAGTGATTATAAGAATGTGCAACTCTTATACAAGTATATGCGTGGCGAGGACATACTGACGGAAGAGGAGAGCACATCCTCCCTTGAAGAACTGGACTTATAAGTCCGGCTGCCCGCCAAACGTCCGTTTACGCGTTTACAATTTAAAGGAACACATCATCAAACATTATCCTAACATTCAAAAGCAATGAAAAGGCTATTGTTCATTCTCACTATCTTGATGGCTGTCGGCACACTATCTGCACAGAAAGCCAACAACACCACACCAACAGAGAGTAGATGTTGTGAGGCTGCAAGGTACAAACTCTACCCCACCACCAACATCTGGATTTTCCTGAAACTGGACACAAGAACAGGAAAAGTATGGATGGTGCAATGGTCAACCGAAAGAGACAAACAAATGGAAGCCGCCTTGAGCGAGACGTCCTTAGTATGGGACGGCGAAGAGACTAACGGTCGCTTCGAGTTATACCCAACATCCAACAACTACAACTTCGTCATGCTTGACCGTCTGAAAGGCTACACCTATCAAGTGCAGTGGTCGCTGGATTTGGAAAACAGAATCATTGTTCCCATCAAAATGTATTGAGACCTCCGCCAACAACAGAAAACGCAAGCAACTTCCCCGCCATAAAGAGGCATAAGCCGCATTAACACACGACAACGCGGCAGCCGCCCAGCGTGACGGAAACTATTTTGAAAAACAAAAGCATACGTTTTGCCCCCTCAAACCTATCCTTTCAGTTCGTAAAAGGTATGGTTTGAGGGGGCAATATGTTACTTATTTGCAACTCTTTGGTTGCAAGAGGATTATAAGTGATTCAAGAACGACTACAAGCCAAGACCTTTCAGAGCCTTGCCCGCAGCATCGTTCACCGCCTTGCTGGCTGCCTCATTCACCTTGTTGGCCGTCTCGTTCACTTTCTTGTTCACCTTTTCCTTGCCCTTGCTGGCAGCATCCTCAGCAGCTTTCTTTGCTGCTGCCGGCGCATTCTCTACGGCTTCCTTGGCCGACTTCACCTTCTCGGCGGCATCAGCGGCTTTCTCAGCTGCCTCACCCACCTTGCTGTCCTTCACGGCGTTGGCTGCATCCTCCTTAGCCTTCTCCAGCAGTTGCGCGCCAGCATTCTTGGCATCGGCTTCCGTAGCATCGGCAATAGATTTCACCACATCAGAGGGGTTGATCGTGGTAACAGCACCAATGGCATTGCTCACGGCGTTGCTCACCGTCTCATCGCCCGCGCTCGCAACCACTCCCTTGATGGCGGCGGCATTGCTCTTGATCCACTCTTGCAGCTGGCTGACATACTGCTCGGCCTGCTCCGGATCGTTCTTTGCCAGTTCTGCCGCCTTCTCGCGGGCTGCGCTCAGCAACGAAACCACCGCGCTGGCATCCTTGGCATCGAGCTGCTGGGCAAGCTGACTGGTGAGCTGCTCAACATCGCCAGAGGCCACAACTGCTGCCACTGCGGAGTCTACCGTGGCAGAATCAACTACCGTACTGTCTGCACCAGCTTGCGGGGCAGCATTTTTGCTGTCGCAAGATGCCAGCGTAAGGGCTGCAACTGCGGCAACCATCACAAATACTTTCTTCATTGTATTATTTCTTTTATCCTTTAATAAGTTGTTTGTCAATCCTGTAATAGTGTTTTGACAACAAAACGCGTGCCAAATCATGTTCGGAAATAATACTTTTGTTCTTACAAAACTTTCCCTCCCACCAAACCGCCTATGGAATGGCAGCCCCTCACATCCGACTTTTATTCTCATAGAAATTGCCTTCTCTCTAAACCACCTATGGAATGGCAGTCACCCGTGTCCGTCTTTTATCCTCACAAGAATTGCCTTCTCATCCTCGCGCCGCCACTGCTCCACGCATTTACCTCTCCATAACTCCAGCCGCAATTGTCAGAAAGGCCACAGCCATCAGCCCTGCCCCACGTTTTTAGCCTTCCATAACGCCATCACTCATCAACTTCCCCAAAAGCCAAACAAAAAAAATCTCCCGATGGATATACCATCGGGAGACTCTAAATATTTCCTTAATTACTGTATCTTCTTAAGGTTTATACCTTTTAGAAGAACAAATAACGATTGTCAACTACGTTGGCCTTGACAACAAGATCTTGCATGAAGCTGCCAAGATGCTGCATGGCCTTCTGGCGGCACATCTGAATCATCAGCTCCTCATTATACTTTCCGGGACGCGTCTGCTTCTTGACCACTTGGAAGAGGTAAACACCAGCATTGCCCTTGACGGGAGCAGCACTGAACTTACCTTGTGCGGTGGCTGCAACTGCACCCGAGAGAGACGGCTCCACTGCGCCCGTAGCCTGAATGAATGCGGGAGAAGCGAAGGTAATTTGGTTGACCTCGCTCACCTTGGCACCCTTAGCCTGTGCAGCAGCAATGCTATTCACGCCCTTCAACTTGGCAATGAGCATCTCAGCCTTCTTGTCGCGGAGCACCTCACGCTTCAAAATCTCCTTCACTTGTGCGTCATCCCAAGGACGATAGCCCTGCGGATGAATCTTCGTCATGCAAAGCACAAGCACGTGATCATTCTGTCGTCCGGCCTCAAAGAGCTGGGAAACTTGTCCCTCCTTGGCATCAAAGATCCACTTGATGGCATCACGAATACCAGTACCGCCAATATTGCCCACCGTGTGGTTGGCCGTGGAGAAATCGTTCATGTCTTGAACCGTATAGCCATACTTCGCTGCCTGCTTCTGCAAGTCGGCCAAGCCATTCTGGCTCTTCGTAACAAACTCGCTGAAACGGTTGAATGCAGCAGAATAGGTATGGTCGGAGAACTTAATCTCTTTCTTGATAACAGCAGCCACGGCCTTGCTCTTCACGGCCTTGCGATCAAGCACCTGAATGATGACATTGCCCTGCGTCAGCTCAATGTTCTGCGTAGCACCCACTGCACCGTTGAGCAGCGCGTTGATGTAGTCGCGGTTGTCCTTGCTCATCGTGTTGGCGGTCTCATACATTGCACCTGTGAACCAAGTCTTGGTGCTGTCCTGACCATAACGGCGGGCAATGGCTGCAAAGTCGCCACCAGCCTCCAAAGCCTTCTGAATACTGTCGGCAGAAGCACGCGCCTCGCTGATGCTGTTGCCAGCAACCTGAATCTGACGATACTCCACAGAGTCGGGGAGCTCAGCGCGGGAAAGCACGCGGATAATGTTGAGCGTGTTGTCCTGCTTGTTCTCCACCACAGCCGTAGTGCCTACGCCCATAGAGTCAATCTTGTTGGCAATGTCGGGATACTGCTGGAAAGCGCGACGGCTCACAGGAAGGCCAACGTAGGGAATCACGCTGCCGCTCTTGCTGACCACCTGAGCGGGGTCGGCAGCCTCGGCCAGCAGCTTCTGGTATCCCTGCATCTCCTTTTGGAGCGCCGCACGGTCGGCTGCGCTGGCCTTCACCTGCACATCAACGACCTTGATGTCGCGCGTCTCTTGATTCTGACGGAATGCGGGCTTCAGCTCCTCATACTTGGCTTTCAAGTCCTCGTCAGTAATCTTCACATCAGCATCTTTGATGGTGTTATAAGCAATGGAAGCCAACTGCACCTGTGCCTCCTCGTTCTCCTCCTTGAATGCCATCTTCGCCTCTACCTTATTGGAGAGCACACAGTTGGCAAGCAGGCTCTGATACTTCTGGGCAAGAAGCTGCGTACGGAGGTTCTTCTCCACGAAGAGCCAATAGTTGTAAGCCGGGCGCATCTGCTCCAGCTGCTGAGCGTTGTTGCTTCCCTCTGCCTTATGATAGGCATCGATAAACTGACGGAGAATGGACACATCGAAACGTCCAGTCTGCTGATTGAGGAACGGAGTCTGCGAAAGCATGGGGTTCGTGCCCTCATTAAGCACATTCTGAAGTTCTTTCTCCGTTACTTTCAAGCCGAGCTTGTCGCAGTCGGCCTTCAACACGCGCTCGCTGACAAGCTGTTGCCAAACTTGATCCTTGAGCTGACTAAGCTGTTCCTCACTAAGATTATCCGAACGCATCGTAAACTTCAACGCGTCCTGATATTCCTCAAGAAGTTTCTGAAACTCCTGCACGTCAATCTTCTGGCCAAGAACTTCACCTATCTGCTGACTGTTCTGACCCTTGATACCGTTGCAGGAGCGGAAAGCCTCCTCGGCAATGAACGCAAAGAGACCTAAGCCGATAATGATTATCAGCGTGACACCTTTGCTTCTGATTTTTCCTAAAGCTGCCATTTCTTTGTCTTTATTATTATTATTTTATTTATTCGTCTATCATTTCCCCCACCATACCACATAGAAGTGCCTTCATAAGACACGGTACGACAGGCTTTCCAACGTATTCAACAATTGGAAAATGCGTACAAAATTAGTAAAAAGTTGGCAATCAACAGAACAAATCACCAACAAATTACCTTTTTCTTCGCCTTTCTTCCATTTATGTTACACGCAAGCGGCCTCATCTTTCCCTCGCAAACGTCCCTTGGGGGATTACAAACGCTCACTTTTTTGGGGTGATTAACTCCCTTGGGGAATCAAAAGACGCACCACACACGTCAAGCATCAAGCACATGCAAGCGCACCAGCTCTATCTTGGTCATCGTTGTCTTGACTATCTTGAACTGATACTTGCCCACGGTAATCACCTCATTTATCTTGGGGAAGTTTTGGTAAACGCTGAGAATAAGGCCACTGACAGTCTTGTACTCACTGCTTTCGGGAAGTCCGAGGTCGAACAACTCGTTCACTTTGTCCACCTCCAAACGTCCCGACAGGATATAATCTCCGTCATTGGTTTTGTTAGCCACATAGTTTGTACTGTCGTGCTCATCCTCAATATCACCAAATATCTCCTCCACAATATCCTCCAACGAGACTATACCCGACGTTCCGCCAAACTCATCAATCACCACGCCTATCGATTTCTTCTGCTGAAGGAATATTTGCATCAGCTTTTGCGCAGCCATCGTCTCCGGCACAAAGGGCAACTGGCGGATACACTCTCGCCATTTGTCTGGCGTGCGGAACATTTCAAGCGAATGGATATAGCCTATGATATGATCCACATCGTCCTGATAGACCAATATCTTGGAATTACCACTCTCAACAAACATCTGCCTCAACTCCTCCAACGAGCAATCATACGACACAGCGTTTATCTCCGTGCGCGGCACCATACAGTCGCGCACCTTCAAGTCGGGAAAATCAAGGGCATTCTGGAAGATTTTAACCTCATCCTCCACGTCATCGCCACTTGGCGCATTGTCAATGGACGACTGCACCAAGTAGTCCAGATCCACCTTGGTGAACGTTCCATCATCGACCCCGTCATCCATCTTCACCCCCACAACACGCAACAGAATGCGTGAGAGAAACGTAGATATGCGACTGATGGGCCACAGTATAATATAGAAAAGGTAGGCCAAAGGAGACAAGACAGACATCAGACGATTGGGATTGCTCTTAAAGAAAGTCTTGGGGAGGAACTCTCCCGTAAAGAGAATCACCAACGTAGAGAACACCGAGTCAAGAATGACGAGCGTGGCATCATTGGTAACACCGGCGGCACGCCACAGTCCGTCAAAGATACGGGCAAAAAGGATTCCATAGACCACCAAAACAATATTGTTGCCCACCAGCATGGTGGAAACAAAACCATTGGGGTTGCCATAAAACACTTTCAAGAAATGCTGTACAAGTCCGCTGCGCTCCTTATCGACTTTCATCAACAATCGGTTACTGGACACAAAAGCAATCTCCATGCCCGAAAAGAAAGCCGAGAGTGCCATCGAAATGAGGATGGCTATTATATTATAGGTAAAACTGTCCAACGCTATATCTTCATTTTGTTTTAGTGATTATCACGCCTTCCGGGCGCACCACCCACCAGCGTATCGCCACTTGCCGAGGCTTCTCCTTTATTATATAAGGCTCCCGGCGGCACGCCTCCCGCATCCGATGGCGATATCTCGTCCTTGCGGAACAGCCCCCACCCTTTGGCATCGCCTATCTCAAAGCTGGTCATTGTCTCATCGCTGCGGAAATAATCTCCTTGAAGTTCCCTGTCCGGAGTCTTCACATGAGAGAAAACGTTTGAGCTTAGCTTATGGTTGCGCTCGTCCCAATTGAGCTGCTCGCTGCTATATTCCATCCCCTGCGCAGTTCTTATGCGCACGCGGCCACGCAACATCCACCGCCGTTCCTTGTCAAAATAGACTGCCGTATCGCAGGATATGTAGCCCAAGATGCGCTTCTTCTCATCAAACTGGGTGAGCAGAATGCCTTTCTCGAACGTCCAACGCGAGGGATTGCGGTTCTCATTGATTTCCCACCGCTCGGCAATGATGCGATATTTGATTACCCCTGAGTCGGAAATGAGCGTATTCACGCCGTAAGTAGTCATGATGGGCACGGAGTCGCGCTCATGAATGGCAGGCGCGGTATGCTCCTTGGTCTCCTGACAGCCCACGCCGACAAATCCCATGCACACAGCAAGAGACATGGGAAGCAGCAAGCCCCTCATGCCCCGAACGCCCTTTATGACCGTACGCCGACTATATCCCATCATGCAAGCAATAAGCCTTTCTCTCTCCTGACGGTCAGAATTATTCCACCTTGAACTTGGCAAACCACCGCTCATTGAACGTGAAGCCGACATTGATGCGGAAAGTATTCTCCGTAAGCAGCCCCGATGCGGCACGGCGCACCCACTGCGCGGAGATGTTGAGCATGGAGCGGTTATTGTAGGCATTGACAATGGGGATGCCCAGTCCCACCGAGGCAGAAATCTCCTTCGGCCCGTCCTGGCCATTCACCTTAAAATATGGCGTGGCATAGCCCAAGCCTGCGCGGTAATGCAAGCGGTTGAGCAAGCCGCGATAACGCTCGCCACGGCAATAGTCCACTCCGAGCGTCAGTTTGTGCCTGTCTTTCAGCAAGCCGTTTTGAAGCGTGTAGCTGTTGGTTGCCTCCGAGAACTGCGGATAGTCCAGCTTGCCCCATTTCTGCAACAGATAGTCCGCGCCCACCATCAACTGGCCGTTATGGTTGTAGAGCACACCCGCGCCCAGCGAGTGGGGCAAGTCGAGCGCGTCCTTGAGCTGAAAAGAGGCCGTGTCGGCAACTGCCGTCTGTGAGTTGTTGCTGATAACCAGCATCTCCGGGTCAGAATTCAAGCTATGCCCAAGGCCATAGACAAGACCCAGCGTCAGTTCATCGCGCTTGTTCAGCGGAAGCGTATACTGCAGTCCCAAGTCGAGTTTGTAGCTCCGCACGTCTGCCTTATAGACACGGCGCAACGTGTTGACGTATGTGTCGCTGTAGCTGTTGGTGACATTGCGCGTGTAGCCGCCCCAAATATAAGAGGCATTGAATCCCACAGAGAGGTTGTCGACCACCTCTGCACCCACTCCCACATACACTTGGTGAATGCCACGGCTGCCACTATAAGCATTAAGGTAAGTGGCCGTGGGCGAATCTGGGGAAGTGCTGCTGTTGATATGCGCCGAGTTGGAATAGTCATAGCCCACGTTCGTGTAAGGCAGAAGTCCGAAACTCAAGCCCACGCGCTTGCACAGGCGGAATCCTCCCACCACATAGTCTATGTCTGCATTGTTGGCATTGCGCTTATGGCCATCCTCCTCAAAGTTGGTCAGTTGCAACCCCACACCCGCATCAAAGATAAACGAGAGGGAGTCGAGAGCCGAATAAGAGGCTGGGTTCATGGCATTCAGCTGGTTTGAAAGGCGAAGGCCATAGGCCAAGCCATTCATACCACGGCTGAAACTGCCCGACTGCTCGGACAGCTCGCCCAAAGCATACTGACTGTAAGGCGAATTGGTGCCACTCTGCGCATACGCCCCTGCGGTCAGGAGCAACATCAAGGACGCTATTATGTTTCTCTTCATTCTGTTACTTGCTGTTTTATCTTTTCAGTGCAAAGACAATACCTTATTTTTTAATCGGTAAAACCTATGGTTTCGCGGCCTAAAAGGTTACCTTTCGGAAGGCAAAAGGTAACCTTTCGCACAGCCTATACAAGACGGTTGTTTTCCGGGAACACCACTGCGGGCTTAAACCGCTTAGCCTCATCGAATTCCATCAGTGCATAACTGACTATGATTATCGTGTCGCCCACCATCACTTTGCGCGCCGCCGCGCCGTTAAGGCAGATGCATCCGCTGCCGCGCTCGCCCTTGATGACGTAAGTCTCAAAACGCTCGCCGTTGTCATTGTCCATGATTTGGACTTTTTCCCCCGCAATGAGGTTGGCGGCATCCATCAAGTCCTCGTCAATGGTGATACTTCCTATATAGTTCAAATTGGCCTGCGTGACCTTGACCCTGTGCAGTTTGCTTTTCAGAACCTCTATATACATCGTCACTATGCGTTGCCTTTATATTTCACATGATCTATCAACCGGATGGGAGTACGCCCGCAATTGACCGTAATGCAACCCACCACATAGTCGCTCTCCTTCCAGTCGCTGACCTCAAGCAGCGTGTCGCCATCCACAATGGCAAAATATTCCACGCTCAAGCCGTCAATAGCGTTCAGTTCGCCAACCACTTCGTCATGAAGTTCCTGCACCGAACGCTCCCCCACCTTGCCCACGCTCTCTTTGAGCACACGGTATATTTGGGGGGCTATGGCGCGTTCCTCGGGCGCAAGCAGCGTGTTGCGGCTGCTCATCGCCAGCCCATCGGCCTCACGGACAACGGGGCATGGAACTATGGCCACGGGCATATCAATATAGCTCACCAGACGCTTGACAACGGCTATCTGCTGCCAATCTTTCTCGCCAAAATAGGCTCGCACGGGGCGAACGATATAAAACAAGCGACTGACAACTTGGCACACACCACTGAAATGGCCAGGGCGATGCGCCCCCTCCATCACAGTTGTCTGGGGAGGAAACTCAAAATGCCGGGTATCGGGAGTGGGGTAAATATCTTCAACAGTGGGGGCATAGACGTAATCCGCGCCACATGCCTCACAAAGAGCACAGTCGGCTTGCAGCGAACGCGGGTAACGCTTCAAGTCGTTCAGATCGTTAAACTGAGTGGGATTCAAGAAAACAGAGACCACCGTCACATCGTTTTCCTTCACGCTTTGCCTCACCAGCGAGGCATGCCCCTCATGAAGCGCGCCCATCGTGGGGACAAGTCCGACCGACTTTCCTTGCTTGCGGATTTCGAAAAGCTCGTTTTGCAAATCCACATTTCTTTCAAATACTTTCATTACATGCAAAATATTTCGGCTGCAAAGTAACAACTTTTTTGCGAAATAGGCAAAAAGTAATCTGAAAAATATAATAAAATGATATTCCGTTTAGACAAAATATCTGAAATACGGCGAGTTATTCGGGAAAAAATTCGTAACTTTGCAATCGAAACAGTGGCCTTTCAGCGGCATTTGTCAAGAAAAGCCCACTAAATTAATAATGTTGAGAATGGGAAAAAAAGTATTGTTTATCAATCAGGAGATCAATCCCTACGTGCCGGAGTCAGAGATGTCGGTCATGGGAGGAATGATGCCGGCAAAGATGCAGGATGCTGGGTTCGAGATTAGGACGTTCATGCCGAAATGGGGAAGCATCAACGAACGGCGAGGCCAGTTGCATGAGGTTATACGCCTTTCAGGCATGAACCTGATTATCGACGACACCGACCACCCGCTCATCATCAAAGTAGCCTCCATTCCGCAGACGCGCATACAAGTCTACTTCATCGACAACGAAGACTACTACCAGAAACGCTCCTCAATGACAAAGGACGAGTTGGGCAACGACTACCCCGACAATGGCGAACGCGCCATATTCTTTGCCCGCGGCGTGCTGGAGACCGTGAAGAAGCTACGCTGGGCACCTGACATCATCCACTGCCAAGGCTGGATGAGCGCGGTAATCCCACTCTATGTCAAGACAGCCTACCACGAGGAGCCACAATTCACCAACACCAAGGTGATTACCTCGCTCTTCAACGAACAGCCAAAGGACAACTTGGGCACAAACTTCAAGCAGTGTCTGGAATTCAAGGCGGCCAAGAACACGCTCATTGACAAGTATGGAGAGCCTTTCGACTTCATGGAGCTGGGCAAAATGGCCATTGACTACAGCGATGGCGTGGTGGAAGCAGGTGACAACGTGAACGCCGACCTCATGAGCTACGCGCAAGGACAAGGCAAGCCCGTGCTGAAACATCCCGCCGAGGCGGAAATCAAGAGCAAATATACCGCTTTTTATAACGAACTGCTCGGCTAATGCCACAAGAGAGTACGGACTCCATCTTACACTTTTATTCACCAAGAAATTCCCAGAAGAGACCATGCCCATAACCCTATCGGGCACGGCCTCTCACTATTTTAAAGAGATTTTGATTTGTAAACAAATGACAGGAATCAAGACTTGGGCCGCATTCATCGCTTTGGGCGCACTGATGCTCACCTCATGCGATGACACGACCGACAGTATTGGCACATCGCTGATAGACGACATTGACCGGCTGACCGTCAAAGCCGACACTTTTGAAGTAACAACACGCACCATCATGGCCGACTCGGTCATCGCCCGCAACATCACGGGATATCTCGGACGCGTGAAAGATCCCGAAACGGGCAATTACGTCACGGGAGACTTCATGGTGCAACTCCACACGCTGAGCAATTATCAGATAGCCAACATCGACAGCATTCTCAGCCGTGACGAGTCGGGAGAGATTATCGCCGACTCTTGCGAGATACTGCTTGTCTACAACGACTTTTACGGTGACTCTTTGGCACAAATGAAGCTCACGGCCTACGAGCTGGACCACCCGCTTGAAGAGGGAAGCGTCATCTACTCCAACTTCGACCCATCACGACACGGATACATCCGCCAAGACGGCATCAAGCAAGAGCGTACCTACACCTTGGCAGACCAAACGCGCAACAGCTCGTCTACCAACACAGCCATCTCCATACGTCTGGATGCGCCCTACACAGACAAAGCCGGCAAACGCTACAACAACTTCGGCACATACCTGCTGCGGAAGTTTTACGAGTCGCCGGAAGCATTCCGCAACCCTTACCGTTTCTTGCATGAGGTGAATCCGGGCTTTATGTTCAAAGTGACCAACGGCATTGGCTCTATGGCTTATGTCACCAACGCACAGCTGAACATCTTCTTCCGAATGCAGGAGAATGGCAAGGAGGCTGCACAATCCACCTCGCTGGCCAGTACGGAGGAGGTGCTGCAAACCACTACATTCAGCAACGACAACAACCTCTTGTCGCAACTTGCCGCACAAACGAATTGCACCTATCTGAAAAGCCCGTCAGGACTGTTCACCGAGGTGACGCTGCCCGTAGACGAGATTCTGAGAGGTCACGAAAATGACACGCTGAACACCGCCAAGGTCGTGTTCCCGCGCATCAACAGCACCATCTCATCCGATTATCTGCTCAACGCCCCATCAACCGTGCTTCTGTTGCCGCTTGATGAAATGGAGACATTCTTCGCCGAAAACCGAATTCCCGACTACAAGACGAGCTTCACTGCATCATACAGCAAGACCGAGAACGGCTATACTTTCAACAACATTGCCGGCATCATTAATTATATGGCGCAAAAACGGCGCGCAGGAGTTGCCGATGAGAACTGGAACAAGGCCGTACTCATCCCCGTCACCCTTGGAACATCGGGAAGCAGCAGCATTTCTGGCAGCACTGGCCAGATAACCAAGTGCTCGCACGATATGTCTCTCACCAGCACGCGACTCATTGGTGGCGCAGACAACCCCCATCCCCCCATCCGCATATCTGTCATTCACAGTCTTTTCAATGGCAGATAACTTTCTTGAACGCCACCGTGCCGACTACGAGCTGCGTAAGGCACGGTGGCTGAAACGAAAAAGCCGTTGCAGCATCAAAGTAAACAAGCCCAAGCCTTCGAATACTTCCTCTGACAAGCCGAGCCAAAGCAAAGACAACAACATTGGCACGGCTTTTGCTTGCATCTCTTCAAGCGAACAATAGCAGAACAATTGTATTCAATAAGATAAGGAAGAAGTTAAGATGATAAATCAGTTTTCACCGCAAGTTTCAGAAGTTCTTTCATTCAGCAGGGAGGAAGCTGAACGGTTATCCTGCTCAGAAGTGGGACCAGAACATCTCTTGCTTGGCATTCTTCGGAAGGCAAACCCCAAGTCAAAAGAATTGATAGAGATGCTCCACCTCAACACCGCAGCCATCAAGGGACAACTTGAGCAACGCATACAAGACAACAACCAGAAGTCAGCCAGAAGCAATACCGACATGACACTGAACGAGCAAGCCAACAACATCCTGCGCCTTGCCGTTTTGGAGGCGCGTATGCAGCGCCGCCCGGTCGTAGATGTACAGCATCTTCTGCTGGCCATGCTGCACGACCAGACCGACAATGGCGCAAAGCTCGTATTGCAAGGCAACAACCTCGACTATAACACCGCCGTGGAGACGCTCAGCCAAAAGGCCAGCAACGCAAAAGACAGCCTCGACTTGACCGATGACGAAGACGATGCGCCGATGTATGCCGACTCCGCCAGCAGCCAAAGTGCCAGCAGCCACAGTCAGCAAACACGCACGAAAGACGGAAAGAGCGGAACGCCGGCTTTGGACAACTTCGGCACCGACCTCACAGCTGCCGCCACCGAAGGAAAGCTCGACCCCGTTGTGGGACGCGAGCGCGAAATCATGCGCGTAAGCGAAATCTTGGGAAGGAGAAAGAAAAACAACCCCATACTCATTGGCGAACCGGGCGTGGGAAAGAGTGCCATTGTTGAGGGACTGGCACAAATGATTGTGAAGCG
Organism: uncultured Prevotella sp.; assembly: GCA_964487905.1. Classification (GTDB taxonomy): domain Bacteria; phylum Bacteroidota; class Bacteroidia; order Bacteroidales; family Bacteroidaceae; genus Prevotella. The sequence goes on along the minus strand of CAZASQ010000009.1, from coordinate 14,795 downwards.
GCAAACATCACCGATGCTGTTCAACAAGCGACTGATTGCCCTTGACATGACAGGCATAGTCGCGGGAACAAAATACCGTGGACAGTTTGAGGAGCGAATCCGCGCCATCATCAAGGAAATAGAGCGCAATCCCGACATCATCATATTCATCGATGAGATTCACACCATCATTGGCGCAGGCTCGGCAGCCGGAACCATGGATGCCGCCAACATACTCAAGCCCGCACTTGCACGGGGAACCATCCAATGCATTGGCGCGACAACGCTTGATGAATATCGCAACTCCATCGAGAAAGACGGAGCATTGGAGCGACGTTTCCAAAAGGTGATGGTGGAAGCCACTACAACGGAGGAGACCCTACGGATTCTCCATAACATCAAAGACAGATACGAGCACCACCACCAAGTGAGCTATCCCGATGAGGTTCTCACCCAAATAGTCAAGCTCACCGACCGTTACGTCACCGATCGCTTCTTCCCCGACAAGGCCATTGACGTGCTTGATGAGGTGGGTTCGCACATCCATTTGCAGCACGCCGAAGTGCCCAAAGAGATTGTCGACCTCCAAAAACAATCCGAAGAGATAAAGACCAAGAAGCAGGATGCCGTAAAGAACCAGAACTACGAGCTGGCAGCGGGCTTCCGCGACCAGCAACTGGAAATAGAACGCAAACTGAACGAGGCGCAACAACGCTGGACAGAAGGCGAAATGGGCGAGCGCAAGACTGTCACAGAGGACAATGTGGCAGACGTTGTGTCGATGATGACAGGCGTTCCCGTGCAAAGGATGCAGCAAGCCGAGGGCATTCGTCTGCGTAATATGGGCACGGAACTGAAACACGAAGTCATTGCACAGGACAACGCCATCGACAAGATGGTGCGAGCCATACAGCGCAACCGCGTGGGACTGAAAGAGCAGAACCACCCCATTGGTGCATTCATGTTCCTTGGTCCAACGGGCGTAGGCAAAACCTACCTCGCCAAGAAACTTGCCGAATACATGTTCGGCTCGTCCGATGCACTTATCCGCATCGACATGAGCGAGTTTACGGAGAGTTTCAACACCTCCCGCCTCGTTGGCGCGCCTCCGGGCTATGTAGGCTATGAGGAAGGCGGACAGCTCACCGAGCGCGTGCGCCGCCACCCCTACTCCATCGTGCTGCTTGATGAAATAGAGAAAGCTCACGGCAATGTGTTCAATCTCTTGCTGCAAGTACTCGATGAAGGAAGGCTCACCGATGGCAACGGCAGGTTGATAGACTTCCGCAACACAGTAATTATCATGACTTCCAACGCGGGCACACGCCAGCTCAAAGAGTTCGGTCGCGGTATTGGATTCACAGCCGGAAACGCGGGAAACTACGCACACGATGACAAGGACAAGGAGTACGCACGCTCCATCATCCAAAAAAGTCTGAGCCGCCAGTTCTCCCCCGAGTTCCTGAACCGTCTGGACGAGATCATCACATTCGACCAACTCGACCTCAATGCCATCAAACGCATTATTGATATTGAGTTGAGCGGACTGCATAAGCGCGTCAACGAACTTGGATACACACTCCAAATAAGCGACAAGGCCAAGGAGTTTGTTGCCACAAAGGGCTACGATGTGCAATTTGGCGCACGTCCGCTGAAGCGCGCCATCCAGAATTACATTGAGGACGGACTGAGCGAGCGGATCCTTGGCGGAGAACTGCAAGAGGGCGACACCATCTTGATAGACAAGACCGATGAAAATGCCCAATTGGAATTTAAAGTCGAGAAGCACGAAACCGACAAATAACCAATAAACATACAACATAGCTGCAAGAAAGGAAAGGGTTGACGCGCTGCGCGCCCTTTCCTTTCTTTGTTTCCCATCGCCTTTTCGCGTCCGCCATCCCCCGCGCTCATAGATGCCAAGCCAACATCCGTTACTGCCCCTACAAGGGTAACATTAGGGATATGTTCCCACAGAATTCATTTTCTTTTTTTCCATTTCTACAAAATCAGCACATCCTTTTGCCGAATCCAATATCATTTGGCAATAAA
>CAZASQ010000009.1:0-12664 GCA_964487905.1 uncultured Prevotella sp. | reverse complement strand
ATTTCTACAAAATCAGCACATCCTTTTGCCGAATCCAATATCATTTGGCAATAAAACATTAGCAATAAACTTCACATCGAAAGCTTGAAAACCGACACCTGTATAATATAGTTTTAAGCTTTACCTATAGAAGATAAAATAAAGAAACAAGGTTTATCGGGAAAAATTCATCCTATATCAATATTTTTCTGTATTATTGCTATTTATTAGAAAAAACAATATACCTTTGCCACGACACTTTAATCTATTAATATTAAATCTACAGAAAATGAGAAGAAGTACTTTAGCAGCCTTACTGATACTGCCGTTGGTGCTACAAGCACAGAACATGAAGCTGCCCTGGTCGGAAAACTTTGACAGCGAACAGGCTTTTGAACGCTTTACAGTGCTCGATGCGAACGATGACGAGCAAACCTTTAAGTATGACAAGAACGCCTGCACGGCTTATTGCGTGCGCACGCAGGACGCCGACGACTGGTTGGTAAGCCCTGCTCTTAAGCTGAAAGCAGGCAAGTCGTACGAGCTTGCATACACGGTTAGCGGCGAAACGAACTACGCACAAGAATCTTACGAAGTGAAATTGGGTACTGACAGAACTGCTGCAGCGATGAAAAACACCATCGCTGCCAAGACTGTTGCACCCGCAGACTTTATTGAAAAAGCAACCGTAAAGGTGGTGTTCAGCATTGATGCCGATGGCGAATACTATATTGGGTGGCACTTCAATACCGAGATGCAACTCGAAGCGGGAGGTTTCAGCATCTACAACATAGAACTGAAAGAGATGTTGGGCGAAAGCGCACCTGCTGCCGTAACTGACGTTAAGATAGTACCTGCTACCAACGGAGGCCACTCGGCGGTGATAACCTTTACTGCACCCACAAAGGACATGGGTGGCAAAGCACTTACAAAGCTCACAAAGATAGAAGTATATCGTGGCGAAGAGCTTGTGAAAACCTTCGACACCCCTGCACCGGGTGCTGCCTTGGGCTTCACCGACACTAATATTCCGAACGGCATCAACACCTATCGTATTGTTCCGGTCAGCGATGAAGGCGAGGGTGAAGCCGTAGAGGTTTCAGCCTTTATTGGCATAGATGTGCCTGCGGCAGTGAGTAAATTAAGTCTCATCTACAACGAAGGAAAGGCTCTGTTAAAGTGGAACACAGTAACCAAAGGTGCCAACGATGAATACGTGAACCCCGAAACCATCACTTATACACTGAAACGTGCCAAGACCGTAGAGGTGGCAAAGGGCATCAAAGCCAGCAGCTACGAAGACACACCGCCTGTTCAAGACATTCAGGAAGCACTGGTTTACAACATTGCTGCCGTAAACGAAGCAGGCGAAAGCAAGCGCACCTACTCTAACGTAATTGTAACAGGAAAGCCTTACACCCTGCCTGTGAAGGAATCGTTTGCCAACGGCAAACTCTCTAACTTCTGGTTTATCGACTACGGCAAGCTTGATCGCTGGACTCTATTCTACGATGACTCCAACTATTCTCAGGACGGCGACCGTGGCTTCATCGGCTTTACACCGAAGTTTGTCGGCGAATGGTCAGTATTGGAGAGTGGCTTGATTGACCTTGGCAAGGCAAAAGACCCAGTGCTTTCTTTCTATTACAAGACCCACCAAAACTCTGAAGACGTGTTTAAAGTATGGATATCGAAAGACTACGGTGTGGCTGACACCATCGCATCCATCAACCTGCAGGAAGTGGAACTCCGCGAATGGATAAAGGTAGAGTTGCCTTTGAAGAAGTTCGTAGGCAGCAAATTCATTCAGATTGCCTTCGATTGCAAAGGCTCAACCGAGACGAGTAATCTCTACTTGGATAACATTAACATTTTCGACCGCAAGACAAACGACTTGGAAATAAAGATGAAAGAGGCTCCGGGACGTTTGCGCGTAGACAACAAAGCCGCCATAATCGTTGACGTTACCAACTACGGAACAATGTCTGCCGATAACTATACCGTAACTGTTTACAACGGAAGAGAACAGCTCGCAAGCACAAAGGGCGCAGCCGTGGCAGCAGGCAAAACGGTTCAGAACACCGTAACCTTCATCCCACAGCGCACTTTCGCCGATACAGCACAGCTCTATGCAAAGGTCGAAGTAGAGGGCGATGAAAATTTGGACAACAATACCACCGACACCGTTACGGTAGCAGTGAAGTTCCCTTCTTACCCAACAGCAAAGGATTTGAAAGCTACTGCAGGCACACGGAACACACTCGCATGGAACATTCCCGATGCTCCACGCACCGAAGACCAACGCATAGTGGAAAGCTTTGAGACATATCCAGACTTCACAAACACGAATATTGGCGACTGGCTGCTCTACGACGTAGACTCCCACACCGTTTACGGATTTAACGAAACCTCCTTCCCCGGAATGGGCGACCGTCAGGCTTGGACCGTATTCAACTATGCCAAAACCACTCCTGCCAGCAGTTCTGCATGGAAAGGGCACACTGGCGACAAGGTGCTAATCTCGTTCGGAGCACCTTATGCCACCACCGAAAACTGGTTGGTATCGCCCGAATTGCCAGGCAAAGCACAGACTGTATCGTTCTGGTCTAAGGCTTTCAAGGGTACCAGCAAGGAAACCTACAGCGTAATGTACTCTACCACAGGCTTTAATCGTTCCGACTTCGTAATGCTCGAAGAGAAGCACGTTGTGCCTGAAGCATGGACAGAAGAAGAGTATAACCTGCCCGAAGGGACCAAATACTTTGCTATCGTAGCATCAAGTGCCGATGGTTACGCTACACTCATAGACGACATAAACTTCTTGCCCGACTCTACGGCCGCTCAAGACCTTACGCTGATGGGCTACAACATCTACCGCGATGGCGTTAAGGTGAACGATGTACCCGTAAAGGACACCAAGTTTACCGACACAATGGGCGGCGCACACCGCTACCACGTAACTGCAGTGTACGACAAAGGCGAGGCCAAGTTCTCTAACGAAGCCGAAATTACCACTGCCGATGGTATCGTTGAAGTAAGTGCTAATGACCAAAATGCTGACCAAAATGCACCACGCTATGACCTCTCGGGTCATCGTGTAAGCAAAAACTACAAAGGCATATACATCACGAAAGGCAAAAAGCACATCGCAAAGTAGTTTTTCTGTATTCTTTATATTTCAGCAGCCGTTCAGTAATCCTACTGAGCGGCTGTTTCGTTTTCCACGTTCTGTTTTTATAAGAATAATTCCGTCAAAAAACGATATAATCAGTTTTGCGTTGCAATAGCATAGGTTTTGCACGGTAAAAGCGTACGTTTTGCATCGTAAAACCTATGCTATTGCAACGCAAAACAATAGGTATTGCAAAATAGATAAATCCAACAAACTCACATTTATTTTATATTAAGCAATCCAACATATTAAGCACAATATTTTGCTTAATCCAAGTTTTGAGTTACTTTTGCATACAAAAGCTACCAAAGCCCTTCAAGAACAAGAAAGGAAATCCATCCTTTGATAAAAGATATATTGAATATCACCCAGCACAAAGAAGGATGGTCTTACGGCTCATGGAGCATAAAGGACGATTTCAAAATCATTGAAAACCTATAATGTAAAAAGTATGGACTTGTCGCGACATTTCATTCTTCTTAACGGAGAACCAAAGACTTTGCAAATTGACCTCATACAAAGGAATGGGAGCAATGGTTATAACGTACGTTTCAAGAATAACGGACGCACTTATAACTATGGCTACAACAAAGTGACTTGGCTCAGCAATCCCGAATGGAACAACCCTTCACATTGTAAGGTTTTCGTAGATGGCACTTTAAGGAGTGACATCAGAGAGATTTGGAAATTTGACAATGCCGGGCGTCCCTGCTGGAGAATCATCTACAACAACGGCTTTATACTGGATGACAGCAAGGGAAGAATAACCGTCATGCAGTCTTGCTTGCAAGAAACCACCAGCAAAGACGTTTTCTGCTATATGAAAGACGTGGCAACCATTAACCCTATTGGCAAGAACGAACAAAACTCTGAGGGTACTTTGTCGCAAATATATAACAGTGTGGTCTTCATTGGCAAGGAATTGGCAGCAGCCTGTTACCTCAACCCCACAGACAATAAGCCAAAGAAACTACTCCACAAAGACTTGATTTATCCTTTTGGCTGCAATGCCAGCCAGAAAGTTGCAGTAGCCAAAGCCTTTGAGCATCAGATAAGTGTGATACAAGGCCCACCGGGTACAGGCAAGACGCAAACTATTTTGAACATCATTGCCAATATCGTCAGGCAAGGCAAAACTGTCATGGTGGTGTCAAACAATAACTCCGCCACATATAATGTGCAAGAAAAATTGGAGAAGTATGGCGTATCGTTTATCGTTGCTCCTTTGGGAAGCAAAGAAAACAAGACACTTTTCATAGCCAACCAACCAGCTTTGCCTACGGAATTAAAGACATGGAACTTGCCTCCCCAAGATAGCATCAAGGCAAAGGAAGCATTGCATGATGTGCTTAAGAGACTGGACTTGGTGTATGCGTTGCAGAACAGACTTGCAGAACTGCGACAGGAACTACAAGCAGTAGAATTGGAATGGAAGCATTTCTGCATCGAACAAGGGATTTCGCAGAATAAGGAAGAATATCGCAAGGCAACTTCCGCCCAAGTGATTTGGCTGTGGGCGAAGCTCCAATCCATTGTTGATGGTGCAGACATGAAGCAACAAAGTTTCTTCCAGCGCATCAAGTTGTGGTGGATGAAACTGATGTGCAAGTACAAATGGCACATACAACATAGCTTCGATGCGACCAACCTACATCCATTGATTACGGAACTTCAGTCACTATACTATGCCAACCGCCATAGAGAATTGGAAACTGAAATAGCGGACAAAGAACAACAGTTACACCTCTACAACACTGATACTTTAACAAAGACGCTCACTGACAATTCATGGATACTGTTCAAGGCTACCTTACACGACAAATACAAAGAAGAAAGGACACCTCTTATTGACATTAAAGACATGCATCGCCAAGGAAAAGAATTTCTGAAACAATATCCCGTCGTGCTCAGTACAACTTTTTCGGCAAGAACATGCATAATGGGAGAGCAGCCGTATGATTATCTTATCATGGATGAAGCTTCGCAAGTTTCGTCCGACACAGGCACATTGGCCCTTACTTGCGCCAGAAATGCCGTCATCGTAGGTGATACTAAGCAGTTGCCTAATGTTGAGACAGAAGAGGACAAGATAAGACTGCAAGCAATAGCCAAACCGTACCGCATTGCCGAAGGTTACAATTGCGCAAAATACAGTCTCTTGGAGTCGGTACTGAAGGTTATCCCGAATGTAACAGAGACTATGCTACGCGAACATTACCGCTGTCATCCGCGCATCATCAACTTCTGCAACCAGAAATTCTATGGCGGCAATCTGTTGGTTATGACGGAGGACAAGGGAGAAGAGGAAGTGTTGTCTGCCATCAGAACAGCCAAAGGAAATCATGCCACCAATCATTTCAATCAGCGTGAGATTGACGTGGTGAAAGAGGAGGTGTTGCCGACATTGAAAGATGCTGGCAGCATTGGCATTGTTACGCCCTACAACAATCAGGTAGATGCATTCAACCGTCAACTGAGCGATGTGAAGGCTGGCACAATACATAAGTATCAAGGTCGTGAGGAAGACACCATCATCATGAGCGTGGTGGACAACCAAATTTCGGAGTTTGCCGATGATGCCAAAATGCTGAATGTGGCCGTATCGAGAGCAAAGACGAAATTCTGCCTCATTATGACAGGAAACGAACAGGAGCTGCATGGCAATATTATGGATTTACTTGACTATATTGCCTACAATAACTGTACGGTAATGGAGAGCAAGCTGGCATCCATTTTCGACTACCTCTATGAACAATACACAGAGCAGCGAATGGCGTTCATAGAAAGTCACCCTCAAATATCAAAGTACGATTCTGAAAACTTAACGTATGCCTTGATAAACGATGTGCTGAAATCAACCCCCGCCTACAGTTGCATGAAAGTACTGTGTCATATTCCGTTGCGTCAAGTGGTAAAAGACACCTCGCTGATGTCTGTCGAAGAAATGAAATACGCTGCAAATTACAGCACCCATCTTGACTTTCTCATCATCAACAAAGTAAGCAAACTACCCATCCTTGCCATTGAAACGGACGGATATTCTTACCACCACGATGAGACAGAACAACATCAACGCGATTTAATGAAAGACCACATTCTCTCTAATTACGGATTGCCCCTCTTGCGCCTTTCAACAAAAGGAAGCGGAGAACGTGAGAGAATTATCAATTCACTGAACGCCATTGTCAGTTGAGTCTTTTCCATATCCTTGCAGCTCTTCATAAGCATTTTGTTACATTCTCTTACGGAGAGAGGGCTATACGCGTTGCCGCCCTGCATTCATCAAGGGACTAAATTTCCATCAAGGATTTCGACTTGACGCATTATCGTACCACCGAACAGTATGCAAAGGCCGTCGACAAGCTATTTTATGTGGCGACCACCGAGATTGCAAAAGCCGCAAGCAAGACGGAATTCAATCCCGACAAGCCTTTCGCGTTTGACGATTACCCTAAGGTCAATGCGGCCATGCAAACCATCGTGGCATCCCTTACAAGGAACGTGCAAACGGTTGTGGAGACAGGGGCGCGCAAGCAGTGGCTGTTCTCCTGCAAGAAAAACGATGCGTTCGTCAATTCTATTTTCAACACGTCAAAGCTGAAGAAGTCAGAGCTAAAAAAGATGATGGACAAGCAGCTTGATGCGCTGGCGGCTTTCCAAAAGCGGAAAGTGGCGGGGATGACGCTTTCGCAGCGCGTGTTCAAGTACACGGAGCGGTTTCGCGAGCAGATAGAGCACGCCCTTGACGTGGGACTGGGCGAGGGGGCGTTCGGCGCAGCAACCGTCCCGTGACGTACGCCAAAACCTAAAAGACCCGAACCGACTTTTCCGCCGTGTCCGGGACAAAAGGGGAAATCTTGTATTGTCTAAGGCGGCGCAAGCCTTTCATCCGGGACAAGGCGTTTATCGTTCATCCTACAAGAATGCGATGCGCCTTACCCGGTCGGAAATCAACATGGCGTATCGGGAAAGTGATTATCAACGATGGCAAGCCCTTGATTTTGTGGTTGGCTTTGAAATCATGCAGTCAAACCACGAACCACTTTGCAAGTGTTCCACTTGTGCAAAGTTGGTCGGGCGTTACCCCAAGACATTCAAGTTTGTGGGGTGGCATCCTCAATGTATGTGTTTCGCCATCCCCATTATGGAAGATTTCTATTCGGAAGATAGGCGTAACGACCGGGTGAACCGATTGAAGGCAGCTTTGAACGGAACGACCGCAAAGAAGTATATTTCGCCCGAAACAATTGACAAGATGCCGGATGGCTTCAATGAATGGGTGGATGCGCACAAGGATATTCAAAAGGACTGGAGTTCAACGCCGTATTTCATTCGGGATAATTTCAAGAACGGCAACCTTGCCGATGGATTGAAGATTTCCATCCCGGTTGTTCCGGCGGTGAAGCCAATTGTAACGACACCGCAAAGCACCACCCAACCCGAAACAACCACGGAACAAGTTCAGCAGCCAACGCAATTTGAAGCCAAGACACCACAAGAAGCGATTGATTTTCATCACGGCGAACATTACGGATGGATGTACTTTGCCTATAAAGAAAAAGGATTTGCCGATGGTGAACCAAATCATCAACCAAGTTGCGGAACGAATGAAACAATTCGGAATTTCTAAGTTCAAGAACGTTGGCGTTTGTGCAAGCAAAAAGGCAAGCGCATCATGGACGGAGTTCAACGAATTGAATTTCAACCTTTCAAGGATGAACCCCGAAAGAGTAATGAAGGCGGTGCAGTCATGGGAAAGAAAAGGCATCAAGTACACCCATTATGAAGGTATTGATGATGTTGTCCGTGCAACAATAGACCATGAACTTGGACACAAACTTTATGGACTTTATGGAATGCGTTCATCCACGACAAAGGCTTTCGGCAAAGCTGCGATAACAAGAAACGGGTTCAACGAAATGAATGAAGTGCTTGGCTATTACGCAAGCACCGATGAACAAGAATACTTTGCGGAAGCGGTTGCCCGGTGGATGGGCAGAGGGCGCAATGGCGTTGTCGGTTATACCAAGGAGTTAATGGAAGAACTGATGGCAAAGGTTGAAGCCAAGATTGGCGTAAACCCTATTGCGGCAATGGAAGGTGTTCATGTGTTGAGCGAAACGAAATTGGAAGCAGCCATCAACAAGACAAGAAAGAAACTTGTTAGGCAAGAACGTGAAAAGATGGTTGTCCTAAACTCAAAGGGCGTTTCCATACTTGAAACTGATGGCGTGTCGTTCAACGTGTTCTTTGATGACGAAACGGCAAAGAAAATTGCAAATGCCACAATCACACACAACCATCCTACCGGGAAAGGCGAAACGGGCGTGTTACGACTTGGCTTTTCATTAAGTTCTGATGATGTCTATGAAGCAATAAGATGCAACACAAGGGGTATTGTTGCAGAAGCACCATATTACCGATATTCGATTGAAAGACCGAACAACGGATGGCGTGTGGATGCAGAAATGGTGCGAAAAAGGTATCGTGAAGTTCATCGTGAAATCATGGAAAAATATGGTGCTTCATTAATGAAGCACCATGCAAAGAATATCATCCAACATCTTACAATGAAACAATTGGCAAAAGAATTTGGCTTTACATACAAGTATGAGAAGAAAGGCTAAACACATTCTTTGTTGAACTTATCCCGAACGTGCTTGTACTTTGCCAAAAAGTCCAAGCATCGTTGTTCAACGTGCTTGGTGTCTTCTTTATCCACGATGTCGAACAAGTCTTCCCATAAATATATGGCGGCTTTCGCTTCATCTTTCATACCGTAATGTTTCAATGCGTTTTCAAGGCAAAGAAGTTTGTCTTGAAGTTCAAAATATCTATCTATTGTCATAATATGATGTACTTTAATGATTTAGCACCTTGCATCCCACTATCACCATAAGGATTGTGCCGATTGCGGTTATTGTGGCAATAATGGTGGTGATTACCCATTTCCAATCAACCGGGTTGCGCAAGTCGGGGTTTTGTGATATGTACAATTTTCCGGCATCCGTAAGCCGGGCGATTTCCACGTTGCCGCCTTCTTCCTCAAAGCAGATGGCAAGATGGTTGCTTTCCAACTCATGTGCGCCGTCATTGAACACGGCGAATGGGGTCGCCTTTGGGCAAGTATATTGCCTATTGTTCAAAAGGCGCAAGACAAACTTTGCGTCCTTGGATAGCCTTATTCGTTTCGTTCTTTCCATTGTTGCGATGTTTTGGTTGCAAAGATACTCTATTTATAACAGAAAGCCACCAATGAGGATGCGCAAGTTTTCAAATACTTATTGCGCATCCCCATGTCGGCGGCTACCGGGTTATATCTCGGACGGGGCTTCACGCCCGATGTTGTTCGTGATGCTTTGCATCGTCAATTCCTTCAAGCGGCTTTCCAATGCCTTGTATTCGGCATAGAAGCCCGAATTGATGATGTTAAGACAATCGCTTTCGCTGAATGTCAGTTCAAGGGCGGAAAACACATCCGAATACAATTCATTGTATTTGCGGAGTATGTCAATGAAACGCCCGGTACTTTCGCTGATGGTCAAATCCTTGCTCGGTGTCATGCCTTGCCTCCTTTCTTTGACATTAGTTGATGTAAGAACCATCGTCCGAGTTCTGTCCACACAGTGATAGTATTTGTTCCTTGCGAACCGTCAGAGCGTGTGTATGTGCTTGTTCTTGCCTTGGTGTAGCCTTGGCCGCAATACTTGGCGGCAAGCAGCCATTGGCCGCTTTGGCGTATCATCATGCCCCAGCCCTTCAACATGCCGTGCAGCTGTTCGGCGGTACACAGGTCAAGCTCCTTTGCCATTTGCGTGCTGGTGTAAGTGTTGACGGACTTCAGCACGTTATCGGTGTACTCAACCTTGGGGGCTTGCTCTTTGAGCGGCTGGCTTTGGCTGGTGATGGTGGCTTGGGCGGCTTCAAGCTGCTTGGCGTGCCTTTCAATTGTTGATTGAGCTACTTGCAACGCCCTTGCCATTATCAACTCAGGCGTGTCGTCCACTCGGGCGACCATGTAGCCGCCGTTCTTGCGGATGCTGGGCAAGACATCCGAACATACCCAATCTTGAAACGCTTCCGCTTCCTTCTTCCGGGACAGGAAGATGCACTTGTACATGTTCGCTCGGTGATGAAGCTCATTAGTTGCTTGCCGCCATTGGTAGGGGTGTTGATACTAACAACACCCTTTGTGGAAAGTCTTGACTTTACATTTCGTGCGCCACCATTCAGTTCTAACGCCTTGCACACATCGGCAAGGCAAAACAATGGCTCGCCTTGTTCCGTTACCGATGTACGGATTTGCCCAAACTGGGCATTCTCAAAAATCTTAATCTCTTTCATTGAAGGACTTTTGAAAGATTATAGGCAATGAAAAACGGCATCGCCTTTCCCGTTGTCCTTCACCATTCAATGGCAGTATTTCCATTACAGATTTCCACGGGGGTACAACGCCGATATGTCTATTAACCGATGGGGTATAAAAATACCACCAACGGATTATGTTTGCGGTTCATCCACCGCCCTTTGAAATGTTGAACACCGCAAAGGCATGAACATTTTCTCGTGCGTCCAAATTTTCATTGATTTTTTTGATAAAATCCTTTTTGTTCGCTTCTGTTCGTATTGATTCGAACAGAAGCCGCCCACATTCGCATGCAGACGGCTCAAAGAGTTCATTTATTATTGAAGCACGAAGCATTCAATACTCTATCAATGGACGCTCGCTTTTTCCAATCTTTTGGCTAGCAACTTGATGCCTTTCACAATTTGCTCCTTTCGCTTTTGGATCGGTTTCCTCGCACCAGTGGCATATTGGCGCATAACGGCCGAACTGATGCCTATTTCCCTTGACACGCCAGCGACATTGATAAAGTCGTAGTAGTTGAACAACGCCCCAATATCAAAGGAGTATTCAATCTCAATTTGGGCAACCTCTACACCGTCCTCTTTTAAGTCCGCCTTGGTGTCCTTCCAGCCTTGAAGCATATCGGCAATTGCTGCACTTGCTGTATTGCCTATACCAAACACCCCAGCATTGACACTTTCCACTTTCATGTAGCAGGAGAAGTTTTTTTCGCCTACCTCTCGCTCTACTTTTGCAATTACCTTTTCCATCTCGTTTACAAATTAAAAAGTTCAATCACCCCCGTGTCCATTCAGTTAAGAGACATCGCCATCCACGAAAGCTGGCGGCTCTCTTTTACTCATTCAGAAGGTCTTCAAGAATAAACTTTGCGTTTTTTTCCTTGATTTCCTTGCTTCCATGCCTCGGTACGCTTGTCCTCTCCCCTGTCTTGGGGTTCATCCAAATATCATGCGAAGCACCATGCCGTCCTTTTACTGATAATTTTGCACGTGTTTTCTGATGGTGGGTTAAGAGATGGTGCAACGCCCCACCGATGGGAGGCAATGGGCAAGGAAAACATTGCGTTAAATGCCATTTGTGGCTATTAAAAACTACTTAAAGTGGTGCAAGCGCGAAAACGGGTGCTTTAGGCACTGATTTCCCTGTTTACTCCAAGGCACACCATATTTTCATCGAAAAGCAGTGTGATGCTATATGGGATGTGTTCCCAAGTGCATAACGTTCCCGGTCGCCCAGTTTCGGCGGCGGTGCAAGGCACAATGGCTTTCGGTTCGCCCACCTCCTGTCTTATCTCGTTGAAAGTCTTTCCCCAGAGTTCGCCCATTGCTATGAAGTCTTCCTTTAGCATTGTCCCCTTGGACATGAGCAGCCCCGCGAAGAAATACCCGGCAAAAATACCAAAGCCGATGCCAATGATGATTGATGTGGTACTTACGCCAGCAAGAAGGGTGGAAAGCCCAAGCCCTATCAAGGCAAAGGCGGCAGCCATAGAATGTTTGTTCATAACTTTCTTCTTCCTTTCTGTTTATATACTAAATAACCATAACGCAGTAATTATAATGATTTTACAATCATACCATTTACGGTTTACCACTGCAAAGATAATGTTTTCCCCGAACAATCCACCAAGAAGATGTATTTATTTCCCGTCCTCCGCGCTTCCCCTGCCAAATGTGGATAAGTAAAGCATAAGTTGGCGCGCACCCCGCGCGTGTATTATGATGAAACAAGCTAAATTTGTGCTTGATTTGTATTAACAATTAGATTTGAACACAGCATGAAAGAAACGATTCTCGCACTACTATTGGCACAATTCGTAGGCGTGCGAAAGGACGGTCTTACGCAATTGGCACGCTCGCTGGCGTTACAATGCACGACCGAGGAGGAGGCGAAAGCCCTTGTAGACAAACTGACCGATGCGCAAGTTAAGGAGTTCGTCAAGGAATTTCGACCTCAACAACACGCAGGAGATTTAAGCCACACGGAAAAATTAAATAACAAACGAAAATCGCCCGAAGTCTGACGATTTCGGGCGATTTTATGTACAAACCATATACATTTTTCGTAAAACCTTGATAATCAAGGTTTATTGCGGAGAGAGAGGGATTCGAACCCCCGGTACCTCTCGGTACGACGGTTTTCAA
>CAZASQ010000008.1:7291-90288 GCA_964487905.1 uncultured Prevotella sp. | reverse complement strand
GGGCGCGACCTTTCGGCCGCGCCCGTATGGCGTGATGTTTTTTGCTGTCTTTGCCTTCTCTTTGCGTGCTTTGCCCGCGCGGCGGGGTTATTCCGTCACTTTGAGGAAAGCCTGCGGCAGGTGGTTGATGATGTCGCTTGCAATGAGACTTTCCTTTCCCACCGCCTTTGCGGCCAAGTCGCCCGCCAAACCGTGCAAGTACATTCCCGTCATGGCCGCATCGGCCTGACTGTATCCCCGTGCCAGCAGGCCGAGGATGATTCCCGTGAGCACGTCGCCGCTGCCTGCGGTGGCCATTCCGCTGTTGCCCGTGGTGTTAAACACCACTTTTCCATCGGGCATACAGAGTGCGCTGTAGTGTCCTTTCAGTATGATGTAGGCGTGCAGGCTCTGCGCCGTCTCCATGGCGTGCCTCAGTCGCTGGTAGTCGTTGTCGGGTGTGGAGCCGAGCAGACGGTCAAGCTCGCGCGGATGGGGCGTGATGATCATGTTCTTGGGCAGCTGCTGCATCCACGTGCGGTGGCTTGCGAGTATGTTGAGCGCATCGGCATCGGCCACGATGGGGCACGTTGTGCGCCGTATCTGCGTAATCATGGCTATGGCGGTGCTCTCCTGCTGCCCTATGCCCGGTCCGATGGCCATGGCGTCATAGCCGCTGGTGTCGATGGATTCGGAGAACGCCGCATCGTCGGCGTCCATCTGGAGTACGGCTTCGGGCACGCTCATCTGCATGATGGCATAGTTGAGGCGGGGCGTGACCACGGTCAGCTTTCCCGCACCAGAGCGCAGGCAGGCTCGTGAGGCCAGTATCGCCGCACCGGCCATGCCGTAGCTTCCGGCAATGAGCACGGGTTTGCCCATTGTGCCCTTGTTGGCGAAGTCATCGCGGTGGCGCATCCGCACTCTGATGGCTTCCTCGTTGGCCATGGCATACTGCGTGCTGGCTTGCGTAATGTAGTCTTGGCTCAGACGGATGTCGAGCACGCGCACGCGGCCGATGAACTGCTGGTTGTCGGCAAGGAAGAAAGAGAGCTTGCGTTGGTGGAGCGTCAGCGTCAAGTCGGCCTGTATTACGTTCGCGCGTACATTATACGTATTGTCTTCGGCCATCAGTCCCGAAGGCATATCAATGCTTACAACGGTGGCCTCGCACTGGTTGATGTACTTCACCAGCGATGCGAATCCGCCGGTGAGCGGCTTGTTGAGCCCCGAACCGAAGAGGCCGTCCACCACGAGTGTGCCTTTGGGCAGCTCGGGCGGGTCGAACTGGGTGGTCACCTCTACGAGTGCCTCCGCGTGAATGCCGTCGCGAAGCCGCGAGAGGTTGGTGGAGCAGTCGGCGGAGATTCGGCCGGAGGTGTTGAAAAGGTAGGCCTTGACCTGATAGCCGCGCTCCAGCAGCATCCGCGCCACAGCCAGCGCATCGCCACCGTTGTTGCCTGGCCCGGCAAACACCACCACCGGCGTGCGGTCGGTCCACTCCTCGGCGATGGCCATCGTAAGAACTTTGGCCGAACGCTCCATTAGGTCTATCGACTTGATTTGCTCTTGGTCGATCGTATATTTGTCCAAGTCACGCAATTGGGCACTCGTGAAAATCTTCATAATGATGCAAAATTACAAAAATAATCAGAGTGGGCGTGGCTTATTTGCTATATTTTTCGTAATTTTGCGGAAAATAAACAATGCAATGTCATGAGCAGAGTAACAATTAAGGACAAAACCTTTGAGGTTTCCATTCCTGAAGCGGAGATTCAGAGGCGTGTCCGCGCCATTGCCGACCGCATAAACCATGATATGCGAGGCAAAGATCCCGTGTTTTTGGCCGTACTCAACGGCGCGTTTGTTTTCGCAGCAGACTTGATTCGCTGCATTACGATACCCAACGAGATATCTTTCGTGCGCCTTCAGTCCTATGAGGGCACCGACTCCACGGGCAAAGTGAAGGAGGTTATCGGCTTGAACACCGATATTCGCGGCCGTAATGTCATCATTCTTGAGGATATTGTGGACACGGGGCGGACGATGAAGGAGATGATTGCTACGCTGGAGCAACAGCATCCCGCAAGCATTCACATCTGCACGCTGCTGCTCAAGCCGGGCAAACTGACGGTGCCACTCGACGTGGAGTATGCCGCCATACGCATCCCCAACGATTTCATACTGGGCTATGGCCTTGATTACGACCAGTTGGGGCGTGGCCTGCGTGACATTTACACGCTTGTGGACAATCATTGATAAAGAGTTTATACCGTAAGAAAATGAAGAATATCGTAATTTTTGGCGCGCCTGGCGCAGGAAAAGGCACGCAAAGCGACAAGCTGATTGAGAAATACGGCCTTGGCCACATCTCCACGGGCGATGTGTTGCGCAACGAAATCAAGGCTGGAACTGAGCTTGGCAAGACCGCCAAGGGATATATTGAGCAGGGTCAGCTCATCCCCGATGAGCTGATGGTGGACATCCTTGCTGGCGAGTACGATGGTTTCGGCAAGAGCCACAAAGGTGTTATCTTCGATGGCTTCCCCCGCACCATCGCGCAGGCTGAGGCTTTGAAGAAGATGCTCGCCTCCCGTGGCCATGAGGTTGCGGCAATGATCGAGCTGTTTGTGCCCGAGGACGAGCTGACCAAGCGTTTGTTGCTCCGCGGACAGCAGGCCGGGCGCAGCGATGACAACGAGGAGACCATCAAGAAGCGCCTCACCGTCTACCACACGCAGACGGCGCCGCTCATCGATTGGTATGGCAATGAGGGCATCCACCATCATGTGGAGGGCCTGGGCAGCATCGACGACATCTTCAATCGTGTTTGCGAGGTCGTCGACGGTCTTGAGGAGAAGTAATCAAAGCTTTTCCGCGACTTGCTGTTTTTAAAGAAACGGGTGGGTTTAATGGACGTTTGCGCCCATTAAACCCATTATGCACTGTTTGAGACGCAAACAAATCCACTCTATCCCATTCCCCAAGAACATCCCAAAGCAATGGAATCAAATTTTGTAGACTATGTGAAGATTCGCTGCCGGTCAGGAAAAGGCGGCAAAGGCTCAATGCATTTGAGGCACGTGAAGTACAATCCGAACGGCGGACCCGATGGCGGCGACGGCGGAAAGGGCGGAAGCATCTATCTGAGGGGCAACCACAACTACTGGACATTGCTCCATCTGCGCTACCAAAGGCACATCTACGCGGAGCATGGAGGCAACGGCGGTCGCGACAAATGCCACGGCACGGACGGCAAGGACATCTATATTGACGTGCCATGCGGCACGGTTGTGTATAACGCCGATACGGGAAAGTACCTCTGCGATGTTACTTACGATGGCCAAACCGTGCTCCTGCTCAAGGGAGGACGTGGCGGACTGGGCAACTTCCAGTTCAGAACGGCCACCAATCAGGCGCCCCGTTACGCCCAGCCCGGTGAGCCGGCGCAGGAAATGACGGTCGTGATGGAGCTGAAACTCTTGGCCGATGTGGGCTTGGTGGGATTTCCCAACGCGGGAAAATCCACGCTCTTGTCGGCTCTTTCCAGCGCAAAGCCCAAGATAGCCAACTATCCTTTCACCACGATGGAGCCATCTCTGGGTATTGTCAGCTACCGCGACAATCAGAGTTTCGTCATGGCCGACATTCCCGGAATCATAGAAGGAGCAAGCGAGGGCAGGGGGCTTGGCCTCCGTTTCCTGCGCCACATTGAGCGCAACTCGCTCCTGCTGTTCATGGTGCCGGGCGACACGGACGACATCAAGCGTGAGTATGAGATACTGCTGGGCGAATTGCGCAACTTCAACCCCGAACTTTTGCAGAAGCACCGCGTACTGGCTGTGACCAAGAGCGACTTGCTCGATGAGGAACTCATAGAGATGCTTTCCGAGACACTGCCCGACGATCTCCCCGTGGTGTTCATCTCGGCTGTTGCGGGCTTTGGCATCAGCGAGCTGAAAGACACCCTCTGGCGTGAGCTTAACGCAGAAAGCAACAAGCTGCAAAGCGTGATGAGTGAGGATACGCTCGTGCATCGCGACATCAACGCGGCCGACTATCAGGACGAAGGCTTCGATGAAGAGGAAGCGGAGCTGCTCGAAGGCGATGATGCCGATGACTTGGAAGACTTCGAATATGTCGATTGAGCTTCGTCCCGGGCATGACTCTGTGCCCCTGCTTGGCTATTCGATGCCCTCGGGGGTGACTGCTTTCTCCACCACGCGTGCGGGAGGAGTGAGCAAGGGCAGCTATGCGGCAATGAACGTCAACGCCTATTGTGGCGACAATCCCGCCGATGTGGCCGAGAACAGACAGCGATTGGCGAGCAGGATTGGCCTTGCCGCCGACCGTATCATCATTCCTCATCAGACGCATGGCACGCGGGTGCGCGCCATAGATGGCGATTTCCTCACCTTGCCGCTTGCCCGCCGCGCCGCGTTGCTTGAGGGAGTGGATGCCGTGATGACCTGTCTGCCCGATGTTTGCGTAGGTGTCTCCACGGCCGACTGCATCCCCGTGCTTCTGGCCGACCCCGTTGGCCATGCCGTGGCCGCCGTGCATGCGGGCTGGCGAGGCACCGTGGGGCGCATTGTCATGCGTGTGGTGGCCGAGATGGGGCGCGTTTATGGCTCACGGCCGTCAGACTTGGTGGCCGCCATTGGCCCCGGCATCTCGCTGCGCGCCTTCGAGGTGGGGCAGGATGTCTACGGCCACTTTGCAGCCGAGGGCTTCGAGATGGACAAAATAGCCGCCCGCCACGACAAATGGCACATTGACTTGCCGCTCTGCAACCAAATGCAACTGCAGGAAGCGGGCGTTCGGACGGAGAACATCTTCAATAGCGGCATCTGTACTTATCATCATGCCGACCAATACTTCTCCGCCCGCCGGCTGGGGAGGGCTTCCGGGCGCATCTATTCGGGCATTTTCATGCGCAGTGAAGGTTTAAATGTTGGTGGTAGGTAAAACATTGATAATCAATGGGATATTTGCTGTGTAAATAAGGCGGCTCTTTTGGCGGGCGAAACCATACGTTTCGCCCGCCAAAAGGTATGGTTTTACAGCCCAAAACGTGCGGTCTTGCAAGGCGAGACCGCACGTTTTGTTTTTCCCCCGTAATTCATTGGCGTATTGGCGGCTGTACGTAGTCGGCCAAAGGCAGTATAAAGGGTTGCCGAAAACTGCAAAAAAAGCAACACGGAATGCGAAAAAATGCGTACCTTTGCACTCCCAAATAAAAACAAGACTATGCGCGAATATACCGACGAGGAGCTGGCGCAGCTGCTCGACAAAGACATATTTCATCATATCTCCGAAGCCGCCGACCGTCTGGGCGTGGAATGCTACGTGGTGGGGGGCTACGTTCGGGACATATTCCTTGAACGCCCGTCAAACGACATCGATGTGGTGGTGGTGGGCAGCGGCATTGCCGTGGCCGAGGAGCTGAGGAAGATTCTGGGCAAGCGTGCCCATGTGTCCGTGTTCCGCAACTTTGGCACGGCGCAGGTGAAGTTCCGGGGAATGGAAGTGGAGTTTGTTGGCGCGCGGCGGGAGAGCTATCGCCGTGAGTCGCGCAAGCCCATAGTGGAGGATGGCACGCTGGAGGACGACCAGAACCGCCGCGACTTCACCATCAACGCCATGGCCATCTGTCTGAACAAGGCGCGCTTTGGCGAGTTGGTAGACCCCTTCGGCGGCATAGACGACCTTTGGGACGGCATTATCCGCACGCCGCTCGACCCCGATGTCACATTCTCCGATGACCCGCTGCGCATGCTGCGCTGCATCCGCTTTGCCACGCAGCTCAATTTCTACATTGATGAGGAAACCTTTGCCGCGCTCTCGCGCAATGCCGGGCGCATCAAGATAATCAGTGGTGAGCGTGTGGCCGATGAACTGTGCAAAATCATGGCCTCCAAGTATCCCAGCAAGGGATTCTTTGAGCTGCACCAGTGTGGTCTTCTTCGGCTGATTATCCCCGAACTGGCCGCGCTCGACATTGTGGAGACCCGCGCAGGCCGTGCCCACAAGAACAATTTCCACCATACGCTGGAGGTGCTGGAGAACGTGGCGCGTGCGCAGGAGCGGCAGTATCGCGAGGAACAAGACGGCGATGCGCCCCGCAAGCCTTTCGAGCCCAACATTTGGCTGCGCTGGGCAGCCCTTCTCCACGACATTGGCAAGGCCAAGAGCAAGCGGTGGGACAATTTGCAGGGCTGGACATTCCACAATCACAACGGCATTGGGGCGCGGATGGTGCCCGAGATGTTCCGCCGGCTGAAGCTGCCCTTGGACAGCAAGATGAAATACGTGCAGAAACTCGTTGACTTGCATATGCGGCCTATTGCCATAGCCGATGATGTGGTGACGGACTCGGCAGTGCGCCGCCTTGTGAACGATGCGGGTGAGGACATCGATGACTTGATGACGCTGTGCGAGGCCGACATCACGAGCAAGAATCAAGTGCGCAAGCGTCAGTTCTTGGAGAATTTCCGCGTGGTGCGCGAGAAGATAGCCGACCTCAAGGAGCGCGATTACATCCGTCTGTTGCAGCCCGTCATCGACGGCAACGAGATTATGACGCTCTTCCATCTGCATCCCTCGCGCGAGGTGGGCGAGCTGAAGAAAGCCCTTAAGGACGCTGTGCTCGACAATACCGTGCCCAACGAGCGCGAGCCGCTGATGCGCTTGCTGCGCGAGAAAGCCCGCAAGATGGGCATCCCCGTGGAGGAGGAAGCCGAAGGGGGTGCTTAACCCCTCGCCCGGAAGCGAGCTTAAAGCCTGTTTTGCCCCATATTCTGCGGCGGCGGGTGAGTGCTGTCCCACTGCGAGTTTTGGCGCGGTGGGGCAGGATTGTCTTCCGGGCATTCCCAGATGGGCAAAACACGCTTGGGAAAAGGCTGAAAACGTGTGCGCTAACTCTCAATAATTATCGTTAAAAATGCTTTTTTTGTGCATTTGTCTATTGAGAAATGGGTAATTTTGCATCGCTGAAAACTCGCGAAGCGTTGTCGGTTTTCAGTTAGCCGTTCACGAAAAGAGTTCGAAATATCAAGATTGGAAGATAATAATCGACAAAAGGAACAATAAAATTAGGAATTAATTATAGGTATGAAGAAAAACAAGTTTTTGCTGTTTGCTGCCATGGCAGTAGCAGTGCTTACGAGTTGTGGTGGAGGTCAGCAGGGTCTGCCCACGAGCGATGAGTATCCCGTGGTGACAATCGGTCCGGCCAACGCCCAGTTGAAGACCACTTATCCCGCGTCCATCAAGGGTGTTCAAAACGTAGACGTGCGTCCGAAGGTTACAGGCTTTATCACCAAGCTCTGTGTGCATGAGGGTGAGGCCGTCAAGGCAGGTCAGTTGCTTTTCGTTGTAGACAATTCCACCTATGAGGCAGCCGTGCGCGCTGCTCAGGCAGGAGTGACTCAGGCACAGGCTGGCGTTCGATCGGCACAGGCGGGCATCGCCACGGCCAACGCGGCTCTCAATTCTGCCAACGCCCAGGCTTCCACGGCCAAGCTGACTTACACCAACAGCCAGAATCTGTTTAATAATAAGGTAATCGGCGACTTCGAGTTGCAGGCTGCCCGCAACACTTATGAGACCGCTCAGGCATCAGTTCGCCAGGCACAGAGCGGCGTGGCTTCTGCCAATGCTGCCTTGAAGCAGGCCGAGGCTGCAGTGGCTTCTGCCGAGGCACAGCTTGCCACGGCCAAGGAGAACCTCTCCTTCTGCTATGTGAAAAGCCCCGCCACGGGCGTTATCGGCAGCCTGCCCTATGATGAGGGCGCGCTCGTAAGCCCCTCTTCGGCACAGCCGGTGATGACGGTGAGCGACATCTCCACCATCGAGGTCTACTTCTCCATGTCGGAGGCCGACATTCTGAAGCTTACGCGTGGCAACAACGGACTCGCCGGAGCCATCAGCAGCTTCCCTCCCGTGAGCTTGCAGCTGACCGATGGCAGCATCTACAACCATCAGGGTACGGTGGTGAAGACATCGGGTATCTTGGATGCCACCACGGGTGCACTCTCCATCATTGCCCGCTTCCCCAACCCGGAGCATCTGCTCAAGAGTGGTGGCTCGGGACAGATCGTTGTGGCCAAGTCAGACAACAGTGCCATCCTCATTCCGATGGAGGCCACGTCGCAAGTGCAGGACAAGTACTTCGTCTACAAGGTTGACGGCAATGGCAAGGTGCACTACAGCGAGATTACCGTGGGCCCGCAGAACGATGGCAACAACTATATCGTCACCAGCGGACTGAAGATGGGCGACCGCGTTGTGCTCAAGGGCATCAACGGTCTTACCGAGGGACAGCAGATCAAGGCAATCACGCCCGCAGAGTATGAGGCCGCGCTGAAGAAGTCGGCCGATTTGGGTGCCAAGCAAGGCTCGTCGGAGGGATTCCTCGAGGCGATGACCGGAAAGGACAAGTAAATCCAGGGAGTGCCAACGCGCGGGGGAAGCCCCGCGCAAGGTAACATATAAAATAAGAATAATATGACATTTACTAATTTTATCAAGCGGCCGGTACTCTCTACGGTGATTTCCATCTTCTTCGTGTTGCTGGGTCTCATCGGATTGATATCGCTTCCTATTGAGCAGTATCCGAACATTGCGCCGCCAACCATCAGTGTATGGGCCAACTATCCGGGCGCTGACGCCCAAACGGTGCTCAACTCTGTGATTACGCCGTTGGAGGAAAGCATCAACGGTGTGGAGAACATGACTTACATGACCTCCTCGGCTTCCAACGCCGGTTCGGCTCAGATCACCATTTACTTCAAGCAGGGCTCTGATCCGGACATGGCTGCCGTCAACGTCAACAACCGTGTGCAGCAGGCGCAGGCCTTGTTGCCGGCTGAGGTGACGAAGTCGGGTGTGACAGTGTCGAAGCGTCAGACTTCAAACGTCATCATGTACTCACTCACCACAGATGACGGACGTTATGACAATAAGTTCCTGACCAACTACAACAATATCAACCTTGTACCGGCGTTGAAGCGTATCAATGGTGTGGGTGACGTGCAGTGTCCCTCCACCGCCGACTACACGATGCGTATTTGGCTTGACCCGGCCAAGATGAAGACTTATGGTCTCATGCCGTCTGATGTTACGGTGGCCTTGGCAGAGCAGAACGTTGAGGCTTCGCCGGGTTCTGTGGGTGAGCAGAGCAAGGTGGCCTATGAGTATACCTTGCGTTACAAGGGTCGTTTCAAGACCGTCAAGGAGTATGAGGACATCGTTCTGACGAGCACTACCGATGGTAGGACGCTCCGCTTGAAAGATGTTGCCAAGATAGAGCTGGGCCAGCAGATGTATAATGTGCGGGGTGCCAATAACGGACAGCCCGGTGTGATCGCGATGGTGCAGCAGATTGCCGGCTCCAATGCCACGCAAATTGCCGAGGATGTGAAAGCCGAGCTGGAAAAGCAGTCCAAGAACTTCCCGACGGGCATGAAGTATACCATCGAGCAGGACGTAACGGAGTTCCTCTATGCGTCTATCGAGGAGGTGGTGTTCACGTTGTTCATTACGCTCTTGCTGGTGTTCCTCGTGGTGTACGTGTTCTTGCAGGACATCCGCTCCACGCTTATCCCGATGATTGCCGTCCCGGTGGCCTTGCTGGGTACGTTCTTCTTCCTTTGGATATTCAATTTCTCCATCAACTTGCTGGTGCTTTCGGCACTGTTGCTGGCCATTGCCATTGTGGTGGATGATGCCATCGTGGTGGTTGAGGCCGTTCATGCCAAGCTCGACTTGGGCTATAAGAGCGCGCTAACGGCCAGTATCGATGCCATGAATGAGATTTCGGGTGCCATTATCTCCATTACGCTCGTGATGTCGGCCGTGTTCGTCCCCGTGTCGTTCATCGGTGGCACGAGCGGAACGTTCTACCGTGAGTTCGGTATTACGATGGCCATCTCCATTTTGCTCTCCGCCATCAACGCCTTGACGTTGTCGCCGGCTCTTTGCGCCATCTTCTTGAAGCCGAAGAGCGAGGAGGAGGGACATGAAGGCAAGACTACGTTCATCAGCCGCTTCCATGCGGGCTTCAACCGTACGTTCGAAAGAATGACCGAGAAGTATAAGAAGGGCGTTGAGCGTATGATCAAGAACCGCATTGTGACCGTTGGCTCGGTAGTTGTGGGTATTGTTGCTTTGGTGTTCTTCATGGGAACGACCAAGACGGGACTTGTGCCGGATGAGGATACGGGTACCGTGTTCGTCATGATGACGCTTCCTCCGGCCACAGGACAGGAGAAAACGCTCGAGACGGCACAGCAAGTGGATGCCATGTTGGCCAGCAACCCGTGGATTTTGCGCCGCGAGCTGATTGCGGGATATAACTTTATCGCTGGTATGGGCTCCAATCAGGCCACCTTTATCGTTAAGTTGAAATCCTTTGAGGAGCGTAAATGGAGCATGTGGGATCGCATTAAGTCGGTCTTCAACGGTGCGGGCATCGCGGGATTGTTCATCGATCCGGCTGCCTCCAACTCGGTTCTGGGTATGATTTATAAGCAGACAGCCACCATCAAGGGTGCGCAGATCTTGGCATTTGCTCCGCCTATGGTGTCGGGATTCTCTGTCTCGAACGGTCTGACGTTCTCCATGGAGGACCGCACGGGTGGCGATCTGAACAAGTTCTTCCAGATAACGCAGACTTTCCTCAAAGCTCTTAACGAGCGTCAGGAGATTCAGAACGCCATGACCTCGTACAACCCGAACAACCCCCAGTACATGGTTGACGTGGATGTGGCCAAGACCAAGCAGGCAGGAACTTCTCCCTCGGCCGTGCTGTCGGTGCTGCAAGGCTACTACGGTGGCTTGTATGCCAGCAACTTCAATGCCTATGGTAAACTCTACCGTGTGTATGTTCAGGGAGCACCTGAGACCCGAATGACCATAGACAAGCTGAGCCAAATCTATGTGCGCACCTCCAACGGCATGTCGCCTGTGAGTGAGTTCGTGACGCTGCACCAGACCTATGGCCCGGCCACCATCGACCGTTTCAACCTCTTCACCGCCATCACCGTCACCGCTACTCCGGCCGATGGATATTCTTCCGGACAGGCCATCCAGGCTGTGGAAGAGGTGGCTCAGAAGACCTTGCCTGCAGGATACACCTACGAGTTCTCTGGCCTTACGCGTTCCGAGCAGGAGTCGAGCAACTCCACCGCGCTTATCTTCGCGCTCTGTCTGGTGTTCGTCTACTTGATTCTTTCCGCGCAGTATGAGAGCTACTTGTTGCCGTTCTCGGTGCTTCTCTCTCTGCCGTTCGGTCTCGCTGGTGCCTTTATGTTCACGCAGCTCTTCGGCCACAGTAACGATATCTACATGCAGATCTCGCTTATCATGCTCATTGGTCTGCTGGCTAAGAACGCCATCCTTATCGTTGAGTTCGCCCTTGAGCGTCGCCGCACGGGTATGGCACTCAAGTATTCCGCCATCCTTGGTGCCGGAGCGCGTCTGCGTCCTGTGCTTATGACCTCTTTGGCCATGATCATCGGTCTGTTGCCGCTGATGTTTGCCAGCGGTGTGGGTCGAAACGGAAACCAGACGCTTGGTGCTGCCGCTGTGGGTGGTATGCTCATCGGTACGCTCTGCCAGCTCTTCGTGGTGCCCGCCCTGTTCGTCATCTTCCAGTGGCTGCAGGAGCGCATCAAGCCGCTTGAGTTTGATGATGAGGAGAACGAGGAAGTGGCGCGCGAGCTGGAGCAGTACGCTCATGGCCCGATGGAAGATTACAAGTTGGAGAACCAGCCGATGTAATGAAATCCCATAGCCTTTGCCCCCCTTTCCCACACCTGTGGGGAACGGGGCATGGCTTCCGGGGAAAACAACAAAGAACTTAAACGAAGATTACATATATGAAAATAAAGAACATGATGCGCATGACCAGCGGCCGGATGCTGATGTCCGTTTGCCTGGCCTCGCTTGCGCTGACGGGTTGCAAGAGCCTTTACGGCACTTATGAGCGTCCGGAGGTGAAGACTGATGGCATCGTGCGCGATCCCGTCGATGACCATGCGACGCTTGAGGGAAGCAACGACTTCGGCAATTTGCCGTGGCGCAGCGTCTTTACCGACCCGCAGTTGCAGACGCTCATAGAGAAAGCACTCACCAACAACCCCGATTTGCTCAATGCCATGCTCAGTGTAGACATGGCCGAGGCACAACTCAAGGCAGCCAAGCTGTCGTTCCTCCCCTCCGTGTTGCTCAGCCCCACGGGCACCATTTCGCACTTTGGCGACCATGTGGAGGCCACGAAGAGCTACACGTTGCCCGTTGTGGCCAGCTGGGATGTAGACCTCTTCGGAAGTCTCCGTTCCGCAAAGCGTTCCACGGCGATGTCGCTTCTTCAGGCGAAAGACTATCAGGTGGCTGTGCAGACGCGCCTTATCAGCAATGTGGCCAACCTCTATTATACGCTTCTGATGCTCGATCGGCAGATGGAAATCATCACCGACATGGAGAAACTCACCAAGGATACTTGGGACATGATGAAGCTCCAGATGGAATACGGCCGCGCCCGCTCCACGAGCGTGCAGAGTGCGGAGGCCGCTTACTACAGCGTGAAGAACCAGGGCGTAAACTTGAAGCGTCAGACGCGTGAGGTTGAGAACTCGCTCAGTCTGCTGCTTGGCGAGCCGGCTCACGCCATTGCGCGTGGAAAACTGGAGGGACAGAGCCTTCCGGAGAGCTTTGCGGGTGGCGTAGGCGTGGAGATTCTCAGCAACCGCGCCGATGTGCACGCCAACGAGATGGCTCTTGCCAGCTGCTTCCACAACGTGCAGAACGCCCGCAGCAGGTTCTATCCCTCGATCAACATCACCGGTACCGGTGGCTGGTCGAACGGACAGGGTATGGTCAACCCCGGCAAGCTGCTCTTGCAGGCCGTGGGAACGCTCACGCAGCCCATCTTCATGCGCGGACAACTTACGGCCAACCTCCGTGTGTCGCAGGATCGCTACAAGCAAGCCTACAACACGTGGCAGAACTCCGTGCTTGCGGCCGGCTCAGAGGTGAGCAATGCCCTTGTGGCCTACAACTCTGCCAAGGAGAGCGAGGAGCTGGAGAGCCACCGGGTGAAGGTGCTCAAGCAGACTGTGGCCGACACCGAGCAGCTCTACAAGCAAAGCTCGAGCACCTATCTTGAGGTGATTACGGCACAGCAGGGCTTGCTCAACGCCGAGATATCGCTGGTGCAGGATCAGTTCACGAAGCTCCAGTCCATCGTCAATCTCTATTATGCCCTTGGCGGAGGAAGCAAATAAACCAACCATCAAGAAAGAAAAGATTATGAGTAGTCAGATTAGTCCAAAAGCCGAAATATCGCCAAAGGCAAAGATTGGCGACGGCTGCAAGATATTTCCGTTCGTCTACATTGAGGACGACGTGGTGATTGGCGACAATTGCATCATCTTCCCCTTCGTCTCCATCCTCAATGGCACGCGCATGGGCAATGGCAACAAGGTTCATCAAGGAGCCGTTGTGGCCGCGCTGCCGCAGGACTTCAATTTCAGAGGTGCCAACTCGCAGGTTGTTCTTGGCGACAACAACATCATCCGTGAGAATGTTGTCATCAACCGTGGCACCTACGAGGGTGGCAAGACCGTGATAGGCTCGCACAACGTGCTCATGGAGGGCGTGCACATCTCGCACGACACCAAGGTGGGCGACTCGTGCGTGTTCGGCTACGGCACGAAGGTGGCGGGCGACTGCGACATTCATGATGGCGCAATCTTCTCATCATCGGTCATCGCCAACGCACGGACGCGCGTGGGTGAGGGTGCGATGGTTCAGGCCGGAACCACTTTCTCCAAGGACGTTCCGCCGTATGTCATCGCCGGAGGTACTCCCGTAGACTATCAGGGTGTGAACACCACGATAGCCCGCGCACGCGGCATAGACGAGAAGACCATCAAGCACATTGCCAATGCCTACCGCTTGCTCTTCCACGGACAGACTTCCGTGTTTGATGCTTGCATCCAGATAGACGAGCAAGTGCCCGACTCGCCCGAGATTCGCACCATTGTGGAGTTCGTGCGAGGCACTAAGGAGGGAATTATCAGTAAAATCTAATTCATACCTAATCCCTGTAAAGGATCAAAAGGGGGGTCGCCGTGAGGTGACTCCCCTTTGGTGTTTCTTGTCCGGGCAGGAAAAGGCTGGTTAAAGGGACTCTTTGGTAGCGCGGCTGTGCAAGCGGTATTGTCCCCGGAAAAGTGGGATGCTGTATAAGGAAAGGGTGCTGTCTCCCCCCCCAAACGTGTGTAAGCCCTTTTCTTCTTATCTTTGTTTTGGGTATAATATAACAGTGGGGAAATGGAACTTACGCAAATGTAAATTTCGGAAATTCTTTCGGATTACGCAAGTAGCTGCAAGGGGTTTATAGCTCTTCTGTCTTTAATGATGAACCATGCAGCCAGGTGTGCGGGGCGGGCATGGGGACGGCCGCGCAAAGGCTGTATGCCGGGAAAAGGAGAGCATGCGGATGGGTGTGAGGAGACGTGTGCTGTCAAGTGATAAGATGTCGCAGGGAAGGTGAGAAAGGCGCGGCGCAAAGAGCGGATGGCGCGTGGCGGGAACGGGAAAATACTTGCAGGAATGGGGAGTATGTTTTGCCGCAAAGTGAAAGGTTACGTATTGGCGTGCAAAAGGATACGTTTTGGAACGCAAAAGGTATGGTTTTGAAGTCCAAAACCATACCTTTTGCTATGCAGTGGCCGAAGCGTGGGCTTCAGTGGCGGCGATGTCAGTAAGAAGCGGTGCAGGGTATGCCCATTGCCCTCACGCGGTCGCGTATGCCGTCCAGCTCCTCGTGCGTGGCCTTGCGCAGGTGCTGCCCGGGCGTCTCGCGGTCGATGGTGTATATCATCACCTCCCTTGGGGCTATCTCCTTGACGGCCTCCAGCCATGGGAGCACGTATTCATCGCTCACGTTGGTCACGTCTTCGCCCTCATCGGTCTCGCCGTGCAGGAACATCGTCTGTACGATGCAGCGTCCGCCGAATGATTTCATGTTCTCAATGATGCTCCTCACGTTGTAGGAAGGCTGCGTGGGGCGGTCGAGCCGCTTGATGTAGTCGCCGTTGGCCGTGTCCAGCTTCAGGATGTTGTTGTCCACCTTGGCCAATGCCGCGTGCACGTCGGGGCGGTGTATGAACGTGGAGTTGCTCAGTACGGAGATTTTGGCCTCCGGGCAGTAGGCGTTGCGCAGGCGGATGGTCTCATCGATGATTTCGGGGAAGTGGCGGTTCATGGTTGGCTCGCCGTTTCCGGCAAACGTAATCACATCGGGCCGCGTGCCGTTGTCGGTCATTTCCTTGAGCTTGGCTTCCAGCGCGTCGGCCACTTCCTGCGTGGTGGGGAAGGGCGTGTGTGTGCGGTGGTCGGCGTTGTATCCGCATTCGCAGTAGATACAGTCGAAAGTACACAGCTTTCCATCGGCCGGCATGAGGTTTACGCCCAGCGATATGCCCAGCCGGCGGCTGTGTACGGGGCCATAGATGGGCGATGGAAACAGAATCGTTGACATAATGTTTGGCTTTTACTTTTTTATATTTCTTGCAAAAGTACAATATTCTTTTCTAATGGCCAATCTTTTCCATTCTTCTTTGTTGCCGTGCGCCTTTCGCGGGTGGCTTCGCCGCATGGCTGCGCAGCCTTTGGGCTGGTTTGTGCGTGGCAGGCAGGGGCGGGGAGGAAGAGGCAACGCGCGATGTGTGGAAAGCTGCTTTGCGGCGTACCAGCCCTGTCGGGGGGCGGGGATTCAAATAATCGTTAATTTATTTGCCCAATCTGCTATTTTGCGCTACCTTTGCAACAACTTTGGCTCATAGTGCCAAGAAGATTTGAGTATTAGTTTGTTTCGACGATGAAGAAGAGACGCAATCAGGCCGGCAACCGTCACAGTTTGCAGGTCGTCACCCTATGTATCAGCACGGCTATGGTGCTGGTGCTCATTGGTATAGTTGTTCTGACCGTATTTACGGGACGCAATCTTTCAAGATACGTGAAGGAGAACCTCACCGTGACCATGATTCTGCAGCCGGATCTCAGCAATTCGGAGTGTGCGGCCATCTGTCGCAAGGTGGAGCAGCACGACTATATCACCCAAGTGTCCTACACCAGCAAGGAGCAGGCTCTCAAGGAGGGAACGAAAGAGCTGGGGGCGAACCCTGCCGAGTTTGCCGGCGAGAACCCGTTTACGGCCGAAATAGAACTGAAACTCAAGGCCAGCTATGCCAACAACGACTCCATACGGCGCATAGCCAAGGATTTGAGGCAGTTTAAGGGCGTTTCGGAGGTGACCTACAGGCAGGATTTGGTGAACAGTGTCAACAAGATGCTCAGCAAGGTGAGCATTGTTTTGCTCATTATAGCTTCGCTGCTCACCGTTGTCTCGTTCTCGCTCATCAACAACACCATCCGGCTGAGCGTCTATGCGCGCCGCTTTGCCATCCACACCATGAAGCTTGTGGGTGCCTCGTGGAACTTCATCCGTCTGCCGTTCCTGCGTCAGGCCGTGGGGCTGGGGCTGCTTTCGGCGGCCATTGCGCTGGTGGTGCTGGGCGTGGGCATGTTTGCACTCTATGGATATGAGCCAGAAATGACCACGATTATCGACTGGGAGGTGATGACGCTCACTGCCGTTATCGTGCTGGCCGTGGGCGTTGTGCTCACCACCTTTTGTGCGTGGCTGTCGGTGAACAAGTTCCTGCGCATGAAGGCTGGCGACCTTTACAAGATTTAGCTCCGCGCCGTGGCTTCGTGGCTGCTTTGCCGGGAGGCGGTGGGGCGATGGAAACAATAAAACACATTCGAAATTATGGATAAGAGAAACTTTGCTTTTGGCAAGACCAACTATCTGTTGCTTGCCGTAGGGGTGGCCGTGGTGGTTATCGGCTTCATCCTGATGAGCGGTGGCGCATCAACGAAGGGAGAATTTAATCCCGAGGTGTTCAGTGCGATGCGCATCAAGGTAGCCCCGGTTGTGACATTGCTGGGCTATGTCTCCATCGTTGCCGCCATTCTTGTGCGTCCACGCGTGAAGGATGAGGACAGCGAGGTGGCTGTTTCTACCACTCAAACACCGGGCGAGGACAAATGACGCTGCTTCAGACCATTATCATCGCCATTGTGGAGGGCCTTACGGAGTTCCTTCCCGTCTCTTCCACGGGTCACATGATCATCACGCAAGACCTGTTGGGCGTGCCGCAGGGCGATCCTTTCGTCCATGCCTTCACGTTCATCATCCAGTTTGGAGCTATCTTGTCGGTCGTCATGCTCTATTGGCGACGCTTCTTCCGTCTTGATCATACGCCCGCGCCAGCCGGGAGTACGGCTTTGCAGCGTCTGATGCACAAGTGGCGTTTCTATTGGCTGCTCTTAGTGGGCGTTCTTCCCGCTGTTGTCATCGGCCTTTTGGCGAAGAAAAGCGGTCTGCTCGACTGGCTTCTCGACAGCGTTCATGTAGTGGCCATCATGCTTGTGGTGGGCGGTGTGTTCATGTTGTTTTGCGATCGCATCTTCAATAAGGGCACGGAGGCCAATCAAGTGGATGAGCGGCGCGCTTTCAAGATAGGTTTTTTCCAGTGTATTTCCGTCATTCCCGGCGTGAGCCGCTCCATGGCCACCATCGTTGGAGGTATGCAACAGGGGCTGACTCGTAAGCGCGCGGCGGAGTTCTCGTTCTTCCTTGCCGTACCCACGATGGCCGGTGCCACGCTGCTCGACC
Source organism: uncultured Prevotella sp. (assembly GCA_964487905.1). Taxonomy (GTDB): domain Bacteria; phylum Bacteroidota; class Bacteroidia; order Bacteroidales; family Bacteroidaceae; genus Prevotella. The sequence goes on along the minus strand of CAZASQ010000008.1, from coordinate 72,554 downwards.
TCATTGAGATGTTCGGAGAGGAAGCCGTTTGGGTAACTGAGCACAACATCAAGATGCTCATAGTGGGATGCTTGGTGGCTTTTATTGTGGCTATCTTTGCCATGAAATGGTTCGTAGGCTTCATCACCAAGTACGGATTCAAGTTCTTCGGCTGGTATCGCATCGTTGTTGGCTTGATTATTATCGTGCTGTTGCTCACGGGTAACTCACTGCAAATGGTCGATTAGGCGCGCGATATGGCATTAAATTTCAAGGAAGGAACACTCATCGCCATAGACAAACCTTGGGGCGTGACCAGCTTCAAGGCGTTGGCGCACGTGCGATACCATTGCTCCCAAGCCTACGGGGGGAAGGTTAAGATGGGTCATGCCGGCACTCTCGACCCGCTTGCAACGGGTGTTCTCGTGCTTGCAACGGGTAGGATGACGAAGCAGATAGAGCAATTGCAGCAGCATACCAAAGAGTATACGGCCACATTGCAGCTCGGTGCCACCACGGTGAGTTACGATCGGGAGCATCCGGTCAGTGCCACTTTCCCCACATCCCACATCACTTTGCAGCGTTTGCAGGACACCTTGCAACAGTTCGTTGGCGATATTGAACAAGTGCCGCCCACATACAGTGCCGTGAAAGTGGATGGCAAGCGCGCGTTCAGTTACCGCAGACAGGGCGAGCACGTAGAGTTGAAGCCCAAGCACATACGCATTGACGACATAACGCTTGAGCATTTCGACCCCGTATCAATGCAGGCTACTATCCGTGTCGTATGCGGCAAGGGCACATACATCCGCGCTTTGGCCCGCGACATAGGGCGTTCGCTCGACTCCGGGGCTTATCTTACGGCACTCCGGCGTACCCGCGTGGGCGACATACGTGTGGAGGAGTGCATCGCTTACGACCATATCGAGGAGTGGTTGTCGCAACAAACAATAGAAAAAGAAAGCAAATAAAATATGAAATTATCGCAGTTCAAATTCGATTTGCCGCAAAATCAGGTGGCTCTCTATCCCCATTCGTCCGTCCACACGGTGAACCGCCCCGACGGGACTACCGCCGAGTTCAAGGTGGTGCGGCCTGACGAGGCACGGCTGATGGTGCTTCACAAGCAGTCGCAGAAGATAGATCTCTTCCATACCGATGAGAATGGTAACCCCATAGAGGGCGATTACATCCTTTTCCGTGACCTTGCGAACTATTTCGGTGAGGGCGACACCTTCATTTTCAATGATACCAAGGTGTTTCCCGCGCGCCTTTACGGCACAAAGGAGAAGACCGACGCCAAGATAGAGGTGTTCTTGCTGCGCGAACTCAATGCCGAGATGCGCCTTTGGGACGTGCTCGTGGAGCCTGCGCGCAAGATTCGCATTGGCAACAAGCTCTTCTTCGATGAGTCGGGTACGATGGTGGCCGAGGTTATCGACAACACCACTTCCCGCGGACGCACCCTGCGATTCCTCTACGACTGCCCGCACGATGAGTTCAAGCGCGAGTTGTTTGCCCTGGGTGAGGCTCCGCTGCCCCGATACATTATCGACAGTCGTCCGAAAGAGGAGGGAGAGGACTTTGCCCATGCCACTGCCGATGACATGGAGTACTTCCAGACCGTCTATGCCAAGCACGAGGGAGCGGTCACCGCGCCTTCCACGGGACTTCATTTCTCGCGTGAGATGCTCAAGAAGATGGAGATTCGTGGCATCAATGTGGCCAATATCACCCTGCATTGTGGCTTGGGCAACTTCCATAAGATTGAAGTGGAGGACCTGACCAAGCACAAGATGGACTCCGAGCAGATGAATATCAGTGCCGAGGCGTGCAGCATTGTCAACACGGCCAAGACGCAAGGCAAGCGCGTTTGCAGCATTGGTGCAAGCGTACTCAAAGCCACCGAGACGGCTGTGGGCACAGATGGGCTGCTGAAAGAGTTTGAGGGATGGACCAACAAGTTCATTTTCCCGCCCTACGAGTTTGGCTTGTCCAATTGCTTGGTGGCCAATTTCTATCATCCTTACTCCACTTTGCTCATGAGTCAGGCTGCTTTTGGTGGCTACGACCTTGTGATGGAGGCTTACGGAAAGGCCGTTGAGCACGGCTACCAGTTTGGTTGCTTCGGCGACAGTTTGTTGATTATCAACGATTAGAGCCTTGTTGCATCAGGTCTATCTGTCCCTCGGCTCTAATTTGGGCGACCGCCGGCAAATCCTTTTGTCAGCCCTTGCCCTTCTTGCCGGGCGTGTGGGCACGGTGGAGCGCGTGTCGGGCTTCTTGGAAACGGAGCCTTGGGGCTTTCAGAGCGACCATTTGTTTCTCAATGCCTGCGCGCTTGTCAGCACGCAGCTCTCCCCCCGCGAGGTGCTTGGAGCCACACAGCAGATAGAGCGCGACTTGGGAAGAACGCATAAGTCGGTGGATGGCCACTATTCCGACCGTCCCATCGACATTGATATTCTTCTTTACGATGACATGCAGTTGGATGAGGACGACTTGAAAATTCCTCATCCACACATGACGGAGCGCGATTTCGTCATGATTCCCTTACGGGAGATACTCCAATAAAAGAGCCAAGGCAATCCCTGTGTGCAGGAAATGCCTTGGCTTTGTTCTTTTCGGCACGCCCGTTAGCAGCGTGCTGCCGCCGCAAGTTCAAAAGAAATCCTTGCCTTTGTTTCCCCCTCGGCCATCACTTCTATGCGTGCTGCCATGGCCAAACCATCGTTTGCGGGCGTTGTGTTGCAGAGTTTGAACGTCACTTCGCTGGTTGTCGTGGGCGAGAGCACGGAAAGGAAACGCGCGTCTTTCACCTTTGCTATCTCCAAGTGTGCCCCCGTGTGAAGTTCCATCAGCTCTTTCGCCATCTGCACGATGCACACGCCGGGTGTGATAGGTTCGCCGGGGAAGTGCGCGCGGTAGATGGCGCAGTTGTTCAGAAGCCTCACCGTGTAAGTCTTTTCAGCACTGTCGGTGCGGGTTATGGTGTATAAGTAGTCTGCAAGTCGCATGATTTGTCTTTCGTTTTCAGCTTGGTTATTCCAGCACTTTCCACTTTTCCTGCCACCTCACGTAGAAGTCGGGGCGGTAGAGCAACTGTTGGTACTGCAAGTCGGTGAAGAGCTGGACGGAGTGCCCCGTGGCTATCAGCGTCTCATCGTGCGTGTCGCGTATTTCGTAGTCAAACACCACCTTGGCCGCCAGCGATGGTTTGTAGGTGATGTCTATGCGTGGCCGCATCCCGTAGGTGAGCGGATGCAGGTAGCGTATGCGTTCCTCGGCTATCGGTGCGTAGCATTGGTTGTTGCGGTAGCTCATGTAGTCGAGTCCGTATTCTGCACCAAAGGCTTCGCGTGCGTCCTCCAAGTAGAGTGCGTATGAACCGTGCCACACCACGTTCATGGAGTCTACCTCGCTGAATCTGATGGCAAACTCCTTCGATGTTTTCAGTTCGCGCATGGCTTTTCCTCCTTGTCTTGGTTGCGTATGGCCAGTTTTATTTGTGCTGTGGCCAGCGTTTTGCCATTCATGGTTACCTCTGCCGTGGCCAGCGTCACCCCCATCAGCTCCTGAACCACCGTCACCTGCGTGCGGATGGTGTCGCCCACGCGTGGATGCCCGTTCACGGTGAGATGCCGGAAACTGCCTATTACGCCTATCTGCACGCCTTGTTTGCGTATGAATTTGTTCTCATAGCCTATGCGTGCCGCGCTCGTCTGGGCAATGTTTTCCATTATTCCCGCCGTCGACAGCACGCCGTTGTCGGCCAAAATGTTCTCAGCCTCAATCCGCGTCTCCGTGGTTGTGGTGGTCTCATCATAGCCGGTCATCGTGCCAATCATCACAAATGGTTCTCGTTGCGGCAAAATGGTCAGCACGCCTATGCTCCGCAGAAAGTTCTCGGAGGGATGCTTGTAGTCGGGTTCTTCCATTGCTTGCGGTTTGTTGTTGCGTTGTTGCTTGTTCGGCCGCGCCGTTTTGGCTGGCCGTAGTGTCCCTCCGCTGCTTATTTCTGTGCGTCCAGCAGTTGCCGCAAGTCGTTGCGCAGCTGCTCGGTGTTGCTGAACACAATGCCGTGCATGCCCACTTTGCGGCATCCTTCGATGTTGGCGGGGCGGTCGTCGATGAACACGCATTCGCTGGCTTCAACGCCAAACTTGCGCAGGAACGTCTCGTAGATTTCGCGTTCGGGCTTCAGTTGGTGAACGGTATAGGAGATGAGGCTGCCTTCCAGCAGACTGAATATGTCGGGAAACCTTGCCATGACATCATTCACTTTGCTCGACCAGTTGCTCAGTCCCAGCAGTCGGTAGCCCTCGCCTTTCAGTTCCGCCATCAGCTCCCTCATGCCTGGCATCTCTCCCGTGAAGAAATCGGCGTAGTGGATGTCGAACAGGTCGAGCGCGTCCTTATATTCGGGCCACAGTTGCTGTTGCCGCTCTATGTGGTAGCGAAAGGGATGCAACTCGCGATCTATTTCGTTGTTCAGTTCCTGTGGGATAGCCTGCTTGAAGAAGTTGCGCGCTTTCTCCTCGCTGTGGAAGTATTCGGCAAAATAACCGATGAAATCGTGCTTCACCAGTACATTTCCGAAGTCGAAAACAATGTTTTTAATCATCTCTTTGGCCTTGAAAAATTTGCTTGCAAAGCTACTAAAAAGAATTGATACGGCCAAACGGGGTTGCTGAAACTTGCCCTGCTTCCCGTCTCGTGCGGGCGTTGCCGCCATCGTTTAGCGTTCCCTCGCAGGTGGGCGAGAGGGGTTTGGGCGTGCGGAGGAATGCAGCGGCAATGCCTTGTCTAATCTGTTGGCTCTCAAAAGGTTACCTGTTGTGTCTATTTTTAAATTAAAAATACGGGATTTTTAATTTATTTTTCTCCAATTTTTAATTTAATTTTTCGGAGTTTTTAAATTAAAAATAATCGCCTTCTCATATCTCTTGCCTTCTCGCCTTTCCTTGCCCGTACTGCGCCGCAGGGCTTCTTTGCGTGCAGGGGGCTTGGGTATCTCGGAAAAAAGACCTACCTTTGTAGGCTTGAAACTAAATGTATAGGGATTAAATCATAAGAACATGATGGAGCTAATCGTAGCGTTGGTGCTGGGAGCGGTGGCTGGTTGTTTGGCTGGCATGCTGCTTGAGCGGGGCAAGCGTGGCGGCGAGGCGCGCAGGAGTGCCGTGGTTGCCGCCGAGGCAGAGCGGTTGAAGGCTGAGCTGGAGCAGCTGTCGCAAGCCGGGCGGCAGCGTATGGAGGAGAACACGCAGCTTGTGGCCCGTGTGAAGGTGCTGGAATCTGAGCTTGGGCATTTGGACTCGCAGCTGAAAGCGGAGCAGGAGCGGCTTGGCGGGCAGATGGCCAAGGAGCGGGAGGAGGCTCGTGCCGCGCTCGAACGGCAGAAAGCGGCCGATGAGGCAGCCATGAGCAGCGAGCGTGAACTCCTGGAGCGGGAGCGCGCATCGCTGGTGGCGGCGCACGCCAATCAGACCAAGGAACTGAAGAGCGGCTTCGACAGTCAGCTGGCCGAGGTGAGGCAGGCTCACGAGAAGCAGATACTGTCGCTCCAAGGTCAGCTGGCCGATGAGCGGAAACACGCCGCCGAGATGCGTTTGGAGAACGACCGCCAGTGGGCGCAGAAGCTCGACACCCTGCGTGAGGAGATGCGGAAGAACGCCGCCGAGCAGTTGGCCGACAAGCAGCGTGCCTTGCAGGAGAACAACCGTATGCAAATGGATGAGCTGCTGAAGCCCATCAAGGAGCAGTTTGCCGATTTCAAACGGTCGGTGGAGGAAAACCGCGTGCAGAGCGAGGCCAACAAGAAAGACATTCAGAGCACTTTCGCCACGGCCATGAAGCTCTTTCAGCAAGAGCAGCAGCAGGCTGTAAGCTCGCTGAGGGAGCAAACGCAGCGCATAGGGTCGGATGCGGCCAACCTCACCCGCGCCTTGAAGGGCGACAGCAAGCAGCAGGGCGACTGGGGAGAGATGGTGCTGGCCACCATCTTGGAAAACAGCGGACTGCGAAAGGATGAGGAGTACTTTGTGCAGGAGAGCACCAAGGACAGCGAGGGCAACAATTTCCGCCCCGATGTGATAGTCCGCTTCCCCGAGGGGCGTAGCGTTGTGATCGACTCCAAGGTGTCGCTCACGGCCTATACCAACGCCGTGGCCACCGAGGATGAGGTCGAGCGCGAACGGTTGATGCGCGAGCACGTGCGGAGCGTGCGCAAGCACGTTGACGAACTGGCGGCAAAGGATTATGCCGGCCTTGTGAGCGATGCCATTGGCTTTGTGCTCATGTTCATGCCCAATGAGTCTGCCTACATCGCGGCCATGCGCAGCCAAGCCGACCTGAGCCGTTATGCCTATCAGAAGCACATTATTATCATCTCGCCGAGCAACCTTCTCATGGCGTTGCAGCTGGCTTACAACCTCTGGCAGTACGACCGGCAGAACAAAAACGTGGAGAAAATCGTCAGGACGGCGGCCGATTTGTATGATAAAGTGGCGGTTTTTGAGGACACATTCTCGGGTATGGGCGACCTTATCGGCCGTCTGGCCGATGCGTTTGGCAAGGCGCGGAAGCAGCTCTATGAGGGAAAGGGCAACGTGATGCGCCGTGTGGAGGGACTGAAGTCGCTCGGCGTGACGCCAAAGAAGCAGTTGAGAAACCTTGACGATGCGCCGTCATCGGCAGAAGAGGAGGCCGGGGCATGATGGGATTGCGGAGTTATGTGCCCTATTATCAAACTTTGGGTCGCCTGGGCACACCCATCGTGGTCGGACAGCTTGGTACTATCGTGCTGGCCTTTGCCGATACGCTCATGATAGGTCATCATTCCACCGTGGAACTGGCCGCTGCGGCGTTTGTCAACACTGTTTTCACGCTCGTGCTTGTCTTCGCCCTCGGCTTTTCCTACGCCATTACGCCCATGGTGGGCACGCTTTTTGGGCGCGGCGAGCACGGCAGGGTGGGCGCGGTGGTGCGCAATGCGCTGCTGGCCAACCTGCTGCTGGCCGCAGTGCTGATGGTGGTGTGTGGCGTTGTCTACTTGAATGTGGATCGATTGGGACAACCCGAGGAGCTGTTGCCCTATATTCGGCCTTACTTCATCATACAGCTGGTGTCGCTTCCCTTTGTCTGTGGCTTCAATGCCTACAAGCAATTTGCCGATGGCATCACCGATACGGCGCTGCCTATGGTGGTGATCATCTTGGGAAACCTGCTCAATATCTTTGGCAACTGGGTGCTCATCTACGGTGTTTTCGGCTTGCCCGAGCTGGGACTGGTAGGTGCCGGGCTGAGCACGCTCTTCTCCCGTATGGTGATGATGGCGATGCTGGCCGGCGTTTTCTTCTTCCAAAGGAAGTATCGTGACTATGCCTTGGGGTTCAAGGCGGGCAAAATCAATGGCAAGGACATGAAGAACTTGCTGCGGATGGGCATCCCTCTGGCCATACAGATGGGCACGGAGACGGCGGCATTCAGCCTTTCGGGCATCATGGTGGGCTGGCTGGGCACCACGCAGCTTGCCGCTCATCAGGTGATGCTCACCATCAGCCAGTTGGGATTCATGGTCTACTACGGCGTTGGTGCGGCCACGGCCGTGCGCGTGAGCTACTTTGTGGGGCAGCGGGAGTATGTGCGGGCAGGTCGGACGGCCTATGCCGCGCTCCATATAGTGCTCGCCCTGTCCGTGGCCATCAGCATTCCGCTCTTCCTTTCGCGCCATGTCATCGGCTATCTCTTCACCGACAATGCCGAGGTGGCCATGCTTGTGTCTACGGTGCTCCTGCCTTTCGTGGTCTATCAGTTTGGCGACAGTATGCAAATTGTGTTTGCCAACGCATCGCGCGGCCTTTCCCACGTGCGCCCGCTCATGTATATAGCTATCTTCTCCTATTTCATCGTCTCCCTCCCCGTGGGCTATCTGCTCGGAATAGAGATGGGGTTCGGCTTGCGCGGCATTTGGTTTGCCTTCCCGTTTGGCCTCACCGTGGCGGGTGTGCTCTACTGGCTGGCGTTCAGAAAGAAGCTCCTCGCGCTGGAAGGTGAGTCGGGCGCGGTGCAATAGGTATGGTTTTGCGTTGTCAAACCTATGGTTTTGCCGTGCGAAAGGTATGGTTTCGCAAGGCGAAAGGTATGGTTTTGTTCTGTCGGGGGTGTGCCCCTCTCTCGTAGAAGTTGCGATAAGAAGAGTGATTGGAGTTTAAACGCTTGGTAATAAGTGGTTTGGATGCTGTCGTGTGGTGATGGGTGGGCACAAGGGAGAAGCCCTGGTGGCGCATTTTTCGAAGCGCATTGGCCAATGCTGAGGGAGCAATGGAAGAGGAGGATGTGCTGCTTCCGCAAGCGAGGTCGCCCCCCTTTTAATGCTCAGAATTTAAGCGCGATTTGATTCGTATGTTTGCTTTGCATGATAAGATAGTCCTTTCTCGGCTTAGCATTTCACGGTAAGGAAGAGCGAAAGTGACTTGACGAGTATGTATATGCGCTGCGTGTAGGTCAGCATTTCACGGTAAGGAAGGACGAAAGTCGGAAGCGAAGGAGTGTTGTCAAGAATGCTACAAGGCCGGAATTTAATGGTAAGGATAAGCGAAAGGGGAACGGATGACTTCCGTTCCCCTTTCGCTTATGTGTTGCTTCTGCGGCTCTTGTGTGTCGCTTCCGCGTATTTTGCTTGTCGCTTTTGCGTTTCTTGATGTTTATTCCTTGTTGGCGCGCTTGCGCTCAAGGTGGTCAAGGATAATCTTTCTCATGCGGATGCTCTCCGGAGTGACCTCCACATACTCATCGGCCTTGATGTATTCCAGGCATTCCTCCAAACTCATCTCCACCTTCGGGATAACGCGCGCCTTCTCATCGCTGCCGCTTGCGCGCACGTTGGTGAGCTGCTTGGCCTTCGTTACGTTGATAACCAAGTCGTTGTCGTGTACGTGCTCGCCCACAACCTGTCCTCCGTAGACTTCATCTCCCGGGTCTATGAAGAAGCGTCCGCGGTCTTGCAGTTTGTCAATGGCGTAGGCGTAGGCCGTGCCGGCTTCGAGTGCGAGCATCGAACCGTTGGTGCGGCGCACGATGTCGCCCTTGTAGGGCTGGTATTCCTTGAATCGGTGTGCCATGATGGCTTCGCCTTGGCTGGCCGTGAGCACGTTGGTGCGTAGGCCGATGATGCCGCGCGAGGGTATCTCGAAGGTGATGTTGACGCGCTCTCCCTCCGTGTCCATGCCCAGCAGGTCGCCCTTTCGGCGGGTCACCATGTCGATCATCTTCGATGAGAAGTCGTTGGGCACGTTGATGGTAAGCTCCTCTATCGGCTCGCACTTTTGTCCGTCGATTTCCTTGAAGATAACTTGCGGCTGGCCCACTTGCAGTTCGTAGCCCTCGCGGCGCATGGTTTCGATGAGCACACTGAGGTGGAGCACGCCGCGTCCGGAGACAATCCACTTGTCCATGGAGCCTTCTACGAGGCGGATACGCAAGGCGAGGTTCTTCTCAAGCTCCTTTTGCAGGCGGTCGCCGATGTGGCGCGAAGTGCAGAACTTGCCCTCGCGGCCGAAGAAAGGTGAGTCGTTGATGGTGAAGAGCATTGACATCGTGGGCTCGTCCACAGCGATGGGGGGCAGCGGCTCAGGGTTCTCCGGGTCGGAGATGGTGTCTCCAATCTCGAAACGTTCCAGACCGATGACGGCGCAGATGTCGCCGGAGTCGATAGAGTCGGTTTTCTTGTGCCCCATGCCCTCAAACGTGTGCAGCTCCTTGATTCTTGTCTTCTCCTGCGTGCCGTCGCGGTGGCAGATGGTGATGGCCATGCCGTTGCGCAGCGTACCTCTGTGGACACGGCCTACGGCAATTCGTCCCGTGTAGCTGGAGTAGTCGAGCGATGTGATGAGCATCTGCGGCGTGCCTTCCAGCTGCCTTGGTGCGGGAATCACTTCCAAAATCTTGTCGAGCAAGTAGTCGATGTTGTCCGTTGGAGCCTTCCAGTCTTCGCCCATCCAGCCGTTTTTGGCCGAGCCATATACGACCGGGAAGTCGAGTTGCTCCTCCGTGGCGTTGAGGTCGCACATCAAGTCGAACACCATCTCATAGACCTCGTCGGGGCGGCAGTTCGGTTTGTCCACCTTGTTCACCACCACGATGGGCTTCAAACCAAGCTGAAGGGCTTTCTGAAGCACAAATCGCGTCTGCGGCATCGGCCCTTCGAAGGCGTCAACGAGTAGCAGACAGCCATCGGCCATGTTGAGTACGCGCTCCACCTCGCCTCCAAAGTCGGAGTGACCCGGCGTGTCGAGGATGTTGATCTTCACGTCTTTCCACCTGATACTGACGTTCTTGCTCAGAATGGTTATCCCTCGCTCACGCTCCAGGTCGTTAGCGTCGAGCACTTCGCCGCTGTTGTCCTGTCCCTCACGGAAGAGTTTGCCAGCGAGCATCATCTTGTCGACCAGTGTAGTCTTGCCGTGATCGACGTGCGCAATGACTGCGATGTTACGAATATCTTGCATCTTACCTTAAAACTATCGAATTTTGGAAATTCGGATGCAAAGGTACGAAGATAATCCGAATTATCTGTGTTTTGGCAGTTTTTTCGGTTTGGGTGTGTCAGTATTCAGAAAATATTCGTAACTTTGCACCCGCACTTTCGGAAAGTCCGATGCATTCGACGCCGCCATGCACCCATGATGAGAGGGCGGACGCGACGGAAGGATGTAATGGTGCAATAACAATTCATCAAAACAAAATGTACTTAGACACAACCAAGAAGCAAGAGATTTTCGCACAGTACGGTCACCAGCAGAAGGCTGAAGATACGGGTTCGGCAGAGAGCCAGATCGCGCTCTTCACCTATCGCATCAAGCACCTCACGGAGCACGTGAAGAAGAACCACAAGGACTTCGTCACCACCCGTTCGCTGACCCAGCTCGTGGGTAAGCGTCGTGCATTGCTCAACTATCTGTACGATCGCGACATTGAGCGTTACCGTGCCATTGTGAAAGCTCTTGGCTTGCGTAAGTAAATTTTCATGGTAAAAGGTGAAAGCCGCTGTCCCTTTGGGGCAGCGGCTTTTATTTTTGCCTTCCCGAAATGAAGTGTTTGGTCTTCCGAAATGGGAGTTCTTTGTTCCGGAAAAGGAGGGATGTTGCTTCCGAAAGGAAGAGTTTTTGCCCCAAGAGTGGGGAGTTGTTGCTCTGGAAAAGAAGAAACTTTGTTCCCGAAATGAAGATTCTTAGCCCCAAAGGTGGGGATTCTTTGCTTCCTAAGCGGGAACTTTGCCCTTTCTCGGCGTGCTTATTGTTGTCTCAGGTCGCGTCCCTCATAGGCATTGATGGCCTCTACCCACTGCGGCCACACGGGAACGGTTTCCTTGCGCTCCATGTCGTAGCACACCATCACGCTGTGTCCCTCGCACTTCACCTCTCCCGTGCGGCGGTCAACGAGCCGCTGCGAGAGCCTCACGCTCTTATGCCCGATGTGCGTGATGGCACTTTCCACGGCCACATCATCGGTGGTGAACACTTGAGAGATGAAGTTGTATTCGATGTGAGCCACGATAAGCGTGCGGCTGAAGTCGAAGATGGCTGCGCCCACCTTGCTGAAATAGTCCACCTTGGCCGTGTCGTAGTATTGCAGATACACGCTGTTGCTCACGTGGCCGAAGCGGTCGGCGTCTGTGAAGCGCAGCTGTATGGGCATGGAGTGGCGGTAGGCGATGTTGCCAGTGGCTTGTGTGCTTTGCTTTTTCTCTTTTTGCTGTTCTGTCATTTTCCCTTTTCTGTTGTTTTTCGTAATCATCTGCAAAGGTACGAAAAAACTTTGAGCCTGTCGTTTTTTCCCTCTCTCATTCTCCTTTCTCCTTGGCCGTTTGGCGAAAGGTAAACTATGGCGATTGTTTTTAATTTAAAAATCTGGAATTTTTAAATTAAAAACTGAGGAAAAATAAATTAAAAATCCGGAGTTTTTAATTTATTTTTATCCGTATTTCCTAACCTTTTGTTTCACAAAGGGTTACCGTGCGCTTGACGGGCTTGCCCAGGCCTGTTGGCGGACTGTGTGCTTGCAGAAAGCCGGGGGCATGGTGGTGGCGCGCCGGATGGTGTGAACAAGGGGGCGCGGGGCGGCTTTTGGGGGCGTACAGGAGGCGGAGATGGGGCAGGGGGATGAGGCTCTTGGGCGGGCGTGGCGCGCCGGGTGCTTGTTAAAAAATCGTATTTTGTTGTTTATTGATTAAAAGTTCGTAACTTTGCATTAGATGATAGACAGATCGACGATAGACAAGATAATGGACGCGGCCGACATTGTGGAGGTCATTTCCGAGTTTGTCTCGCTGCGCAAGCGCGGGGCAAACTATGTGGGATTGTGCCCGTTTCATGACGACCACTCTCCTTCCTTCTCGGTAAGTCCATCGAAAGGCGTCTACAAATGTTTCTCGTGCGGCGAGGCCGGCAGCGTTGTGGGCTTCGTGATGAAGCACGAGCAGAAGACCTATCCGGAGGCTTTGCGCTGGCTTGCCAACCGTTATCACATCGAAATACAGGACCGTGAGCTAACGGACGATGAGCGGCGGCAGGCCACGGAGCGCGACTCGCTGCTGCTGGTGAACGAGTGGGCGGCCAAGTACTTTGAGGACACGCTCCACAACGACCCCGATGGCACGGCCATTGGCAAGCAATACTTTCGCCAGCGCGGCTTCCGCGACGACACCATCCGCAAGTTCCGGCTCGGCTTCTGCCTCGGTTCGGGCCACGCCATGTGCGATGCGGCTCTGCGGCAGGGCTTCCAGCGGGAGTTCCTTGTCAAGTCGGGGCTGTGCTATGAGCGCAGTGACGGGTCGCTTGTAGACCGTTTCGCGGGTCGCGTCATCTTCCCCTGGACCACCGTGAGCGGCAAGGTGGTGGGCTTCACGGGGCGTGTGCTTGATGCGCGCACGCACGGCGTGAACATGAAATACGTCAATTCGCCCGACTCCGAAGTCTATCACAAGACCAATGAGCTTTACGGAATGGACCTGGCCAAGCGCGAGATGGCCAAGCGGTCGGAGGCTTTGCTCGTTGAGGGACAGGCCGATGTGATCAGCTTGAGCCAGAAAGGCATCACCAACGTGGTGGCGGGGTCGGGCACCGCGCTCACCATTCCGCAGATAAAGCTCATCCATCGCTTCACGCCCAATGTGACGCTGGTCTACGATGGCGATGAGGCCGGGCGCAAAGCCGCGCTCCGGGGCACCGACCTGCTGCTCTCCGAGGGTATGAACGTGAAAGTGCTCTTCCTCCCCGATGGGCAAGATCCCGATGATTTTGCCCGCAAACACACGGCGGAGAGCCTACGCGAGTATGTCGACACCCACAGTACGGACTTCATCGTGTTCGAAATCAATGCGCTGCTGGGCGGTGTCACCGACCCCGTGAGGCGCGCCGAGGCCATCAATCAGATAGTGCGGAGCATCGCCGTCATACATGATCCCATCGTGAGGTCGAGCTATTTGCGGGAGTGCGCGGAGCGGACGGGTGTGAAGGAAGACGTGCTCATCGGGCAGATGAACCGTTTCATCTATCAAGGCAAGGAGCAGAAGGCGCGCGAGGAGCAGCGCAGGCAGGCCGCCGAGCCGCCACCCGCGCCCGCTGTGGCGGCATCGCCCATGCAGCAAGCCTCCAAGGTGGAGCGGATGCTGGCCGAGGTGGTGGTGAAACATGGCGGAACGATAATCATCCGCAATGTGGAGGACGAGGCTACGGGGCGGCGTTACGATCTCACTGTGGCGCAATACATAGCCTACGACTTGGGTTGCGATGACCTTTCTTTCAGCCAGCCCGTCTATAACCAGATACTTTATGAGGCGGCCGACCGTTCGGAGGAGGGCGAGTTTGATGCGGCGAAGTACTTCCGGCATCATCCCGATGTGGCCATCTCCGAGATGGCGGCAAGCCTGAGTGCCGATGCCTACCAGCTGTCTGACAGTCTGAAACTGAAGGAAAGTGAGGAGCGGCTGCGCGACAGTGTGGCGCATCTCATCCTCGACTTCCGTCTTGACTACGTGGCACACCACTTGAAGGAACTGCAAACGCGCCTCAGACAGGCCACGGCAGACGGTGTGGGCACGGAAGAGATGCTGCGCATCATGGCCGAGATAAAGGATATGCAGACCGTGCGCAACGCTTTGGCACAGAAATTGGGAAGCGACATCGTGTAATATAATTAAGGAGGATTGCCCTTTTGCCGTGCTTAGGCCAAGGAAGAGGGCGATGGAAAAAGGCAGATGTATGATTTACGACAAACTAAAACTCTTGATGAGGCATGCCAAAAGATTTGGCAGCACGCCACAAATGTCGAACCGCAGGATACTGAACCACGCCCTGCGGTCGATGGGATGCAAACTGAAGTGGGTCAATGAGGGCGATGCCAAGGTGCTGCGCTTCGACTATCAGAGTGGGCATTTTGTCATTCGGCTTGCCAAGGATACAGATGCGGTGTGGCTTTGTTACCCCACTTTCCACTCGGCAAAGATGGAACAGCTCGATATGGTGAGACAAGTGTGCAACCAAGCCAACCTCAATTCCGACCGAGTACGTTTGGTTTATAATTTCGATCCGCAGCGCAATGTGGCCGACATACACGCTTTGGCCATCCTGCATCTTGATGCCAAGAACGCCAAGGAGGTGCTTGCGGACACGATGATGGAGATGTTCACGTGGAATGGCTTGTTCCAGAAGTGGCTGGAGGCGGAGGTTGAGCGGCAGAAAGCATTCGGAGCGGCTACCTCCGAGGAAAGTTTTGCCCGTGCCAGCCGTATGTTTGCCATGCTCCGGGAGCATGAGCTGCTGAGCGAGGATGCGGAGACGGGCATGCGGGAAAGTACCGATTGCCGCGTGACGCTGGGCAACTGGGTGGCGCACGCGCTGGATTTGGAGCGCGTCATTCCATCGCGGCTCGACGTAACGGGCGCGGGCATCGACTATCATGTGGACGCGGAGGGCGACAAATCGCGCCGGGAGGCCATGGCGGGCTACCTTTTGTCCGATGCGCTGATAGCCGATGGCAAGTTTGCAAGGCACTTTGCCACTGTCTGTCTGACGTTTTTCCTGCCCTCCGAACCCGATTTGAGACGCTATCTCACCATTTCCCTGGCATCGAAGGGACAGTCTGATATCACCCTTTACTATCAGGCCACCGCCGTTCTCTCCCCCCGCCCGCTCGATTTGGAGCATCCTGTGAGGGAGGAAGAGCGTCTGCCGCGCGCTTGTACGGCCACGCTTGCCTATGACTTGAGCGACAGCAAGAAGCTCGCGGAGGAGCTTCGGTTTATGTGTGCCGATGCTTTGGACAAACTGCGGGAGAACAATTTGCGCGGATTATCGGACGAACAGCGGTTTATTGCGGGCATTGCCGACCAGCCTATGGCGCAGTCTCTCTATCGGGGAAGGCAGCTTTTCCTCGACAAAAGATACTTTGAGGCACTGCTTTGGCTACGCAATGCCTTTGCGGGATGGCGTTCGCAGGCCGATAATCTTTCTGATGGCGAGGTGCAAAACTTCTACGAACTGTGCTTCATGTTAGGCCATTGTTACGATGAACTGGGACAGTATGACCGCGCTTACTACTATCTTTCCCTGCTCGTACATTCGGGTCAGTATCCTTATTTGGAGGAATTGGTCAACAATCTCGTCGGCAATGGCGACCCGCGCGCCCTCTCTTACGTTGAGTCATTGCTGGAAGATGTGCGCCATGATGCGGCGGAGGGTGAGCAGGAGGAGGTAAAAGACGACCATGCACTGATGGAAGACTCCCGCTATCAGGAGTTTTTCTGTTTCCTGTTGCGGCGCAAGGCCAGCGTGCTTGTGGACAAAAAGCAGTACAAGGAAGCCATCAGCGAATTGGAAAAGATGCTCCGTCATCCCAAGACGAGCGATTTTGCCATCAAGGAACTGGCCTACTTGCAGCGCAAGCAACGCCACGAGAGGCGCGAGAGGGAAGACAAGGGAAGGTCAAACCCAGCATAACGCGCGATGGACTACCTGCACTGGATATTCTTAGCCGTCTATATGACGCTGTCGGTGGGAGCTATTGTCACCATATTGCTCGACAACCGCCAGCCGGCGAAGACGATGGCATGGGTGTTAGTGCTGATGTTCATGCCCATTGTGGGCATTGTGCTCTACTTCTTTTTCGGGCAGAACGTGCGAAAGGAGCGCGTTATCTCGCAAAACAGTCTTGATCAGCTCACCAAACGCTCCATGCTTGAGTTTGTGGAGCAGAAGAATTTGGAGGTGCCCAAGCCTTATGAGCCGCTCGCCCAGTTGTTTGTCGGGCAGGGATTGGGCTTTCCTTTCCAGCGCAACGAGACGCAATTGTTTCTCAATGGCTACGAGTTTTTCCCTGCTTTGCTGCGCGACATCGCTGCGGCAAAGCACCATATCCACCTCGACTTCTTCATTATCGCCGACGATTCCTTAGGCAATCTCATCGCCGACGCGCTTATCGGCAAGGCGGCAGAGGGCGTTGAGGTGCGCGTTATCTATGACGATGTGGGCAGCTGGAGCACCTCCAACCGCTTTTTTGAGCGTTTGCGGGAGGGCGGAGTGGACGTCCACGCTTTCATGCCCGTGCGTTTTCCCGCCTTCACGAGTAAGGCCAACTACCGCAATCACCGCAAGATAGCCGTCTTTGATGGCCGCGTGGGCTATGCGGGAGGTATGAACATAGCCCTCCGTTACGTCAAGGGCACGGCCTCACAGCCTTGGCGCGACACGATGGTGCGCATACATGGCGGTGCGGTTTATGGTTTGCAGCGCGCGTTTCTGGTGGATTGGTACTTCGTTGACCGCACGCTCATCTCCGACCGCCGCTACTATCCCGAGTTCACCATGCCGCCCACGCTTTGCGTAGCACAAGTGGTGACGAGCAATCCCATCGACCCTTGGCCGGCGATAGAGCAGGGTTACGTGCGCATACTGCATGGCGCGCGCAGCTATGTCTACATTGAGACCCCTTACTTTCTGCCCACCGAGCCTATCCTTTTTGCCCTTCGGGCGGCTGCCCTCTCTGGTGTTGACGTGCGCTTGATGATACCCCGCAACAGCGACTCGCATGTTGTGACGTGGGCCAGCCGCTCTTTTGTGAAGGAAACCGTTGAGGCAGGCGTGCAGGTGCTGCTCTATGACGGCGGGTTCAACCACAGCAAGTTGCTCGTAAGCGATGACAGCCTTGCCGCCATCGGCTCTGCCAATGTCGATTTCCGAAGTCTTGAGCATGATTTTGAGGATTGTGTGTTCTTCTACGACCGTCCGATGGCTCTCCGGGTGAAGCAAATATTCCTTTCAGACCAGTCGTGCTGCATTCCGCTCCATCAGCTTCCCGCCATCAACAGCCACAATCTGGTCAAGCGATTGTGGGAGTCGCTTGTCCGTTTGCTTAGTCCCCTCATGTGATGGTGGCGCGGCGGCACGCCGTGGATGTGCCCCGTGGTCTACCGTTGCCCTTCTTCCGCCTCCTTTTGCCGCCTCATGGCGATGGAAGAAGCCAGACTGAACTCGCATCCGCAGTAGAGCTGATTATAGAATTGATACTCGCGCAGCAGTTCGTTGCGCCGCTCTTGCAGTCCGTCCTTGCGCCAGTTCTGCGCCCAAAACGTGGTTCCGGGCACCGCTTGTTGTGCCAGCAGCCCCGCCGCGTTCACTTGTTCCAGATTCTTCCAGCGCGATGAGGCCAGCGTGGTGGCAAAAAAGCGCAGCCCCAGCCGCTCCGCCATGTGCGCCGAAGCCGTGAGGCGCATGGCAAAGCACTGCTCGCAGCGCAGTCCGCGCTCGGGTTCGTTCTCCATTCCCCTCACCGCCTCGCGCCAAGCGGCGTGGTTGTAGTCGCCGTCTATCCAGCTCAGGCCAAGGCTTTCGGCGTGTCTTTGGCTCTCTTCCTTGCGCGTCTCATACTCGCGGAGCGGATAAATGTTGGGGTTGAAGTAGAAAATGGTGGGGCGGATGTCGTGTGCCGTCAGCCATTCCACGATGGCCGAGGAGCAGGGGGCGCAGCAGGCGTGGAGCAAAAGGCCGCCTTGCAGTCCCTCGGGTATGATGATATGATTGCGCTTCTGTTTCAAAATGGCGTGCCTTTGAATGATGCAAAGGTAGCGAGAAATGGTAAGAAAGCTCGCAAAAAGGCGAAGAAAGTGTGCTGCGCCTTTGCCCGTGTGCGCGGAAATAGCTAATTTTGCACCTTATGGAAAACAATATGATGGGTGCTTTCCGCCCCCGTGTGGCCATCATCGACCCGAACACGCTCGCCATGATGGGACTTAGACAGATGCTGCAGGGCGTCATGCCGATGATGTCGGTGGAGCTTTACCGCTCTTTCGATGAGTTTCTCAAGGCTGGCGGGGAGCGTTGTGTCCATTACTTTGTGGCGCAGTCGGTGGTCGTGGCCCACAGTGTGTGGTTCGCGGAGCGGCTTCGCAAGACTCTCGTGCTCACGCTCTCGCAAGACCCTCACGCCCGTTTGCCGCGCTTCCGCAGCCTCTGCGTGGGGGTGGACGAGGAAGAACTGGTGCGCGAGATGCTCGCCCTGCTGCGGCAAGGACACGCCGGAGGCCGCAATCTGCCGCCCATGCAGGAAACGGCGGCGCGTCCCGCGCTGACCAATCGTGAGGTGGAGGTGCTCTCGCTTGTGGCGCGGGGCATGATGAGCAAGGAGATTGCCGACCGGCTGAACATAGGCCTCACCACCGTGAACACGCACCGGAAGAACATCTCCGACAAACTCGGACTAAAGAGCGTGCCCGCGCTCACGGTCTATGCCGTCATGCATGGCTATGTGGACTTGGCGCAAATCTAAGCCGGAAGGCCCGGTTGTGGATGGTGGGAAAGCCGTAGGGCGAGGCCGGAATCAACTGTTTTGAAGACAGAAAGGCAAGGAGTGACGTGCAGCGTTGCTCCTTTTGACATTATAGTGCAATATGTTTATATTGCAAGACAAACTCTCCCTGCGACCGGAAATCCGTTTGCCAGGAACTGAAGCCATACTTGTCAGATTCTGAAACCATACCTTTTGCCTTGCAAAACCATACCTTTCGGGAGGCGAAACCATACCTTTTGCACGCCAAAAGGTATAGTCTTGGTTCGCGAAACGAAACATTCCCCCAATCGTTTGACGGACAAACGGTTAGGGGAATGCTGATTCCTGCTTGGAGAAAGTGTGCTTGTGGGCGCGTGCCAGCGGTGCTGATGGTTAATACCACTGCACGGCGTTGCTCACGCCGGAGCGTTTGTCGTACTTCAAGGCGTCCGTGAGCGTGGCCGCGTTGCAACGGAACGTGAAGTTATAGGACGTGTATGGCGACAGCACCACCGACGCGCTCATGTTGAAACAGTGCAGGTCGCGCGACAAACTGGCCGTTGTCATGCTCATCTCGTGGTTCTCGAAGTCGTAGCCCGAGGAGAAGTTGATGTTCCATCCGTCAGATATGCGCACGTTGCCGCTCACGTTCAGCGTCTGCGTAAACTTGTAGGGGTAGCGCATCCGCTTCGTGTTGAACTTGCCGCTGGTGTTCTCGCGCATCGTGATTCCGTATCCGAAGGTGAGCGACCAAGGCATATTGAAGGTCATGTAGCCATCGGCGTCGGTCTCGGCAATGCCTCCCTTGCGCTTCTTCGCGCCGTGCTTGCCGCGCTCCATGTCGTCGTCCACGTTCGACTCTATGTTGGTGTCCATGCCCTCATCGTCGTCTTCGTCATCGGTATTGCCGCTGTCGCCTCCGCCAAACCACTTCTTGAGTTTCTCGGGGTTCAGTGTGAACGAGATATTCTGGCTCATGCCTTGGAAGCGGGGTAGCCTTCCGTAGCCCCACTCGGTGTGGTTGCCCACGTAGGGTTTGCCATTGTCGTCCAATTCGTAGGCATAGGTGGCGAATTGCGCGTTCAGCGAGAAGGTGTAGCTCTTCCACCATTTCAGACGGAGCCTCATTCCGATGTCGCTCCAGCGGTGATAGTCGGCCGCGGCGTTGTAGCTCATGTTGAATCCCAGCTCGTCGATGATGCTTATTTTGCGGTATCCCGTGGAGTCCTTGTCGCTCTTCACCTTCATTTCGATGTTGTTGCTCACGTCCCAGGATATCATTTCCGTTCTGTTTCTTCCCGGAACGCTGTACAGTTCGTTGGCAAATGGCGAGTATTCCACCAGTCTCACATTGCCCTCGGCATCGGTATACTGGTAGCTGTCGTAGTAACCGTAACGCCGTGCGCCAAAGTTGGGCGCGTAGGATATTCTCACCTCCGGCGTGATAACGTGGCGGATGGCCTGTATCTTGTCGCCGAATATCTTCCGGCTCGGTGTCCAGAAACCGTAAATCTTCGTGCTTGCGCTCATCTGCAAGCTCCAGTTGTAGACGTTATATAAACCATGGACCGTGTCGGTGACCTCCGTCATGGACGAGTTGTCCCATTCGCGGTTTATTTTCTTCGTGTACATACGGTCGGTGAAGCTCAGCGACGGCGTGATATTGATGTAGTTGAAGAGCGTGAAGTTGGCTTGGATGGGTATGTTGTGCTGGAATCCGTTGCGCCAGTCGTTGATGAGGCTGGAGTGGAGCAGCTTGTCCTCCTTGGTATTGATGCTGTTGCTCAGCTGTCCCGTGTAGCTCATCGAGATGCGCTCGTACCAACGCTGCTTGCCGGCGGCGTTCTTGCGGCGGAAGGGATAGAATCTTGCCACGCTGATGTTGAGGTCTGGCAGCGTGAGGGCAATGGATGAGTCGCGCATATTCTGCGATAAGTTGGCCGTGGTGCTGAGCGTTAGGCCGAGCGAGGAGAATCCCGTGCTGTAGCTCACCGATGATGTGCGGGTCGATTGGGTGAGCGTTTGCGGGTTGTACATGCTGTTCAGGTTGTTGCGCTCATAGCTTGACGTGGCGAAATTGACGCTTGCCGACAGCTGACTGAACGGGTTGGCCTTGGAATCTTGCCTGTGGCTCCACTGAATCTTGAAGCTCTCCTGTGCCGAATAGTCGGGCATTCCCTTGTCGCCTGTCCTCGTGTCCTGGTAGCTGATGAAAAATGAGCCATCGTAGCGGTAGCGTTTGCGGTAGTTGCTCGCCGCGCTCACGCCCCAGCTTCCCTCCGTATAGATTTCGCCGAGCAGTTTCAAGTCCCACTTGTCGCTGATGGCGAAGTAGTAGCCACCATCGCGCAGGTAGAATCCGCGGTCGCTTTCCTCACCGTAGCTGGGCATGATGAAGCCCGAACTGTACTTTTTGGTGAAGGGGAAGAAGCCGTAGGGGATGGCCAAAGGCAGCGGAACGTCGGCCACAACGAGATAGGCGGGGCCGAAAACCACGTCTTTTCCCGGGCGAACCTTGGCGCGGGAGAGTGCCAGATAGAAGTCGGGATGTGGGTCATCGCACGTTGTGTAGCGGCCGTGTTTGAGGAAAATCGTGCCCGAGGAGTCGCGCTTGCCTATCTCGCCACGCATGAAGCCATCGTCTTGTGCGGTGTAGACACCGCGAATCAAGCCCTTTTGCGACTTGAAGTTGTAGGCCATCGTGTCGCTTTCGTACTTCGTGCTTCCCAGCGAGAACACGGGCGCGCCCCGCAGTCCGTCCTTGGCCGTGGAGTCTTTCGATCCTGTGGCGCGAACGAGCGAACTGTCAAGGCTCATATATACCTTGTCGCTGGCCAGCTTCATGTTCTGATAGTCCACTTTTGACGCGCCGAACAGGTGGGCTGCACCGTTGGCCGCATCGTAGACGATGGAGTCCTCGGCCGAGAACTTCACTGGCGCGTCGATACCTTTTTGGCTGGCTCTGAGCGCGCTGTCGGCGCGCAGCGAGTCGTCCACGTGCTGGTTGTATTGCTGTATGGCTTGTTTCAGACTGTCCATCTCTGCCGTGTCGGTCTCTTCCGTATTGCTTGCCGCCATTGCGTTGCCTATGCCTGCAGGCATGGCGGTGTCGCCCCAGGCCGTGTGGTCTGGCGTGCTGGCATGCTGGCGTATGTTGACCGGAAGTGTCGGTACGGCGATGTTGGCCGCCGCCAAGGCGACCGCGATGATAAGCAGTATGATGGCCGTATTCTTTCTCATGTACCCTAATGTCTTAGGTAGGCTTTGCCTTGGCTCGCGCGTCAAATGGCGTTTGACGCGCGTTGGCTTTGGGGCGTGCTACTCTTAGAAAGTGCAAAATTACGGAAATAATGCCTAAATGCCACGCTTTTTCCGTATTTTAACGCTTGATGTTCAGGCTTTGCGGGCGGTTTTCTTCTGGGTTTTGTGCCCGCTTGGTGGTGGGGCGGAAATAGGCGTGTGGCAAAAGGTATGGTTTTGCATTGCAAAACGTCCCCTTTCGCCGTGCGAAAGGGGACGTTTTACCACGTAAAAGGTAACGTATTGTTTTTTGGGGGGATGAATCTTGCTGTGCGCGGTCGCAAATCTCGCGTTCTCACGGGGTAAGGACGCGCTTGCGCGCTATACGGTTGCGGTGGTGTCGGTGGCTTCCGGCGCGGACTGCAACTCCTCTTCCGGCAGCGGAGTTTCCTCCTCTTCCGGTATGTCGGTCTGCTCCACGATGGTGTCCACTTGTTGCTGGGGCGGCTCTTCGCGCACGGGCTGCTCGTAGGGAATCGTGTCCAGAACCACAGGTTCGGGGGGCGGGGCGGGCGTGCCGGACGTGTGGAACATGGCGAAGCCGATAGCGGCGGCCACTACCACCAGCAGGGCGATGACTATCCATACCTTCTTCCGGTTGGGGTGGCTCACGCCGTCCACGGTGTGGGCTTCACGGGTGTAGGGGCTGTCTTGTTCGTTATGGTGTGGTGGCTGATAGTGCTCTCCCTTGGCGGGGTTGGGGAGTGTTATCCGCATTATGCCTTGGCAGTCGGGGCATCGGCATTCGATGGTCTGGCCGGGCTGGGCGTTGATGAGAAATTGCGTTCCGCAGTTGTCGCAGGTAATCTGGTATCTCATGTTTCTTTCTCGGGGGAACTATGATTGGTGCTCTTTCTGCTGTTTGGAAAGCAGCGGGGCTATGGTGTCCAGCACCTTTTGCGTGGCACCGGTGAGCCGCTCGACGAATGCCGCCGCCTTGTCCGCGCTCTTTTGCAGCAGCCGCGGGTTGCTGGCGAAGCGTTCCATCAGGTGGTCGAAGCTGGCTTGGTCGGCTATCTCGAATCCGCCGCCCGCCTGCATCAGCCCTTGCGCCTCTTGGAAGTGCTTGTTGTTGGGGCCGAAAATGACGGGCATGCCCCACACGGCGGCTTCCAGCACGTTGTGGATGCCCACGCCGAAGCCTCCGCCTACGTAGGCCACGTGGCCATAGTGATAGACCGAGGACAGCAGGCCGAAGCAGTCGATGATGAGCACTTCGGCTTCGGCCGCGCTTTCCTCCGTGGTTTGCGTGTAGCGCACCACTTTGCGGCCTTTCAGCAGCGATTCTATCTGCGTCAGATGTTCTTCCTTGATAACGTGCGGGGCGATAATTATCTTCCAGTCCTTGTGGGCGTTGAGGTAATGGAGGAAGATTTCCTCATCGGGCAGCCACGAGGAGCCGGCCACAAACACGCGCTGGCTGTTGCCGGCGAAGCTCTCCACAATCGGAAGCCGCTTGCCGGCATCGCGCACTTGCAAGACGCGGTCGAAACGGGTGTCGCCCACCACGTCCACATCGTTGATGCCGATGCCGCCCAGCAGCCTTTTGCTCTCCTCGTTCTGCACGAAGAAGCGGGTGAAGCAGCGCAGCACTTTGCCGTACTGTCGGCCGTAGACGCGGAAGAAAATCTGTTCGGGGCGGAAAATGCTGCTCACGCTGTACGTGGGAACGTTGCGGTGGCGCATGATGTGGAGGTAGTTGTACCAAAACTCGTACTTGATGAAGAAAGCCATGACGGGTTTCACGGTGCGCAGGAAGCGGCGCGCGTTGCCCACGGTGTCAATGGGGAGGTAGGTTACGATGTCGGCACCCTTGTAGTCTTTCCGCACTTCGTAGCCGGAAGGTGAGAAGAAAGTGAGCAGGATTTTATATTCGGGAAACCGTTGGCGTATGGCTTCCATCAAGGGACGGCCTTGCTCGAACTCTCCGAGCGATGCCGCATGAAACCAAATGTAGTGTGCTTGGGGGTCGACTTGCTTGCGGAGCACGTCGAGTGCAGCCTGTTCGCCATGCCACATCTTCCGCACTTTCCCATCGAAGAGGGCGGCAATGCGTACACCTGTTTGCACGGCGTGCATGATAAAGTTGTACATGACTTCTTTATTAGTTAGGAGTTGCGGGGTGGGAGTGGGGAGGTCGCCGACAAAGGAGGCGAGGAAAGGGACGGAAAGTGTGGCGCGCCGTGCGGCCTTGTAGAAGCGTCGCCAACTCTCCTGTGCCCCCTTTAGCCTCTGTTTATTCTACTTCTCCCAGTTCGTTGATGGCCTGATGTAGACGGCGGAGCGTCTCCTCCTTGCCCAGGAATGCGGAGATGTCGAACATTCCGGGGCCTTTGCCGATGCCAACGAGAGCCAGTCGGAAGGCGTTCATCACGTCGCCGAGCTTGTAGCCCTTGTCTTCCACCCACTTCATGACCACCTTTTCCTGTCCCTCAATGCTGAAGTCATCGATGTCTTGCAGCACTTGGGCCAGTTCGGTCATCTGCTGTGCCGAGTAATTCTTCCAGCGTTTCTTCACCGTTTTCTCATCGTACTCGGTGGGCGCGATGAAGAAGAACGAGCAAAGTGGCCACAACTCGTGTACGAAGTCGACACGGTCTTTCATCATGTGTACCACTTGGCGCACTTGTTCCATGCTTGCCTCCACGCCGTTGTTGGCCACAATGGGCGCGAAAAGGCGCGCGATTTCCTCATCGTCCTTGCGCAAAATGTATTCGTGATTGAACCAAATGGCCTTCTTGTAGTCGAATTTGGCACCCGCTTTCGAGCATTTGGCAATGTCGAATGCCTTTACCAGCTCATCAAGCGAGAAGAGTTCCTGCTCTGTTCCCGGGTTCCAGCCCAGCAGGGCGAGGAAGTTGACCACGGCCTCGGGGAAGTAGCCGCTCTCCCGGAATCCCGTGCTCAGTTCGCCACTCTTGGGGTCTTGCCACTCCAGGGGGAACACCGGGAATCCCAGACGGTCGCCATCGCGCTTCGACAGCTTGCCTTTTCCCTCGGGCTTGAGCAGCAATGGCAGGTGGGCGAACCGTGGCATCTCGTCTTCCCAGCCGAATGCGCGGTACAGAAGCACGTGCAGCGGCGCGCTGGGCAGCCACTCCTCGCCTCTGATAACGTGGGTGATGCCCATCAAATGGTCGTCCACGATGTTGGCAAGGTGGTAGGTGGGCAGCTCGTCATGGCTCTTGTAGAGCACTTTGTCGTCAAGTATCTCGCTCTTCACGTGCACATCGCCGCGTATCATATCGTGTACAACGATCTCTTGTCCCGGCTCTACGAGGAAGCGAACCACATACTGCTGGCCATCATCGATGAGTTGTTTCACCTCCTCGGCCGACCTTGTGAGCGAGTTGCGCATTGTCAGTCGTGTGTGGGCATCGTATTGGAAGTTCTTCACTTCCTCCCGTTTGCGGTCAAGTTCCTCTGGCGTATCGAAGGCATAGTATGCTTTTCCTGCGTCCAAGAGTTGCTGAACGTACTCTTTGTATATGTCTCTGCGCTCGCTTTGACGGTACGGGCCGCGGTCTCCGCCGAAACTTACTCCTTCGTCGAAGTGAATGCCAAGCCACTTGAATGATTCCAAAATGTATTCTTCCGCGCCCGGAACGAAGCGGCTGGAGTCGGTGTCCTCAATGCGGAACACCAGCGAACCGTTGTGCTGGCGTGCGAACAAATAGTTGAACAAAGCCGTGCGCACACCGCCAATATGCAGTGCTCCCGTGGGACTTGGTGCGAAACGCACCCTTACGCAAGGGGTGGAATCTTCCCCAACTTTTCTTTCTTCTATCATAATCTAAAAGCGTGGATAGCCTAATTTTTCGGCAAAAGTAATGCTTTTTTTCGATTTTCCCATAAAATTTGCGTAATTTCGCCGAGTAATAGCCATCTTCGGCGTAGCCGAGCAATACAAATGGCATGGCCGGACAATACGAATTGGAATATAAAAGCATAGTGTCATGAAAGATTTCCGCAACTTTGACGATACGAACTGGATGGGGATGGTCACCCGGACGGTGCTGGTTTTGGCCAGCGTAGCACTTATTGTGTTTGTTCTTCCACGCGGTGAGAGCAAGCTGTTCCATTACAGCGAGGGGCAGCCGTGGGCCTACGGGCAGCTTATAGCCCCGTTCGACTTCCCCGTGTTCAAGTCGGACGAGGCGTTGCGGCAGGAGCGGGACTCCGTCAGGGACTTGTTCCAGCCTTACTTCAACTACGACACGAGCGTGGAGGAAGAGGCCGTGGCGCGCTTCATGCAGAAGTTCAAGGGCGGAATGCCGGGCTTGACGGGCAACTATGCGGAAATTATAGCCCAGCGGTTGCACGAGGTTTATCAACGGGGCGTCATCGACCCCATGCAGCTGCCGCAGTCATCGCGCGACACGAACCGTACCATACGCCTTGTCACGGGAAAGGAGGCCGTGACCCTGCCCGCCGACAGCTTCTACACCACGCTCGGAGCCTACCAGCACATCTTCCTCGACAGGCGGCTTGCCCCCGAGCGCGCCAAGTTGCAGGCTTGCAACCTTGACGAATACATCACTCCCAACCTGCGCTACGACCACGAGCGCAGCGAGATGGAGCTGAACGACAACCTCAGCATGATAACCCAGGCCAGCGGAATGGTGCTCAAGGGGCAGCGCATCATCACGCAGGGCGACATCGTGAGCCAGCGGATGGTGCTCGTGCTCAACTCCTACGAGCGGGCAATGGCCAAGCAGGGCGCATCGAAGTCGGAGGTACGGGCCACGCTGGTGGGGCAAGGCATCTATGTGCTTCTGCTCGTTTCCCTCTTCACGCTCTATCTTTCCCTCTTCCGCAAGGACTATTTCAAGAAGCCCCGTGCCATCGCCATGCTCTATGCGATGCTCATGCTCTTCCCCGTGCTCACCTCGCTGATGATGAAGCATCCCTTCTTCAGCGTCTATATCATTCCCTTTGCCATGGCTCCCATCTTCGGGCGCGTGTTCATCGACTCCCGAACGGCCTTCATCCAGCACGTCACGTCCACGCTTATCTGCGCCGTGGCCGTGAAGTATCAGTATGAGTTCATCATCGTGCAGCTTGTCTCGGGACTTGTGGCCATCTATTCGCTGCGCGAGCTGTCCAAGCGCAGCCAGATATTCCTCACCGCGCTGCTTGTCACGGCGGCCTCCGCGCTGGTCTATTTTGCCCTGCAGCTCATCCAGGCCGACGACTTCTCGAAACTCGATCATGCGATGTACTATCATTTCGCCATCAATGGCTTCTTCCTGCTCTTCGCCTATCCGCTGATGCTCATCGTGGAGAAGACGTTCGGATTCACTTCCACTGTGACGCTTTTCGAGCTGTCCAACACCAACAACCCGCTGCTGCGCGAGCTCAGCGAGAAAGCTCCCGGAACGTTCCAGCACTCCCTCACCGTGGGCAACCTTGGTGCGGAGATTGCCAACAAGGTGGGGGCGAAGGCGCAACTCATCCGCACCGGCGCGCTCTATCACGACATCGGAAAGATGGGAAGGGCAGTGTATTTCACCGAGAACCAAGCCGGATTCAACCCCCACGACAAGCTGACGGAGGTGGAGAGCGCGGCCATCATCATCGGCCACGTCACCGAGGGACTGCGGCTGGCCGAGGAGCACCACCTGCCACAGGCCATCCGCGACTTCATTGCCACGCATCATGGCACGGGAATGACGCGCTATTTCTACATACAATACAAGAACAAGCATGCCGATGAGGACGTGGACGAGGAACTGTTCCGCTATCCCGGCCCCAATCCCTTCACCCGCGAGCAAGCCATCTTGATGATGTGCGATGCGGTGGAGGCCGCATCGCGTGCCTTGCAGGAGTATACGCCCGAGAGCATTGGCGCGTTGGTGAACAGGCTCATAGATGATCAGGTGCAGGCGGGGCTTTTCAGCGACTGTCCCATCACGTTCCGCGACATCCAGACGGCCAAGAAGGTGCTCACCGACCGATTGAAGGCCATCTATCACACGCGCATCAGTTATCCTGAACTGTCCAAGGAGGCGCGCAAGAACATCGAGGAGAGCGAGGCGGGCGAATGACCCTGCCGCCGGAAAGCATACCTGTCGCAGCATAAAACGTCACCTTTCGGCCTGCAAAACGTTACCTTTTGCCGCCCGAAAGGTGACGTTTTGGCTTGTAAAAGGTAACGTCTTGCCAGTGTGCTGTGTGTCAGCGGTTTAGCGGCGGTTTAGCGGCGGGGCGGCAAATCTGTAAGAAGGCAGCGCGGATGCGTGCCCGTTCTTGCGTCTGAGAGTCGTTTTTTGCTGCGTCTTGGCATCATAAAAGCAGCCTTGGCGGCGAAGTCTCACGTTCTTGGGGCTTCGCCTCCAAGGCTTTTTTGTGGGCATACGGTTGGGGCGGATGCACGTTTTTTAGCCTCCATGCCTGTTTTGCTGAATCCCAAGAAATTAAATTTGGCTGTTTGAAAAAAAAGAGCTATCTTCGCAACCGAATACGAGCCGTTGCGCTCTGTTCGGACATCACAGCCTAATCGTCGTCGAACTACCACACCAGACCATAAGAAAGGCTGAATCAGAACTTACCCAATGGGCGAAGTGTGTCCTGCGTCATAGACGTAGAACCGCTCCTATGGGTAAGCTGGCTGTGGTAGGCCAAGACGACGTTGGGCAGTGGTTCTACGTTTTCGCTTTTCCGTCTCGTTCATTCCGTTGCCGTTTGCAGACTATTTCGTGTAGAATGACACGATAACTTATCAACCTAACATTAATTAAAAAATTAACTTTATGAAACATTTCGAGCAATGTGAGCGATTGAGTCTCGGCTGGCTGAAGACGGCCACGGCGGCTTTGGCCTTGTGCTTCTCCTCTGCGGCTTCGGCACAGCAAGTGCCCTCCATGCCTTCTGGCCTCCGTGCGGCGGCAGACTACAGCAAAGTGGTGCTGGCATGGGAACTGCCGGCGCAGACAGACACGCTGCTGAAAGAGAGTTTTGAGGCGGCCGCACTCCCGGAAGGATGGAGCGTGAGGACTACTAATACGTATGACCCGTTTTTCACATGGTTTCATTTCCCCACGCCCGACATGATGGAGGCTGGTGTCTCTGCCGAGGACTATGCGGAGTGGGCGCATGAGAGCCAAGGCAGCGCGATGCTGCTCTTGGACACCGCCACGCCCCACGATGATGAAAGCCCCGCCACGCAGGATGAGTGGCTCGTGCTGCCGCCAACGGAGGGCGCGCAGTATGTGGATTTCTATTATTATCTGCCCGAGCAACTGGCAGAATGGGGCGCGGAGGATTATTTCCCCGACCATTATTATGTGAAAGTGAGCCACGACGGGGGCGAGACGTGGAAGGTGGTTTGGGACGGACGCTACGAGATAGCCAAGGGCTATGGCCACTGGAATCATGCCACGGTTTGCCTGGGCAGTACCGCCGATGGCACTCCCATCGTGGCTTTCCATGCACTTAGCGATGCAGAGTCGCCCGAGACGGGCTTGTATTGCAGCTGGGCCATTGACGATGTGGCGCTGCTTGGGGCTAAGGGCAATGCGGATGGTGCATTGCTTGCGGAGAGCTACAACGTCTATCTTGACGGCGAACTTATAGCCGAGCGCGTGAAAGCAACGGAATACACTGACACGATAACCAAGACGGCCGGCACGCATACTTACGGTGTGGAGGCCGTGTCGGAGAGCTGTGGCACAAAGTCGGCCGTGTCGGAGGTGAATGTAGACATTGCGCAGGCCACTGTCTATCCGCCCACCCATGTGGAAGTGACTTATGAGTATGATGAGGCAAGCGGACGGTACAACGTCGATATGACTTGGGACAAGCCCGAAGGCGCGCGTGAGCCGTCATACTACATGGCTTATGCCAATGGCGCGCTCATCGGAGGATACATTACCGAGATGGGTGTGGGGCAGACGGGCATTCCCAAAGGTTTCTACAAGTACACGGTGAAAGCCATCTATGAGCTTCCGGACGGAGAGTCAGAGGCCGTGGGCGACGTTGTGGCCTTGGGCACGCGGCAAGCTCCGTATGACTTGGCCTGTACGCGCGATGATGGCGGCGCGCTCGCGCTTGCCTGGGCTGCCGCCAAGCCGTCTGCGCACGAGCTGCGGGCTTATGCGGTGTACCGGGGCAACGAGAGGCTGGGCGAAACCACGGAGACTGCGTTCGTGGAAAGCGATTCGCCCTGCGGAACCTACGATTACAGCGTGAAGGCGGTCTATGCCGATGGCGTGGAGTCGCTTCCTGCCACGGTTGAGGTAAGCTATGGCGAGAAGCCCGTTTATGTGTTGCCGTTCAGCGAAGACTTCACGGGCGGACTGAAGCCCGGCAATTGGACCATCGAGAAGCTGAATGGCAAGATGAAGGACAGCTATCTTTGGCGGTTCGACAACTTCTATGAACTGCCTGTCGGCGGCCAAGGCTTCGATGGCGAGTTCGCTTCCATCTGCTCTTCCGTTGCCGGCGTAACCAATGTGTTTGCCACTATGGACACTCCGCCGCTGAAGCGCGGGGCGAAAGAGGGCGAGAGGACTTTCCTGGAGTTTGATATGGACTTCAAGACGCTGGCGCAGGAGGCTGTCGGCTATGTGTCGGAGGCTGGCGTTTATTTCTCCTACGATGGCGAGATGTGGAAAGACATCGATGAGGAACTGGCCGGATACACCGATGCCGACCTTGCGCAGGCATCGCAAGGTTGCGCTCCCGTGCACAAGGTGTACGATATTACCGATTGCTTCGCCGACAACGACACGCCCATATACATCGCATGGCGTTACAAGGGGCGCAAGGCTTTCCACTTGGCCATTGATAATGTAAGGGTCTATAATGCTCTTGCGGCTTCTGTGGATGCGGCTCAAAGCCAGCCGGACGGGCTGTCTTATGGCGTGAGCGATGGTGTGCTCCGTGTCAAGGCTTCGGGCATCAGTCGCATTTTGGTCTATTCAGTTGATGGAACGTGCAAGGCTGATGTCTGTACGGGCAGTGTCAACACCTGCTCGCTGCCTCTTGGCAAGGGATTTCATGTGGTAAGGGTTGTTACGGCCGCCGGTGTGAGAAGCTTTAAGGTGGGCTGCTAAGGATTTTGCATGGGCTTCTCAATAATAAACAGAGTGTTGGCTGCGTTTTATCCGCAGAGCAATTGAAGAAAAAATGAGAAGAATATTATTGGGAATGTTGCTGATGCTGGTGGCTGTTGTCGCCGCATCGGGCAAGGACATCAAGACCGTAATGCTGACAACAACTCCGCCCATGCACTGCGAGAGTTGCGAGAACCGCATCAAGGAGGGGTTGCGGTTTGTCAAGGGAGTGAGGGATGTGCAGACCAGTGTGGCCGAACAGAAAGTCGCCGTGACCTACGATGCCGGCAAAACCAGCGTGGAGAAACTGCAAAAGGCGTTGGAAAAGGTAGGCTATCAGTCGCGGGTGACAGACGGAACAGGTCGGGTGGAGTGTGATGAGCACTCGGCTTGCGAGCAGCAATAGTCCCTTTTCAGTCCCAAGAGAGTGTTTTCTCCCCTCTGTTTCGTGCCTTGGGGCGCGCAACGGAGGGGAGATGGGCGGGGAAGCGTTTCTTTTACGCTTCCCCGTTGTTGGTCTCTAAACTGTTGATGGCTTTGAGCACGGCCACGGCTTCCTCCACCGTTGGCACTTGCGTCACCACCATCGACCGCTTTCCGTTCTTTTCTTTCAGATTGCAGCGGCGCGGATGGTAGCCAATGTAGTCAAGAACGCGTCCAAACGCTTGGCTTTTGTAGAATACGCTGTTCACGTTCGACACAAACTGCATTTGCATCCGGCCTTGCCGCAAGATGATTTTCTCGCAGCCCAGTCGCCTTCCCTCCCGCCGCAGCGGCACCACCTGCATCAGCTCCTCGCCTTGCCGGGGAATGATGCCGAAGCGGTCGGTGAGCCGTTGCCGGTAGGCGGCCAGCTCATGGTCGGTCTCTATGTTGTCGAGTTCTCGGTAGAGGAGCATTCTTTCTGATGAGCCGGGCACGTAATTGTCGGGGAAATACATTTCCAAGTCGCTTTCCAGCGCGCAGTCGTCCACGAAGTCATCGCCCGAAAGCGTCTCCCCTTGTGCCATTTGGTCGGCATATAAGTCTTGGAACTCATCGTTTTTGAGTTCTGTTACGGCCTGTGTGAGAATCTTCTGGTAGGTCTCATAGCCCAAATCTTCCATGAAACCGCTTTGCTCCGCACCCAGTAAGTTGCCCGCGCCTCGTATGTCCAGGTCTTGCATGGCGATGGAAAAGCCGCTCCCGAGGTCGGAGAAAGTCTCCAAAGCTTCAAGCCTTCGGCGTGCCTCGGGATTGAGGTCGGCCAGCGGCGGAGCGAGCAAATAGCAGAAAGCCTTGCGGTTGGAGCGTCCCACACGTCCGCGCATCTGGTGCAAGTCGGAAAGTCCGAAGCGGTGGGCATCGTTGATGATGATGGTATTGGCGTTGGAAATGTCTACTCCGTTCTCCACGATGGTGGTTGAGAGCAGCACGTCGTAGTCGTAGTTCATGAAGCCAATCACCACCTTTTCCAGTTCTTCTGGCGGCATTTGTCCGTGTCCTATGGCCACGCGGCAGTCGGGAACGTGCTTGTGAATCATGTCGGCGATGGACGTTAGTGCCGATATGCGGTCGTTGACGAAGAACACTTGTCCGCCACGGCTCATCTCGAAGTTGATGGCATCGGCTATAAGTTCTCCCGAGAACGACCCTATCTCCGTCTGAATGGGGTATCGGTTGGGTGGCGGCGTGCGCATAATGCTCATGTCCCGTGCCCCCATGAGCGAGAATTGCAGCGTCCGCGGGATGGGCGTGGCCGACAGTGTGAGCGTGTCCACGTTGCTTTTCATCTGCCGAAGCCGCTCTTTCGTGGCCACGCCAAACTTCTGTTCCTCATCGATGATGAGCAGTCCGAGGTCTTTCCACTTCACATCCTTGCCTATCAGCTTGTGTGTTCCCACGAGAATGTCGATTTTCCCTTCCTCCAAGTCGGCCTTGACGGCGCGCGTTTCCTTTGCGCTGCGGGCGCGGGAAAGGTAATCCACCCGCACAGGCATGTCTTTTAGCCGCTTTTGGAAAGTCTTGTAGTGCTGGAAAGCCAGCACCGTTGTGGGCACAAGCACGGCCACCTGCTTGTTGTCGCACGCGCCTTTGAATGCCGCGCGCACAGCCACCTCGGTCTTTCCGAAGCCCACATCGCCGCAAACGAGGCGATCCATCGGCCTCGCGCTTTCCATGTCGCGCTTCACTTCCTGCGTGGCTTTCAGCTGGTCGGGCGTGTCCTCGTAGAGGAAAGAGGCTTCCAGCTCGTGTTGCAGGTAGTTGTCGGGCGAGAAGGGGAAGCCTTTCTCATGACGGCGGCGGGCATAGAGCTTGATCAGATCGCGTGCGATGTCCTTGATTCGCTTCTTGGTCTTCTCCTTCAACTTGTTCCAAGCCCCCGAGCCAAGTATGGAAAGGCGGGGCTGTTCTCCTGCGTCCGACCGCCGATATTTGCTGATTTTGTACAGCGAGTGGATGGAAACGTCGACGATGTCGCCATGTTGGTAGACCAGCCGAATCATCTCTTGATAGCTGTCGCCGGTGGGTACGCGCACCAGTCCCGAGAATTTGCCAATGCCAAAGTCCACGTGCACCACGTAGTCGCCGGGTTCCATCTCGCGCAGTTCTTTCAGAGTGAGGGCCATTTTGCCCTGCCTTGCCTTGTCGGAACGTAGCGTATACTTGTGGAATCGGTCAAAGATTTGATGGTCGGTGTAGAGGCACGCGCCTGTGTCGGCATCGCTGAAGCCCTCGTGCAGCGTGTGATCCACGGGTGTGAAGGGCAGCGAGCCGATGCCGCTCTCGGCCGTCTTTGAGTCGAAAATGTCGTGCAGGCGGTCGGTTTGCTTTTGGCTGTCGGCCAGGATATATACTCTTTTTCCTTCCGAGATGTTGTCGAGAAGTGTGGAGATGAGCAAGTCGAAGTTCTTGTGGAAGAGCGGTTGCGGCGTGGTATGGAAACTAATGGACGCATCGGCGTTGCTTCCAGGCGTTGCTCCCAGCTCCACTTGGCGGAAGCCTGCCGCGTCTGTGAGGAACTGGGCGCGTCCGATGAGCTTTGTTTCCGCCCGCATTTGCTGGCGTATGGTCTCCTGCTCCATCTCGCTTTTCCCTTCCAGCTGCTCCGTGAGGGCATTGGTGGAGAAGCCATCGTTGAAGATTCGCCCGATGGTGTCGGCCACGTAGCCCATTTCCCTTGTTGTTATGATGGTGTCATCGGGCAGTAATTGCAGGAAAGGGGTCAACTCTTCGCTGCCTTGCGACAGTTCTGGCACAATCTCGGCTTGTTCCCGCTTTTGCAAGGACAATTGTGTTTCCACCTCAAAGGTGCGTATGGTGTCGATTTCATCGCCGAAGAAGTCGATTCGGAAGGGGTATTCGGAACTGTAGGAGTAGACATCCAAGATGCTGCCGCGCACGGCAAACTGCCCCGGCTCGTACACATAGTCCTGCTCTTGGAACCCCAGTGCGCGCAGCTGTTTCTCCAGTGCCACGATTTGTGTCTCCTGTCCCACGCTCAGACTGATGGTGTTGTCGGTCAGTTTGGTTTTCGACACCACTCGTTCTGCCAGTGCCGATGGCTCGGTGACGATGTATAGCGGCTCGTCTTTTGGCCTTTTGGCCGTCAGGGCAGCCAGTGTCTCCGTGCGCAGAATCTCGCTTCCGGCATCGCGTTGCCCGTATTTCACGGCGCGGCGATAGGAAGAGGGCAGGAGGAGCGCGTTGATGCCAAGGGCTTTGAGGTCGTTGTGGAAGTATCCGGCCGCATCGGCATCGTCGAGGATAAAGAGAATGGTGTGCGGATGCCGTGCGGCGAAGGCGGCAAAGAACAGTGCCGGGGCGGAGGCAGTGAGTCCGTTGAGGCTGATGCGGCGCACTTTGTTGTCGGCAAGCAGTTTGGCCAGTGCCCCTACTTGCGGCAGCTGGCCATAGAGCGTGCGTAAATCTTCAATCTTCATGTGGGAAAATCTGTCCAATCGCTTGGCGTTTGGGGGCGGAAAAAGTTGTTAGGTGTGGGGCGGGTGTGCCGGCTCGGGCGGTGCAGAGTGCTGTTGGCGCACGGCGTTAAGTGAGGTCTGGCTCGAAGAGTTGCTGCCATTCGCAGAACCGCGCCACGCCCTCTTCTCCGAATTTGGCAAGGCTGCGCTTGGCTTGTTCTATGGTCTTTTCGTGTGTCAGATTGCTTTTCGAATAGAATTTGTCGGCATAGCAGATCACCTTTTCTTCCATTGTCTCGGGCAGGAAGTCTTCGTGGGGCAGCGGGATGTTACGCAGGGCAATGGCTTCTTTCGTCAGTCCCGCGCCAGTGTGCCGCTCGCATACTCGGGCGTGCCTCGGCCAGCCTTCCTTGCGCAGGAGTTCCGCTCCCAAACGTCCGTGCAGGATGTAGGGCGCGGTGCCGTGGCACGCAATGCCGGGCGCATCGCACAGGAACACGCCGATGTCGTGCAGCATGGCGGCCTCTTCCACAAACTGTTTGTCCAGTTTCAGCTCCGTGCGGCTGGCCACAATGCGCAGTGCGCGTTGCGCCACTTGCCGGCTGTGGGTGAGGAGTATGGCTCTCAGCTCATCCTCCTCGGGATAGTATAAGTCTATGAATTTCTGATAGTCCATCATCTTTTGAATGATGACTCCCATGGCTGGGAGAGACGAAATGTGGAAAAACGTAAGTCACAGATTAAGCGGCACTTAGCGGTAGGTTACCTTTTGCCGTCTAATCTGTGACCTTTTGCAGCCCGAAAGGTTAGCTTTCGGAACGCTGTATGTATGCTATGACATCGCCCTTGCGCACTTTGGCTCCCTGCTTGGCGTTTATCTCCACCAGTTTTCCGCCCAGATTGGCGGTAATGGCTACAAACTCGCCCCACGGAGCTTGGATGTGGCAGAACGTATCACCCTCTTGGTATTCCTTTCCGATGTGCGGCTCCACGGCGGGAGCGGCCTCGCCATCGCCTTGGAACTCCCAGAACAGTTGTCCCTTGACGGGCGACACGATGGCATCGGCTTTGGCGTGCTTGAATGCCGTGGCCTCCTCGATGCTCATCTTTGACCCTGCCTCCTTGTCTTTGGCGGCTTGCAGGTCGGCAAGGAAGTTCTTCTTGGCCTGTCCGCTCTTGTAGTTGCGATACTGTTCCGGATGCATGGCCAGCTCAAACAGCTCCTCATCGTCCTGTCCGTAGTCCCAATGGTTGTCGTCCATCTCCTTCCGGAAGTCGTCAAGTGCGTTCTTGAGCAGCGTGTGCGGGTCGGCCTCGGTAAACTCCAGTCCCTTCTGCTTGGCAATCTCTTTCAGCTCGGGTGTGATTTCGCCCGGCACGCGTCCGCTGCGTCCGAGAATCATGCCCCACATGGAGTCGTCCATCATCACGAAGCGGCCTTTGCCCTGCTCCAGCGTGAGGAGATTCATGAGCGCGATGTTCTTGGTGTACTGCGAGAAAGGCGTTACCAATGGGGGATAGCCCACGCGCGGCCACACATAGGCCACCTCGTCAAAGAGCTTCACGAGCAAGTCATCGGTCGTAAGCTCCGGGTCGCCCTTCTTGCGGCGCAGGTTGTTGATGCTGGTACGTATGCCGCCGAGGTCGGCCATCATTGAGCCCATCATGCCGCCGGGCAGTCCGCAGGCGAGCAGAAG
The DNA here is from genome assembly GCA_964487905.1 of uncultured Prevotella sp. GTDB lineage: Bacteria > Bacteroidota > Bacteroidia > Bacteroidales > Bacteroidaceae > Prevotella. The sequence goes on along the minus strand of CAZASQ010000008.1, from coordinate 35,795 downwards.
TGAACTCATGATTTTGTTTTGCGGGTTGATGAAGTAGCCAAGCCACTCGTCTATGAACTCCTGCGTCAGCGCGCGTGCCTTCATGTAGGCATCCATGTTTATCTCGGGCACATCGAATCCGGCGTGCTTGAGCATGCTTTGCACGGAGATAATGTCCGGATGAACCTTTCCCCACGACAGCGGCTCGATGGCGGTGTCGATGATGTCGGCACCGTTCTTGCACACTTCGAGAACCGAGGCCATCGACATTCCGGGGCCGGAGTGGCCGTGATACTCAATGATAATGTCGGGATGCTTCTCCTTGATCATCTTCGTGAGCTGTCCGAGGAATGCCGGCTGGCCTATTCCGGCCATGTCTTTCAGGCAAATCTCCTCTGCGCCGGCTGCTATTTCCTCATCGGCCAGCTGGCAGTAGTACTCCAGCGTGTGGATGGGGGAGGTGGTGATGCAGAGCGTTCCCTGCGGTGTCATGCCTGCCTCCTTGGCCCAGCGGATGGACGGGGCTATGTTGCGGATGTCGTTCAGACCGTCGAAGATGCGGGGAATGTCGACACCTTGCGCGTGCTTGACGCGATACATGAGTGCCCGGACGTCATCGGGCACGGGGTACATACGCAGGGCGTTCAAGCCGCGATCAAGCATATGGGTTTTGATTCCAGCCTCGTTGAAAGGCTTGCAGAATGCCCTCACTGCATCGTTAGGGTTCTCACCGGCCAGCAAACTCACTTGCTCGAAAGCACCGCCGTTGGTCTCTACGCGGGCGAAGCAGCCCATGTCGATGATGACGGGGGCGATTCGCTCCAGTTGATCCTTGCGCGGTTGGAACTTTCCCGAGCTTTGCCACATATCCCGATAGACGAGACTGAACTGAATCTTCTTCTTCATATAACTGAATGCAATTACTTCTTGACCATAAAAGCTGCCTAAAACGTAGGCTTATAGGCTGCAAAATTAGGTAAAATTTCCCAAAAACACACTCTTGCTTGTCATTTTTAGCAGTTTTTGACTATCTTTGCAGTCTAATTGAGCAAAATGAAACGAACACTCTTTCCCATTTTCCTGCTTGCGGCTGTTTTGCTTGCAAGTTGCTACGACACTGCCGCCACGGGCGATCAGGGGGCTATCTCGAAGGAAGTGCGCCAAAAAGGCGACAAGACGGTCTACGGCTTGGCCTGCGACGGCTGCTCCGACTCGGTGATAGTGGTGCTGCGCAATGAGGGCGGCGACCCCGTGCGCTACAACATTGTCAATGCCATGAAGCGTAAGCAGGTGTTTGGCGACATTGAGATAGGTGACGAACTGGCCGTGGTGGTGAATCCGAAGAACGCCCACGAGGCCTTGGAGGTAATCAATCTGGAACAGCTCAAGGGCACTTGGACGTTTCAGGTGCTGCCGAAACTGAAGCCCAGCGCAACCAAGACCGAAGAGCAGATTATGGCAGAGATGAGCGACTCAATGAAGCAGGTGCTTTTCGTGCCCCGCGAGTATGGCTTCACGCTCAAGGCACACCACCTTGCCTCGCCCGTGGGATACGTGCAAAAGCAGAACACGCTGGAAGATGAAAGCCCTGTGGAGTATCCCGCCGTGACGGTATACACGGGCTGGCACATCTTCAATGGGTGGCTTTATATATATAAGGATACCGTGGACGAACGGGGAAACCGCATTCCCGCCGACTCAGTGGGGCACGATGACGGAAAGATGGTATACCTTTCCACCGACTCCATGGCCGCTCTCTTTGGCAAGAAGGTGATGCAGTATCACCGCAAGGCCAGCGCAACCGAGGCCAACCGCAAGGCGCAGGAGGCCGCGGACAAGCAGGCGCAGGGCGAAAAGCTCTGAGCGGCGTGGCGCGGAAGCCGTTTGGGGTGTATGATATGACCATCGGGGCTTGCCGGAAGATATTCCGGCAAGCCCCGATGGCGTAGTCTCCCTTCTCTGTTGGCCTTGAACGGCCGCGCGCGGGTGGCTCTGTGGCCGCTGGCCTTGGCTTCTTCTGCCTGTGCTGTGGGCAGGAGAAGCGTTGCGCTTGGAGGCTTACTCTTGGCTCATCAGCCGCTTTTCGGCCAGCACTTCATACTTGGTGCCCGGCTGCCCGTAGTTGGCATAGGGCCAGATACTGATGCCGCCACGCGGCGTGAACCGCCCCGTCACCTCGATATACTTGGGCTGCATCAGCTTGATGAGGTCTTTCATGATGATGTTGACGCAGTCTTCGTGGAAGTCGCCGTGGTTGCGGAAGCTGAAAAGATAGAGTTTCAGACTCTTGCTCTCCACCATCCGGCGGGCAGGAATGTAGCTGATGCGTATATCGGCAAAGTCGGGCTGCCCCGTGATGGGGCACAGGCTGGTGAACTCTGGGCAGTTGAGCCTCACCCAATAGTCGTTGTCGGGGTGTCGGTTCTCAAAAGTTTCCAGCACTTCCGGGGCGTAGTCCATTTTGTATCGGGTGTTGTTGCCCAGCGATTTCAGTCCCTCAGTCTCTCTGTTTTGGCTTTGTTTGTTGTCCATAATTGTGGGTGGAATGTGCCTTCTCGTCCCGCTTGTGGCGAAAAGGTATGGTTTTGCGTTGCAAAAGGTGTGGTTTTGCCCTTCAAAAGGTATGGTTTCGCGCGCCGAAACCATACCTTTTGCAAACCGCCTTGCGCACAGCCCGTTGCGGGGGCTTCGTGGCCGTTGTGGCAGGCGGGCTTTACGGGGCGTTTCAGCCTTGAATTTCGAATATCTTGAAGATGTTGTAGTTCACTCCCCGGTCGCTGTTTTCGCCCTCGTGGGCTTTGAGCGAGCGAACGATGCGTATGGTGACGGGCAGTGCGATGACCTCATAGAGTGTCTTGAACACCACCTGCCACAGCATCAGTTTGGGCAGCTCGGCCGCAGGCACTACGCCGCCAAACGCCAGGGGGAAGAAGATGGCCGAGTCGAGGGACTCGCCGGCGATGGTGGAGAGGATGGCGCGTGCGGAGAAACGCCGCTCGCCATCGCGCAGCTTCATGCGGCTCATCACGTAGGCATTGGCAAAGCTGCCCACGATGAATGCGGCAAAGGAGGCCAGGGCAATGCGTGGGGCTAGGCCGAAGATGGCGTGGAAGCCGGCATCGTTGTCCCAATAGGGTGCGCCGGGGATGGCGTCGCAGAGCGCGCCCAGCGACACGAAGAAGAAGTTCATGATGAACCCCGTCCAGATGAGCAGCCGCGTCTTGCCGTAGCCCCACACCTCGCACACGCAGTCGTTGATGATGTAGCTCACGGGAAACACGATGAAGCCGCCCGTGAGGCTGATGCCGAGTACCGAGATTTGCTTTGTTTCAAGGATGTTTGCCGATATGAGGCAAACGCAGAAGAGGATGCTGAAAAGCATAAACAGCACACTCACTTGTTGTTTTGTTCTGTTCATTGTCTTGTTTTGTTAAAGGGGGTTGAGCAAGTACCCCTGTGTTGTTTGGCAATGGTTTCCCCGATTGCGCTGCAAAGGTAGTTAATTTATCTGAAACAGACGGCGTTATAGGCGTTTTTTTCTTACTTTTGCAACTTGTCAAATGTCTTGAAACCAAGAAGAAAGGAACAAGAATATGAAGAAAACAGTATTGGCATTGGCTTTCTTGAGCCAAGTTGTGATGGCCTGCGGGCAGCAGCCCGGTAAGGCTGCGGCTTCGTCTGCGGGCGATGGTTTTGGCTCCCGCATGGAGCAGATAGCGCAGCGGTATCAGTCGCTGGTGGCCGAATACAAGTCGGTGGCAAGTGGTGAGGAGACCGAGCAGAGTGTTGCCCGCCTGCGTAGCATTGAGCGTGAGGCCGACTCGTTGTCTACCGTGCAGCTCGATATGCTGCTGAATATGTCGGCAGAGACGCGTGCCTCGAAAGCTCCGGCCAAGTATGTGCCGATGGTGATGTACGAGATGAGCTACGAGCAACTGAAGGCGGTGTGCGATCCGTCGACGGGCTACTATGCCGAACCGGAGATGGAAGCCCCCAAGAAGTTGCTTGCCGGACTGGAGAAACGCCGCCCCGGGCAGATGTTCCACGATCTGACGATGGCCGACCTTGATGGCAAGACCGTCAGTCTGAGCCAGTGGGCAGGCAAGGGCAAGTATGTGCTGGTGGATTTCTGGGCCAGTTGGTGCGGGCCATGTCGTCAGGAGATGCCCAATGTGGTGTCGGCCTATGAGAAATACAAGGACAAGGGGCTGGAAATAGTGGGCGTCTCGTTCGACAATAAGCAGGAGGCTTGGGTTGCAGCGGTGAAGAAGCTGGGGCAGACGTGGCCGCAGATGTCGGACTTGAAGGGCTGGCAGTGTGCCGCTTCCGAAGCCTATGGCGTGCGCTCCATTCCCTCCAATGTGCTTTTAGACCCGGAGGGGAAGATTGTGGCCGCCGACTTGCGTGGCGAGCAGCTGCATGAGGTGCTGGGCAAGTTGCTGCATTAAGGAGGGCGGAAGGCCTTCCGTGGCAGAGGATTCCACTGCAAGCTGATGGCTTGTGGTGGAATCCTTGTTTTTTAGTGGGGCTTCATCGCTTTTTATGGGTGTGCTAATTGTTGTTGGCGTGTGTGTTGATTGGAAGCGTGGCGGTGAGGTGGTGTCGTGTGTTTGTGGCCTTTGTTTTGAAGGAAATTTCCGTGTGGTCAGACGGTATGGCGCAGGGCAAGAGACTGTATGGGGATAAAGAAAAATTCAAACCATTCATAGAACAACAGCAAACGACTCTCGCTGAGGTGAACTATTTGGGTTTGGATTCTGTGGCAACGGTAGAGGAACATTTTGAAAAAGCTCACGGTAAGGGCAAAATTTTTGCATTCTCCTTAATATAATTGAGGGGTATGGTGCTCTTCCTGAAGATTTCTTCAGCCCGATATTCCCTTTCTCTTTCATATAACCGAGAGTCCGCATTGCGGCCAGCGGCTTCTGTGGGAGATGATTCGGCTTCCTCCTTAATATAATTGAGGGATGTGGTCAAATTAAAAAATGCGCTTTCCGATACCTCATTGTCTTCCTCCTTAAATATAACTGAGGGATATGGATGCGCTTCGTTTGCTTGCTTGTAATCGTATATATCCTTCCTCTTTTATCTAACTGAGAGATGTGGGGGTGAGAAGAGGGGTGTGGGGGTGTGGATAAAAGGAAGGCTCGGATGGTGGGGAAGGCTGAGGCGGGTGAGCATGGTTGTTTGGTATGCGCTGTTTTTTACTGTGCGCCGCGATGAGGCTACAGCCTTGTGGAAGCGAATTGTGCAAGCCAAGGCCGATCTTTCGCTATGCGCTGTGATGAGGGAGGGAGAATGGTGTGCGGAAATGTCTATATACGAAAAGAAGGAAACCTGCTTTTGTGCAAATTCCCTTCTTGTTTTGTTGGGGTGGAGGGTGGGACTCGAACCCACGACATTCAGAACCACAATCTGACGCTCTAACCAACTGAACTACATCCACCGTGTTAGCTCTGTGCTATTGCTTTTTGAAAGCGAGTGCAAAGTTACGCTATTTATTTTATCCGTGCAAATTTTTCGCGGAAATATTTTAGAAATTCCGTGTTTTTGCTTGTTTTTAGGTGTGTTGGGGTGCAGTTGGGGTGTTTGGAAGTGTGTTTATGGTATGGGTAAATGGTGTTTGTTGTTGGTAAGGGCGTGTGGTGTGATGAAGGCGGGAAAAAGAAAAAGCGAAAGGCAGGAGTGCGCGGGGGCATCTGCGTTTCGCTTGTTGGGTTGTCAAAAAACTTGTTTGGCTCTTAGAAATCCTCGTCCTCATCATCGAATCCGAAGAGGGCGGGTTCTATGAAGGCGTCCATCTGTCGGCGGTCCTTTTTTGTGGGGCGTCCCGTTCCGCGTGCCCTGTCTACGAATCCGCTGATGCGGCTCATCTCCAGAATCTCGTATTGCTTCGGGTCGGTGACATTCTCATAGACCTCGGGCAACAGCTTGGCGCCCACGCGCTTCTCGATGGGGTTGAGAACTTTGAAAGAATAGGTGACAGGAGGCTTGCGCACGCTGACTACTTCGCCCGCCTTGATGCTGTGGGAGGGCTTCACGTTGCCTCCTTCGATGGTCACTCTGCCATTCTTGCACGCGTCAGCGGCCAGCGAGCGTGTCTTGAAGATGCGTGCCGCCCAAAGCCATTTGTCTATTCGCGCTGTGTCGCTCATTTCTTTCCCAGCTTGTTGTATTGGTTCATCGTCACATCAATGCCCGCGAGTGCGAAACTCTTGATGATGTCGCACGCCGTGTCAATGGCGGGCTGAAGCTCTTTCTGCTCTTCCTCGGAGTATTGGCCGAGCACCCACTCTATCTGTGCGCCGCGCGGATAGTCGTTGCCCACGCCCATGCGTAGCCGGGCGTAGTTCTGTCCGATGAGCTGCTGGATGTGTCCCAAGCCGTTGTGGCCACCGTTTGAACCGCTTCCTTTCAAGCGGAACGCGCCGAGGGGGAGGGCAACATCATCGCTGACAACGAGCAACCGCGACTGGTCTATCTTCTCCTTGTCGAGCCAATAGCGCACGGCATTGCCCGATAGGTTCATGAAAGTGGTCGGCTTGAGCAGGATAATCTTGCGCCCCTTGACGGTTGTTTCGGCAACGAAGCCGTAGCGGCGGTCATCGAAAACAACATTGGACGCCTTCGCGAAGGCGTCCAATACCATCCATCCTGTATTGTGGCGGGTATTCTCGTACTCTCGTCCGGGATTACCCAGGCCACAAATCAGAAACTTGTCCATTGTCGATTATTATTCGGCGTTCTCCGCTGCGGCTGCTGCTGCGGCTGCTGCGGCAGAGTTGCGGGTAGCCTTCACGGAGCAGACAACTACTTCCTTCGGCGTTACCAGCTCAAGACCCTCGTAGTGAAGCTCGCCCACCTTGATGCTCTTGCCAAGGCGCAGAGCCGTAACATCGATGTCGAGCTGCTCGGGAATCTGTGTGTAGGGAGCGCGGACGTTGATCTTGCGGATGGAGAGGCTCATGCGGCCACCATCGCGAACACCCTGAGCCAGACCCTGAAGTTTCACGGGAACACCCATGACGATGGGCTTCTCCTCGTTCACCTCAAGGAAATCAAGGTGGAGAAGAGCGTCCGTGACGGGGTGGAACTGCAATTCCTTCATCACTGCAACGTGCTTCTCGCCATCAATTACGAGGTTGACGCTGTAGATGTGCGGAGTGTAGATGAGCTTGCGCAACTCGCTCATCGGAGCAGCGAACGACAAAGCTACGGGAAGGCCGTTCTCGCCCTTCTTCTCGCCATACAAGTTGCAGGGAACCAAACCCTCTTTGCGAAGCTGCTTAGAAGCTTTCTTTCCAAGGTCGTTACGCTTCTGACCTGTTACTTTAATCTCTTTCATTGTGTTACTCTAAATTAAGATTGAAATTTAATGATGCCTTAACTCACCATCACACGAGACGTGCTTAGTAAAAAAGCGGTGCAAAGTTAATGCTTTTGGACGAATCAGACAAGAAAAACCACAAAAAACATATAAAAAGGAGTATATTGCTTGCATGAATCAATTAATTTCCCTACTTTTGCACAATCGGAAACAATGTTTGCACAAGAAGCAGTATGATAAACAGAAAGCTAATACGCATCAAGATAGTCCAGTTAACCTACGCTTACTATCAGAACGGCAATCATAATATGGATATCGCCGAGAAAGAACTCCTGTTCAGCTTGTCGAAGGCTTATGACCTTTACAATTACCTGCTTGAGCTTATTGTGGCAATCACGCAGGAGGAACGCCGTCGCGTGGAGGTAGCGGCCAAGCGCGCGGAGCGAGAGGGCACGGAGATGCCGTCGCAGCGATTTGCCTATAATCGTTTTGCGGTGCAGCTGGAGGAGAACAAGCAACTTAACCTGTTTGTTGAGAACAAGAAGATAACGTGGGAGGACAACGTTGAAACGGTGCGGAAGTTGTGCGATCAGATAGAGCAAAGCCAAATCTACAAGGAGTACATGCAAGAAGAGGCTGATGGTGACTATGAGACTGACCGCGAGCTGTGGCGGAAGCTCTACCGCGTGCTGATTCAAGACAATGAGGACGTTGATTCCGTGTTGGAGGAAAAGAGCCTTTACTGGAATGATGACAAGGAAATAGTGGATACGTTCGTGCTCAAGACCATCAAGCGTTTCGAGCAGGCCAACAAGGCAGACCAAGAGCTGCTTCCCGAGTATGACGATGAGGAGGACAGGGATTTTGCCTTGAGGCTTTTCCGCAGCACAATCCTCAATGCCGACACGTATCAACGCTTTATGAGCGACACGAGCCGCAACTGGAACTTCTCCAGACTGGCTTATATGGATGTGGTTATTATGCAGATAGCCATCGCCGAGATGCTTACGTTCCCCAATATTCCCGTGAGTGTTACCATCAATGAGTATGTGGATTTGGCCAAATTCTACTCTACGTCCAAGAGCGGAGGCTATGTCAATGGCATGCTTGACGCTATTGCCCGCCATCTTGTTGACACTGGGCGCATGATGAAGCCCATGCAGCCTCGTCGTTTCGACCGTGCTCCGCGTCAAGACGTTCGCCCGCAGGCCGATAGGGAACCCCAAGAGGAGGCGAGAGGGAAGTAGGAATGGCTTCCAGAATGCAAAGTGCGGAGCGTCATGTTAGGCGAGCGATCCAGCAAGGAAGTAGTCCTCGTGTCGCCGAATGCAAAGCGCGGAGCGTCAAATCTTAGAGAAAATAATCATTAATTAATATAAAAACAAAAGGAAAATGATAACATCCATGTTGCTGGCCGCACAGGGTCAGGCCGGACAGGGCAGTCCTTTGCCCATGATTCTGATGATGGTTGCCATCTTTGTTATTATGTGGCTGTTCATGATCAGACCCCAGCAGAAGAAGCAGAAGGAAATCCGTGCTTTCCAGAATGCCCTCAAAGAGGGCGACCCCGTGGTGACCGGAGGTGGCATTTATGGCACTGTGAAGCGCATAGACATGACGGCTAACAAGATTGACGTGGAGATTTCGCGTGGCGTAGTCATCACTGTCGATAAGAACTATGTGTTCCGTGGAGCACAGGATTCGTTTGCCGCACAGCAGAAATAAGCATCGCGCATGGACAACCTGTGGCGTGTTGTGAGCATAGTCAGAAACTTCTTGTTGAGAATACTGAACAAGCAGTTTCTGATTTTTTTGTTTTTCCTTGTCCTCAGCAGCATCTTTTGGCTCATCATGACGCTCAATGAGACTTATGAGAAAGAGATGACGGTGAGCCTGCGTTTGGCCGGTGTGCCCCGAAACGTGGTCATCACCAACGACCCGGACAGCGTTGTGCGCTTTACGGTGCGCGACAAGGGATACATGATCGCCGCCTATATGGCCGATGCTTCCTTCCGCCCCCTATTTTTTGACTTCTCAGCCTATTCCGATGGAAAGGGAATGGGCACAATCCCTGTATCCGACATTCAGAAGCAGATTTACCAGCAGTTGTCGAAAAGCTCAAAGATAATGTCCATTAAGACCGATCGTGTGCGCTTTTATTACAACTATGGTCTCCACAAGAAGATTCCCGTGCGCCTGTCGGGTGCCGTCAAGCCGGGCAAGAACTACTATCTCGCCGGGCTTAGGTTCAAGCCCGACAGCGTAACGGTGTATGCTTCCGAGCAATTGCTCGACAGTATCCGCTGCGCTTATACCCAACGGCTTGACGTGGAGAATCTCACTGGGCGCAAGACGCTTTCCGTGGGGCTTCGGAAGATTACGGGCGCAAAGTTCGTTCCCGACAAAGTGCAGGCCGAGTTTTTCTCGGATGTGCTCATAGAGGAGAGCGTGCGCGTGCCCATAGAGTGCATCAACCTGCCTTCCGACAAGGTTCTGCGCACGTTCCCGAGCGCGGTTGAGGTGCGCTTCGTGGTGGGAGCAACCCGCCTTCGCACCATGCCCAAGACATCGGATGGCAAGGAAGTGTCGTCAAAAGGGTTCCGCCTATTGGTCGACTACAATGAAGTGGTCAACCGAGAGGGAAGCAAATGCCATGTCATGCTCCATTCCATGCCCTCGGGAGTGCGTTCGGCGAAGCCCAAAGTGGATTGGGTGGACTATCTCATAGAGCAAAAGTAGAGCCGTATGATAGTTGCAATCACAGGTGGGATAGGCAGCGGCAAGTCGTATGTGTGCCGCTTGTTGGAGCAAAGAGGAGTGCAAGTCTACGACTGCGATGCAGCCGCCAAGCGGCTCATGCGCACCTCCGTGGAGCTTCAGCGCAAGATTTCGGAGCTGGTGGGCGAAGACGTGTTCCCCGGCGGGCAACTTCAGAAGTCGCTGCTGGCGCAGTTTCTGCTCCGTAGCGGGCAGAACGCCCAAGCCTTGGACAGCCTTGTGCATCCCGCTGTGGCTGCCGACTTCCTGTCTTCCGGCTTGCAATGGGTGGAGACGGCCATCCTTTTCGAAAGCCGTTTCGACCGCCGTGTGCAGCCCGACCATGTTGTTTGCGTTACGGCACCTGTCGAGGTGCGCTTGGCACGTGTGATGTCGCGCGACCATATCACGCGGGAGAAAGCCCAAGAGTGGATGCGGCGGCAGCTGCCACAAGACGAAGTGCGCGCCCGAAGCAACTTTGAGATTGTCAATGACGGCGTTCAGCCGCTCGAAGAACAGGTGGATGCCGTACTGAAAGCCATATTTTATCAAGAAACAAAGCAAAAACAGAAATAAAAAGCAAAAACAAGAAAAAATGAAACAGACCATTCTTTCGATTGCCGGACGCCCCGGCCTTTATAAACTCGTAAGTCGTGGCAGCAACAGCCTCATCGTTGAGGCTCTCGACGAGACCCACAGGCGTCGTCCCGCCTTTGCCACCGACCGTGTGACGAGCCTTTCCGACATTGCCATGTACACCGATGCAGAGGATGTTCCCTTGGGAACGGTGCTGGCATCCGTGCGCGACAAAGAGGAGGGAAAGCTCTGCTCTTTCAACTGGCGTAAGGCTTCGGCCACGGAATTGCAGGCTTACTTTGGCGAGGTGTTGCCCAATTTCGACCGCGACCGCGTTCACAACAGCGACATCAAGAAGCTCTTGCAGTGGTACGACATCCTCGTAGCTGCTGGCATCACCGACTTTGAGCCGGAGGCCGAGGCCGAAGAGGAGGCCGCTGCCGAGGAAGGCGCAGCCGAATAATTCGGGGCGGGCTGTCTGAAAGTCCGCCTTTGCAGTCAGAATCCGTTGACTTTACGGATATGAGGAACCCCATCAAGGAGCTGAAACGCCGCGACCACCCGCGTGTACTGGGAGCTTTGGACATCTTCCGGTACATCGGGCCGGGGCTTTTGGTCACGGTGGGGTTCATCGATCCCGGCAATTGGGCCAGCAACTTTGCCGCCGGGTCGGAGTGTGGCTATGCTTTGCTTTGGGTGGTGACGCTCTCCACCATCATGCTCATAGCCCTTCAGCACAACGTTGCCCACTTGGGCATCGTCACCGGGCTGTGTCTGAGCGAGGCAGCAGTGAAGTATGCCCCCAAATGGCTTGGCCGGCCCATCGTTGTCTCGGCCATTCTGGCCAGCATCTCTACTTCATTGGCCGAGATTCTCGGCGCGGCCATTGCCTTGCAGATGCTCTTTGGCATCAGCATACCTGCGGGGGCTATTCTCACCACGGCCGCCGTTCTCATCATGCTCTTCACCAACAGCTACAAGAAGATGGAGCGCGCCATCATCGGTTTCGTCTCCGTCATTGGCCTCTCGTTCATCTATGAACTTTTCCTTGTCCATATCGACTGGCCCTCCGCCTTGCAGGGCGCGTTTGTCCCCACGGTTCCGCAAGGCTCTCTGCTCATCATCATGAGCGTTTTGGGTGCGGTGGTGATGCCCCACAACCTTTTTCTCCATTCAGAAATCGTGCAAAGCCGCGAGATACCGCAGAAAGGCGACGACCGAGTGCGCCATATGCTGAAGTATGAGCTTTTCGACACCCTCTTTTCCATGATTATTGGCTGGGCCATCAATTCGGCCATGATACTTCTGGCTGCCTCCACGTTCTTCTCTCAGGGGCAGCACGTTGATGAGTTGTCGCAGGCGCAGGCCATGTTGCAGCCGCTTTTGGGCAACAATGCGGCCAACATCTTCGCCATAGCCTTGCTGCTTGCCGGCATTTCCAGCACCATCACCAGCGGCATGGCGGCGGGAAGCATCTTCTCCGGCCTTTTTGGCGAATCTTATAATGCCAAGGATGCCCACTCCGTTGTGGGCATATTGCTGTCGCTGGGCGTAGCCTTGCTTGTGATTTTCTTCATCGGCGATCCCTTCAAGGGGCTTCTCGTCTCGCAGATGGTGCTCTCCGTGCAGCTTCCTTTCACGGTTTTCCTGCAAGTGAGCCTCACTTCCTCCGTGCGTGTGATGGGAAAATACGCCAATCGGCCGTGGAACACGGCGTTTCTCTATGGCCTTGCCGCCCTCGTTACGGTGCTCAATGTCTGGCTTCTTGTTGAGACCCTTGCTGGCTGACGGTCTTTTCCCGGTCTGCCAAAGGGCGATGGGCTAAGCCTGTGCCGCTTGTCTTCTGTGCTATTTTTCTCTGTTTCCCATTCTCGCGTCTATGGTGTTTTTGCTCCTTGTCCGATCTCTTGTGTGGTCATGTGGGAAGTGTTGCTTGGCGGGAGATGTGCCTCGAGGTGCTGAAAGGTGTCCTTTTGGGCGGCAAAAGGTATGGTTTTGGCTTGTAAAAGGTATGGTTTTGCAAGGCGAAAGGTATGCTTTCGCATGACATTAATGTGTGTTTTTCTATTTCGTTGATGCTCAGATGTTTGTGTGTTTTCTTATTGTGGCTTCCTCTTTGCGGCTTTGCCGGTGCGCGTATTCCCTCTTGCGGGGGACGCTTCCTCTGTGTTTGTTTCGTCCCTCATGCCCCAACGCAAAGAAATAAGGCGTTTTCCTTTGCCATGTCGTTCCTTTGTGCTATCTTTGCGGGCAAATGAGAAATGGCAATCTTTTTGTGTCCGTATTGCTGTCGCTCCTCGTCACGTGGGTGTGTGCGGGGGTGACGGTGGCGCGCTGTGCCCACACGGGGCTGGAAAAGGTTGTTACGCCGCTCAATGATGATGAGCCGCGCCACTGTGGCGATGAGTCGCAAGACCACTGTGTGACGTTTCATGTGGTGAAGATGCTCTCCGTCAGCCCCACTTCTCATGTGCTGGCATCGCCTGTCGATATGGTGCTGCCGCCTTATCTGCTGTTTCATCGGCTTCCCGTGGTGGAGGCTGGCGCGTCTGTGTGGCCTTTTGCCACGCTGTCGCAAGCGTTGCGCGAGTCACCAAGGGCTTATTTGCAACGCCTCACCGTCTTGATTATCTGACAGTTTGTTCTTTTCCGCCCCCTTGTGCCGCTCATGGCGGGGCGTGTTGGCGTGTGCCCGAGCGTGGCGCACGCATTGTTTTGCAACTTCGTTGCAGGGCAAATTCCCTATCTTTGCACCCCGAATGGCAAGGAGAGGGACGGAAACGGTGGCGTGCTGTGTCCTGTTTCCGTAGGCAGTATGCGCTTTTGCTGCCGGCTTTGGCCTGCTGAGCGTGTGTGCTGAGGGCTGTTTTTGCCCCTCGCATACAATTGTTTGGGCTGGGCTGCGCGTATGAACAGAACAAAAACATTAAGATAATAAAGACATAACGATATGAAGAGAATCATCTATGTGGCGGCTTTGACCCTTCTGCCCGCCATGGCCGTGGCACAACACCATCACCCCCACGCCAAGGGGGAAAGTTGCGACTCCACGCAAACCATCCTTCCGGATCAGCACATGAGCGAGGTGACCATCACGCACCGCCAGACCGTGAGGTCGATGGGAGGCGCGGTGAACGGTCAGAATATGTTGAAAGGCGAGCTGTTCAAGGCTGCTTGCTGCAATCTGGGTGAGAGTTTCGTCAACAATCCTTCCGTGGACGTCAACTATTCCGACGCTACCACGGGCGCAAAGCAAATCAAGCTGCTCGGATTGAGCGGCACTTACGTGCAAATGCTTACGGAAGGACTGCCCAATTTTCGTGGTGCGGCGTTGCCATACGGCATGGGCTACGTGCCCGGCTCGTGGATGAACGGCATTCAAGTGTCGAAGGGCAATGCGTCGGTGAAGAACGGCTACGAGGCCATGACGGGTCAAATCAACGTGGAATATTTGAAACCGGAAGACAAGGAGCAAGTGCAGTTCAACTTGTATGGCAGCACCATGGGCAAGTTTGAGGCCAATGCGATGACCAACGTGCACATTGGGGGCAACGAAAACTTAAGTACCGAGCTGCTGGCACACTTCGAAAACAGCTGGAGCCATCACGATGGCAACGGCGATGGCTTTCAGGACGACCCGCAGGTGAGGCAGTATAACTTGCAGAACCGCTGGTTCTGGCGGCAGGGCAACTACATCTTCCATGGCGGTATAGGCGCGATGAAGGAGGACAGGTTCAGCGGACAGACGCGGCATGCCCTTTCCGGCATGGGCGCGGATCAGCCGTTGTACAAGATAGGCATAGCCACCAATCGCTACGAAGCCAATATGAAGCACGCCTATGTGTTCGATCCCGAGCACGGGGGCAACATTGCCTTGCTGGGCAATGTGTCCATGCATGAGCAGGAAGCCGACTACGGGCAGAAACGCTATGCCGTGAATGAGAAGAATGCCTACGCCTCGCTCATCTACGAGACCAATCTGGGGCACGATCATAACCTTTCGGCAGGTCTTAGCCTGAACCACGACTACCTGCGGCAGGACGTTCGCCTTGTCCATGACATCGCTGCGCCGATGCAACGCCTCGTTGAGAGCGAGACCGTGCCGGGTGCTTACGCGCAATATACGTTCAATATGCATCAGCGGTTCATCGCCATGGCCGGCCTGCGCGTAGACCACAGCAACGTCTACGGTACGTTCCTCACGCCGCGCGCCCACTTGAAGTGGATGATGAATGACATTGTGACGCTGCGTTTGTCGGCCGGTAAGGGCTACCGCTCGCCCCACGCGCTGGCCGAGAACAATTATGTCATGGCCAGCGGCCGACAGCTTGTCATCGGAAATCTGAGTCAGGAGGAGGCGTGGAACTACGGAGTGAGCACCTCTTTCCTCATTCCCATTGCCAAGAAGACGCTCAAGGTGAATGCGGAATACTATTACACGCACTTCATCAACCAAACTATCATCGACTACGACAGCGACCCGGGCAAGATAACCATTGCCGACCTTGATGGCCGAAGCTACTCCCACACGTTCCAAGTGGACGCCAGCTTTACGCCCGTGCGTGGCCTTGACCTGACGGCGGCTTACCGCTACAACCTCGTGCGCGCCACTTATGGCGGCGTGCGCAAGGACAAGCCTCTGCAAAGTCGCTACAAAGGCTTGTTCACGGTGAGCTACAAGCCGGGAATGGCGCTGTGGCAGTTTGATGCCACGCTTGCTCTGAACGGTGGCGGACGGCTTCCCGAGCCTTACACGCTGCCCGATGGCTCGCCGTCATGGCAGCGCACGTACAGTGCCTATCCCACGCTCAATGCGCAAGTAACGCGCGAGTTCCGCCATTTCTCGGTCTATGTGGGTGGCGAGAACTTGACGGGCTACAAGCAAAAGCACCCCATTCTGGGCGGAGACAACCCTTGGAGCGAGGGCTTTGAGCCTACAATGGTCTACGGGCCTGTCAGCGGCGCAATGGCCTATGTGGGTATTCGCGCGCATTTTTAAGCGTATTGCTTAGTGGCTGATAACCAGTTGGTTATGAAAGCTGCAACTGTTGCATTGCAAAACCATACCTATTGAGATGCAAAACGTCCCCTTTCGCACGGCGAAAGGGGACGTTTTGTTAAGTGAAAGCATACCTTTTGCAAGACGGCGGTTTATGTGTTGCCGCCGGAGGGGGCGCGTATCGCCCCTTGGGCAAGGCTTATGCGCCCTCCCGCAGGAAGTCGAGTGCCTCGCGCGCCTCGTCCTCTGCCACACATTGGTCTATGCGCGGCTGGCCGAAACCGGCAAGCAGGGTGGCGTTTATTTCGCCTTGGCGGGTCTTCTTGTCGTGGCGCATGAGGTCGGTGAGGCGGTCGTAGTCGTCGCACGTGATGTTTGCCGCTCCGTAATGGTCGCGTATGAAAGCCACAGTTTGCCGCATCTTGTCGGTGGGGAAGCCCGTCTTGACGGCCGACAGATAGAGTTCGCACACCAAGCCATAGGCCACAGCGTAGCCATGGGGCAGCGGCTCATGGCCGAGCGACCACTCCTCGATGGCGTGGCCGAAGGTGTGGCCAAGGTTGAGTGCCTTTCTCAGCCCTTTCTCTTGCGGGTCTTGGCTCACGATGCGCTCCTTCACGGCTATGCTTTCTGCCAGCATGGCCGCGAGGCGGGTGAGGTCGGGCTGCTCCAAGTCGAAGTTAAGCAGCGTGGCCCATGCTTTCTCGTCTGCCAGCAAGCCATGTTTTAGCATCTCCGCAAATCCGCTTCTGATGTTGCGCGCATCGAGCGTATTCAGCCATTGCGTGTCCAGAATGACGCGGGAAGCCTCGTGGAAAGCCCCCAGTTCGTTTTTCATGCCACCAAAGTTGATGCCTGTCTTGCCGCCCACGCTGGCATCGACCATTGCGAGCAGCGTGGTGGGTATGTTGATGAAATTGATTCCCCGCTTGAAGGTGGCTGCGGCGAAGCCTCCAAGGTCGGTCACCATGCCGCCGCCGAGGTTGATGAGCAGCGAGTGGCGGGTGGCATTGCCGCGCTGCAGCTCCTCCCACACGTGTGTCAGACTGGCCAACGTCTTGTTGGCATCGCCACTTGGGATGACTATCTCGCGGGCATTGCGCAGCGTGAGAAACTCTTTCATGCGCGGCCAGCACGCCGCGTGCGTCGTTTCGTCAGTAAGTACGAAGATTCTGTCGTGATTACATTCTGAAATAGCTACGACCAAGTCGCTCTCGAGGTGCTTGGATATAATAATTCTCTGCTCCATCTCTGTACTCTTTACGTTTTTACAAATTTAAAACAATAATTTCTTATAACCCTAAACTTTATGTTTGTTTTCACACTTTTTTGCATTTTATGGTCGGATATTGCGCAAATGCGGGTGCGGATGTGCAGAAAGTTGGCTCCGAAAAAGTGTAATTTGTCATTTGTTTTACGGTATTTTCGCCATCCGTTTTATGGGTAAAAACAAACCGTTCGTTTAATCTGCCTCGCGGTGACTTAAACTCCGCGATTCCTATTCCATCTTAATCAGCAAAAGAATCAACGCAAGACAGAAGATGAGAAAGAGAATATGGATGGCCTTGATGGCCTTGGCCGCCGTGTCGGTGGCGATGGCTCAGGGGCAAAAGGTCAGTGGCCGGCTTTACGATGGTCAGCTTCGGCAGCCGTTGGGCTATGCCGTTGTGCAGCTGCTGGGCAGCGACAGTACGTTCGTGGCGGGCACAACGAGCAATGATGAGGGGCGTTTTGAGGTGGAAGCTCCCAGTGATGGGCGTTATATATTGAAGGCTACGTTTGTAGGATTGCAGACATTGTGCCACAACGTGACGCTGACGGGCGGCAAGAGTGCCGATGTGGGCACGCTGACGCTGAAAGCTGATGCCCACGTGTTGCGCGAGGTGACAGTGGCGGCGCAAGCACCGAAGGTGGTTTTGCGCAACGACACGTTCCAGTATAACGCCTCTGCCTATCGCGTTCCTGAGGGTTCTACGGTGGAAGCGTTGGTCAAGGCGTTGCCCGGGGCCGAGGTGGGCGAAGACGGGACTGTGAAAATCAACGGAAAGGAGGTGAAGAAGATCCTTGTGGATGGCAAAGAATTCATGACAGGCGACACTAAGACCGCCTTGAAGAATCTCCCCACCTCCATCGTGGAGAAGGTTAAGGCCTACGAGCAACAAAGCGACTTGGCGCGAGTGACGGGCATTGACGATGGCGAGGAGCAGACTGTGCTCGACTTCGGTGTGAAGAAAGGCATGAACAAGGGCTTCTTCTCCAACATCGATTTGGGGCTTGGCACGCACGGAAGGTACAGCGAGCGGGGCATGGCGGCCTATTTCAACGACAAATGGCGCGTGATGGGCTTCGCCTCGGCCAACAATGTGGGCGACATGGGCTTCGGTGGCGGTCCCCGTGGGGGCTTCGCAGCCATGCGCGAGGGGCTGAATGCAACGAAGATGGTGGGCTTGAACCTCAATTATAACAATGGTAAGACGTTCGAGTGGGATGGTTCGGTGAGGTGGAATCACAGAGATGGCGACCTTGCGGCGCGCGTCTCATCGGAGAATTTCGTAGCTTCGCAAAGCTCGTTTGCCAACCGTTTGCAGCAAAAATACACACGCTCGGACTCTTGGGACGGACGTTTCAGACTGGAATGGAGGCCCGACTCAATGTGGAACGTCATGTTCCGCCCCAGCATACAGCTGAGCAAGAGCGACGGACTCAACATGAGCAGCTCTGCAACCTTCGACAAAGACCCCTATGAGGTGAGCGATGATCCGCTTTCCGATGAGGCTTTGGGTGAGATAAGTGCGTTGGGCGCGCTCGTAAACCGTCAGCGCAACACGACAATCACCTATGGCGACAACACGGCGGTGGGCGGAATGCTGCAGGTTAACCGCAAGTTGTCGGCCGGCGGACGCAATGTCACCCTGCGGTTTGACGGCGATTACAAGGACGAAGACTCCAAAACGTTCTCAACGCAAGACCTTCAGTACTTCCAGCTGCTTGATGCCATGGGGCAAGACTCCATCTATCGCGCCTACCGGTACAACCTGATGCCCACGAAAAGCCACAGTCTGGCCGTTGAGGCCACTTATAGTGAGCCGTTGGCAAGGCGCACTTACCTGCAGTTGAGCTACCAATACAAGTACGGAACATCGGAAAGCGACCGCGCAACCTACGATTTCTCCTCTCTTGGGGCAGGTGTGTTCGACGGGATTGTGCCCGCCTACCGCTCGTGGGACAGCTATCTGGGGCAGCTTCCAGACAATTTGGACGGCTATTTCGACCAAAGCCTGAGCCGATATTCGCATTATGCCACTTACACGCATGACATCCGGGCGATGGTTAGGGTCAATCAGAAGAAGTGGAGGCTCAACGCTGGCGTGATGTTGCAGCCCCAGCGCAGCGCGTACAAGCAGGATTATCTCGGCGTGTATGTTGATACGGTGCGCAATACGTTCAACTGGAGTCCGACGTTCGACCTCCGTTACCGCATATCAGACCAAAGCAACCTGCGCATTAACTACCGCGGCACGGCCACGCAACCCACGATGAGCCAGCTTTTGGACATCGTTGACAACACCGACCCGCAGAACGTGAGCGTGGGAAATCCCGGTTTGCGCCCTGCTTTCACCAATCGCTTCCGCCTTTTCTACAACGGCTACCGCCAGCGGCGCACCCAAGCATGGATGGCATTCGTGAATTTCTCCTCCGTTCGCAATGCTATTGGCAACAGCGTCACCTACGATGCCGCCACGGGAGCGCGTACCGTGATGCCGGTGAACATCAATGGCAACTGGAACGCTGACGCCGCGCTGATGTTCAACACAAGTATTGACACGCTGGGCGTGTGGAATGTGAACACGTTCACTACGGCGGCGGTCAACCGTTACGCCTCCATGCTGCAGCAATCGCGTGAGAGCAGCGTGGAAAAGAACGTCACCCGCTCCATGACATGGGGCGAAAGGCTGATGGCAAGCTACCGAAACAGTTGGCTGGAAGTGGCTCTTGACGGCTCGGTGGACTACACTCACACGAAGAACAACCTGCAATCGGCGCAGAATCTCAACACGTGGCGTTTCGCCTATGGAGGAAGCGTCAACCTTACTGCGCCCTGGGGCATGAGCGTATCTACCGATTTGCACATGAGCAGCCGTCGCGGATACAGCGATGCCTCGCTCAACACCAACGAATTGTTGTGGAACGCGCAAGTGGCGCAGAGCTTTCTCAAAGGCAAGCCGCTCACCATATCGCTCCAGCTCTACGATATTCTGCACCGCCAGAGCAATCTCTCTCGCGTCATCAACGCCACCGGGCGCACCGATACGGAATATAACAGCATCAACAGCTATGCTATGCTGAAGGTGACTTACCGTTTCAACCTCTTTGGGGGCAAGCCGCAGCGCGCGGAGGGCGACAGAATGCGCGGCCCGGAGGGACGCGAGCGCGGGATGATGCCGCCTATGGGTGGCCGCCCGGGCGGAATGCAGGGGCCTCCATCGAGAGGCTTTTAGCCCGAAGCGTCTCCGCCGCGCGTGCGACAGTTCCTTGTTGCAAACTTCGGAAAGGGAACGACCGGATTTTGAAAAATACCGCCTTGCACGGCGGCAAGGCATCGGAAAAGCGCAGGACGGGCGTGAATGCGCCCCGTGGCGGCGGTAAAAGGCATAAATATCGACCCGAACGTATAGGCGTTCGGGTCTTTTTTATTAAATTTGCGGCGGGAAAGCACTCCCCGTTGCGTGGGAACGCTTCCCATTTACTGATTGAAAATCAAAGAAAAGAAGATATGCTGTTGAATGTACTGTTGATTATCGCCGGCATTGCGCTCGTGCTTTGGGGGGCAGACCGGCTCACCGATGGCGCGGTGTCCGTGGCCGAGCGGCTTCATGTGCCACAGATTGTGATTGGCCTGACCATCGTTGCCATGGGCACATCGATGCCGGAGTTCTGCGTAAGTTTTGTTTCCGCGCTGAAAGGCACGCCCGACTTGGCCGTGGGCAACGTGGTGGGAAGCAACATTTTCAACTCCTTGCTCATTGTGGGCTTGGCCGCGATGGTGTCGCCCATGAGCATTTTGCCCGTAACTGTGCGCAAGGATGTGCCCTTTGCCTTGGTCTCCTCCGTCATTTTGCTCATGATGTGCCAGATAGACTGGGTTGTCTCGCGGGCAGACGGCTTTGTGCTGCTCGCCCTGTTCCTTATCTTCATGACGCTCACCGTGCGTGGCGCGCTGGCCGACAAGGCGCAGTCGCAACCCGATGAGCGCGCCGAGGGCGGCAAGAAGCCCAAGAGCGCGCTGATGTCGGGCGTGTGGATAGTTGTGGGGCTGGCTTGCCTGATATTCGGCAGCAACGTGTTTGTGGGCGCGGCATCGGCCGTGGCGCGGGCATTGCACGTGAGCGATGCCGTGATAGGCCTCACCATCGTGGCCGGAGGCACCTCGCTGCCCGAGCTGGCCACCAGCGTTGTGGCCGCACGGAGGGGCAACAGCGGCATAGCCATAGGCAATGTGGTGGGCAGCAACGTGTTCAACATCCTGTTTATCCTTGGCGTTACGGGCTTGATTTCGCCGATGCACATTGAGGGTATCACCAATATAGACCTCTATATGCTGCTCGTCTCGATGATGCTCTTGTGGTTTTTCTCCTTCACGAAGTACACCATTGAGCGGTGGGAGGGTGCAGTGCTCACACTCACCTTCGTGGGTTATATGTGGTATCTGATGGCTTAGCCCGCCCTTTGCGGCGTGAATGATAGCCCCCTCGCGCCCCCGCCGTTATGGCGCGCGCAGGGGCAGTAAGACGAAACCGCACCTTTCGCATTGTGAAAGGTGCGGTTTCGTGTTCTCAAACGTATGGTTTTGCATTCCAAAAGGTATGGTTTTGCAGCCTAAAAGGTATGGTTTTGTTATGCGGTTGATTATCAGTGGTTTGCAAAAGTTGTTTGTACGGTCTCTCAGAAGCCTTGCCGTGTGCGGCTGGCGAGGTGAAGGGAAGCTTCAAACTGGCCTTGGGAGGGACGCGCCGGGGGAGGAAAAGAAGCGGCGCGCGGCGCAGGCGGCAGGTTGGTTACGGCTGTGCGTGCCGGCGGCGGCATCCCCGCGAGATAATAAAAAACATAAAAAGGGCAAGCGTTTGGGATATTCTTCGTAACTTTGCAACGTACAAGTGAATATAAAGATTTAGCAAAGCAAGTATGAACATATTAGAACTGAGCGACCAGGAGATTGGCCGCCGACAAAGCCTTCAGGCCTTACGCGAGGCGGGCATCGACCCTTATCCCGCTGCGGAGTTTCCCACCAACGCCTTTTCCGAGGATATTAAGGCGAATTTCAAGGAGGATGAGAAACGCGAGGTGGTGATTGCGGGACGCATGATGAGTCGCCGCGTCATGGGCAAGGCCAGCTTTGTGGAGCTTCAGGATAGCAAAGGCAGAATACAGGTCTACATCACGCGCGATGACATCTGCCCCGGTGAGGACAAGGAGCTGTACAACAAGGTGTTCAAGAAGTTGCTCGATATTGGCGATATCATCGGTATTCGCGGCTTTGTGTTCAAGACGCAGATGGGCGAAATCAGCGTTCACGCGCAGTCTTTGGAGCTTCTGTCGAAGAGCTTGCGCCCGTTGCCCATCGTGAAGTACAAGGACGGTGTGGCCTACGACAAGTTCGACGATCCCGAGCTGCGTGCCCGCCAACGCTATGTGGACTTGATTGTGAACGATGGTGTGAAGGACACGTTCCTCAAACGTGCCACGGTGCTCAGAACGATGCGCGCTTTCTTCGATTCGCACGGCTACACCGAGGTGGAGACACCTACGCTTCAGAGCATCCCCGGCGGCGCGAGCGCACGCCCGTTCATCACCCATTTCAACGCGCTGAACATTGATATGTACATGCGCATCGCCACGGAGCTTTACTTGAAGCGTCTTGTCGTGGGCGGATTTGAGGGTGTCTACGAGATTGGAAAGAACTTCCGCAACGAGGGGATGGACAAGTACCACAACCCCGAGTTCACCTGCATGGAGCTGTACGTGCAGTATAAGGACTACAACTGGATGATGTCGTTCACCGAGCAGATGCTCGAGACCATCTGCAAGGCTGTCCACGGCGGCTCTACGGAGGTGAAAATTGGCGACAACGTTGTCTCTTTCAAAGCCCCCTACCGCCGTCTGCCCATCCTTGATGCTATCAAGGAGAAGACCGGTTTCGACTGCGAGGGCAAGTCGGAAGACGAGATTCGCGCCTTCTGCAAGGAGAAAGGCATGGACGTGGACGACACCATGGGCAAGGGAAAACTCATCGACGAGCTGTTCGGAGAATTCTGCGAGGGCACGTTTGTTCAGCCCACGTTCATCATCGACTATCCCGTTGAGATGTCTCCGCTCACCAAGAAGCACCGCTCCAAGCCCGGACTGACCGAGCGTTTCGAACTGATGGTGAACGGAAAGGAGCTTGCCAACGCTTACTCGGAGCTGAACGACCCCATCGATCAAGAAGCCCGCTTCAAGGAGCAGATGCGCTTGGCCGACAAGGGAGACGATGAGGCGATGGTCATCGACCACGATTTCCTGCGCTCGTTGCAGTACGGAATGCCGCCCACGAGCGGTATTGGCATCGGCATAGACCGTCTGGTGATGCTCATGACGGGCAAGGAGAACATCCAGGAGGTGCTCCTCTTCCCGCAGATGAAGCCGGAGAAGAAGACTCCGCAGGACACTATCGCCGAGTGGGCACGCATCGGCGTGGCCGAGGAATGGGTGTATGTGCTGCGCAAGGCTGGCTTCAACCTGCTCTCCGATATCAGAGAAGAGAAGGCGCAGGGACTGCAACAGAAGCTCGGCGAGATAAACAAGAAGTACAAACTCGGCTACGAGAAGCCGTCGGTCGACGAGATTCAGAAGTGGATCGATGCGGTGAAGCCGCAGGAAGGAGAATAAACCAGAGGCAGGGACGGGATGGATTTAGGACGTGTAGCGGTAGTAGGAAGTGGCAGCTGGGCCACTGCGCTGGCCAAGGTTATCGTTGAGCACACCCACAGAATAGGATGGTATGTTCGCCGACAGTACACCATTGACCGCTTCAAGAGCTTGCGCCATAATCCCGGATACCTGCGCAACCTCTGCTTCGACACGTCGGAGATAGACTTTTCGTCCGACCTCAATTACATATTGTCGCACTACGACACGCTGCTTTTCGTCACTCCGTCGCCCTATGTGAAGGAGTTGCTCGACAAAGTACGCGTGCCGTTGAGCGGAAAATTCATCATCACGGCCATCAAAGGGGTGGTTCCGGGCGAGAACACCGTGTTTACGGAGTATATACACTCGCGTTTTGGCGTGCCCGAAAGTCAGCTGGCGTGCATCGGCGGTCCCTCTCATGCGGAGGAAGTGGCGCAGCAGCGTCTCACGTTTCTGACCGTTGGGTGCGTCAGTCCCGAGCGTGCCGATGCGTTTTGCAGGCTTCTCCGTTCGCCATACGTCAAGACCAAGACCTCGCGCGATGTGGTTGGCATCGAGTATGCGGCGGTATTGAAGAACGTCTACGCCATCTGCGCCGGCATCTGCCGCTCTTTGGGCTACGGAGACAACTTTCAGGCCGTGCTCATGTCGAACGCGATGCAGGAGATGAACAGCCTCCTCAGCGCGCTTAATCCCATCAGCCGCGACATGCTCGACACGCTCTATCTGGGCGATTTGCTCGTTACGGGCTACTCACGGCTGTCCCGCAACTTCACGTTCGGTTCGATGATAGGCCGCGGCTATGGCGTTAAGGCCGCGCAGGCCGAGATGGAAATGATTGCCGAGGGATACTTTGGGACAAAGTGTATGTACGCCATCGCGCAGGAGCTGCGCACGCATCACGTCCATTTAAGTACGCCCATCCTCGACACCGTGCACCGTGTGCTCTACGAGCGTGGCGATGTTGGCGATTGCATTCGCCTCATGGCTCATCAGGCATTCGGATAACGGGAAGCCCTTTGGGCAAGGACGTGTGCCAAAGGTGGTGGTCGGAGGACAAGAGAAAGAAACAAACAACAATAGGTATCACAATGGAAAGTATTCGATTAGACATTAGCAAGGCACTCCCGTTCCTCAATCCGGGGACGATGGAGGCTTATGCGCCGCAGATTTCCGCAGCGCAGACATCACTGGAGAACGGCACTTGCCCCGGCAACGACTTCCTTGGGTGGCTTCATCTGCCCTCAAGCATCACGCCGGAGTTCCTTTCTGAGGTGCAGTCCGTGGCCGACACGCTGCGCGAGAAGTGCGAGTGTGTGGTTGTTGCGGGCATCGGAGGCTCTTATTTGGGTGCCCGTGCGGTGATAGAAGCGTTGGGAAACAGCTTCGCTTGGCTTGTTCAGGACAAGCGTAACCCCACCATTCTTTTTGCGGGAAACAACATTGGCGAGGACTATCTGGCCGAGCTTACCGACTACTTGCGCGACAAGCGTTTCGGCGTAATCAACATATCGAAGAGCGGCACCACCACCGAGACAGCCCTTACTTTCCGTTTGCTGAAGAAGCAGTGCGAGGAGCAGCGCGGCAAGGCGGAGGCCAAGGACGTTATTGTGGCCATTACCGATGCACATAAGGGTGCGGCACGTGCTGCGGCAGATAAGGAAGGATACAAGACTTTCGTTATTCCCGACAACGTGGGAGGCCGCTTCTCCGTGCTCACACCGGTGGGATTGCTGCCCATTGCCGTTGCCGGTTTCGACATTTGCCAGCTCGTTCAGGGCGCGCAGGATATGGAAAAGGCTACCAGCGGATGTGCTCCCTACAATGAGAACATAGCCGCGCAGTATGCCGCCGTGCGCAACGCGCTCTACTCGCAAGCAGGCAAGAAGATTGAAATCATGGTTAATTTCCAGCCCAAGCTCCACTATCTCGCCGAGTGGTGGAAGCAACTCTACGGCGAGAGCGAAGGTAAGGAGCACAAGGGTATCTTCCCCGCGTCCTGCGACTTCACCACCGACCTCCACTCCATGGGTCAATGGATTCAGGAAGGCGAGCGTTCTGTGTGGGAGACGGTCATCAGCGTGGAGCAGCCGGAGCGCGAATTGCTCTTCCCGCACGATGAGGAGAACCTCGACGGGCTGAACTTCCTTGAGGGAAAACGCGTGGACGAGGTCAACAAGATGGCCGAGCTGGGCACGCGTCTGGCTCACTGCGATGGTGGCGTTCCGCAGATTCGCATCTGCGTTCCCCGACTTAATGCCTACTATGTGGGCCAGCTTATCTACTTCTTCGAGATAGGTTGCGGCATCAGCGGCAACGTGCTTGGCGTGAATCCGTTCAATCAGCCCGGTGTGGAAGCCTACAAGAAGAATATGTTTGCCCTGCTCAATAAGCCCGGATATGAGGCGGAGAGCAAGGCCATACAGGAGCGGCTGAAAGAGGAGGCGTAAGTCTCGTACAACATAGTCCGCATGGCTGCGAGTCGCCGTGCGGGCTTTTGCTTATCAATATGTATGTTTGAGGAAGAAATCAAGCAATATTTGAGTCGGCACGGCTTTGAGCGTTTCCAGCCCAAAGCTGTGCTTTTCGATATGGACGGCGTGCTCTATGACAGCATGCCCAATCATGCCAAGGCGTGGACACGCGCGTTGGCCGAGTTTGGAATCCACTTCACGGCCTCCGATGCCTATGCCACGGAGGGCGCGCGCGGTGTAGACACCATCCGTTCCTTTGTCAGGCAGCAGCTGGGCAAGGAGATTGGGGAGGCCGAGGCGCAAGAAATGTATGAACTGAAGGCGCGCTATTTCCACGAGATGGGGGAGGCCAGAATCTTCGATGGTGTAAAGGAGCTGATGCGAGCCATGAGCGATCGCGGAATGAGCATCAACGTGGTGACGGGCAGCGGGCAGCGTCCGCTTATCCGCCGCTTGCTTGTAGACTTCGGGGAGTTCCTTGACGAGGCGCATATCACTACGGCTTTCGATGTGAAGCGGGGCAAACCGAACCCCGAGCCTTATCTTGCCGGACTGCGCAAGGCTGGTAACCTGCAGCCGTGGCAGGGCATTGTGGTGGAGAATGCGCCCCTTGGCGTGCGCGCCGGCGTGGCTGCGGGCTGCTTCACGGTAGCTGTCAATTCTGGCCCGCTGCCCGATGAGACGCTGTCTTGCGAGGGTTGCAACCTTCTTTTCCCCAGTATCCGCGCGCTGGTCGACAGATTGTCGGCTGCGGAATAGCCTCTTCTTTCTCCTCCGCGTTCCTATTTGGGGATGTGCTTTGTGAGGGGCTGATAGTCAAAGGGTTATCTTTCAATTTCTTAGATTGTAATTTTTGCGGCGCAATACCATTGGTGTTGCGCCGCAAAAGCATACCTTTCATTGGCCAAAAGGTTACCTTTTGGCGTGTAAAACCATACCTTTTGCGCGGTAAAAGGTATGGTTTTGCAAATTGAGCTTTTACGTTAGGGCGCGGCGCACGTTGGCTATGGCCGGGCAGTGCGTTTACTGCCGCCGCTCAAAGTGGATGCCGCGCCGCGGCAGAGAGCCTTTCGGCATCAGCCGAAGAACACGTAGGCGATGGCGATGGCGGCGATAACGCCTGCCAAGTCGGCCAGCAATCCGCAGCTTACGGCGTGGCGCGTGTTCTTCACACTTATGCTTCCGAAGTAGACGGCTAAGATGTAGAAAGTCGTGTCCGTAGAGCCTTGGAAGATGCAGCTAAGCCTTCCCACGAAGGAGTCGGCTCCGTAGTTGTCCATAGCCTCCAGCATCAGTCCCCGCGCGCCACTTCCGCTGAGCGGCTTCATG
Source organism: uncultured Prevotella sp. (assembly GCA_964487905.1). Taxonomy (GTDB): domain Bacteria; phylum Bacteroidota; class Bacteroidia; order Bacteroidales; family Bacteroidaceae; genus Prevotella. The sequence goes on along the minus strand of CAZASQ010000008.1, from coordinate 8,407 downwards.
AATGCCGTGGGCAGCGCGCCTACGAAGTCGGTGTTCAGTCCGCACTGCCTCACACACCAGGATATGCCGTCTATGATTACGTCCATAGCCCCCGAGGCGCGGAATACGGCCACTGCCACGAGTATGGCAACGAGGTATGGGATGATGCGCACGGCGGTTTGGAATCCGTCTTTTGCGCCCTCGATGAACGCATCGTATACGTTTATCTTGCGGAAGAAGCCCGCAAGGATGAAGGAAAGGATGATGCCGAGGAGGATTAGGTTGGAGGCAACGCTCGTTACCAGCCCCATCGTCTCCTTGTCCATTTGTCCGAAGCCCCAGATAACGGTTCCCGTGAAGGCTATCATGCCTCCCAGCGTCAGCAGCAAGACGGGTTGCAGGAGGTTGATTTTTTGCCATAGAGCCGTGATGATGATACCTGCCAGCGTGGCAATGGTGGTGGCTATGAGTATGGGGATGAACACGTCGGTGGGCATGGCAGCCCCTTTGGCGGCGCGGAAGGCCAGTATGCTGGTGGGAATGATGGTCAGTCCGCTCGTATTGAGCACGAGGAACATGATCATAGGGTTCGTTGCGTTCTCTTTCCGAGGGTTCAGCTCCTGCATTTGCTGCATCGCTTTCAGTCCGGTGGGTGTGGCCGCGTTGTCCAGTCCCAGCATGTTCGAGGCGATGTTCATGAAGATAGACCCCATCACGGGATGGTTTTTGGGGATGTCGGGGAAGAGCTTGGTGAAGACCGGGCTGAGAATGCGCGCCAAGGCGTTCACTGCGCCCGCCCGCTCGCCTATTTTCATGATGCCAAGCCACAAGGCCAGCACGCCGGTGAGGCCCAGCGAGGTCTCAAAGGCGGTCTTCGAGGAGTCGAAAGTGGCTTGTACCATGTGCTCAAACACTGCCGTGTCGCCTGTGAAGCACAGTTTGGCCACGCCAAACACAAAAGCTATGACGAAAAATGCAATCCAAATGTAGTTCAGTACCATACTTGTTTTTAAGCTGTTTTCCCTCTTTTGTCGGGGAAAATGATTGGGATTGCAAAAATAAGCAAAAGAATTGGAATCGCAAAGCAAAAGGAGTGGAAACGTAAAGTAAAGGGAATGGCGGCGTGAAGTGAAAGTA
>CAZASQ010000008.1:0-7191 GCA_964487905.1 uncultured Prevotella sp. | reverse complement strand
GAGGTGGCGGAAGGTTTGCCGGCAAGCAATGTTTGTGGGCGTAGGGCTACCTTGTGCACAAGCTCTGATGGTGCGAGGGTGGTGCAGGAAAGTAGTTCCCCCGCCGCTATGGTTTGGCGGCGGGGGAACAGTTAATATACGATATGTGGCGTTGCGATGGCGCAGAGCGTGCTTTTGCCTGCCCCGGTCACGTGGCTTGGGGTGTCAGCATTGCGCTATTGTCCGCGTTGGCGTGCCATCTGTCGCCCTTGATTACAGTCTTCTCAGCTTCACGGTGAAGTGGCGCATGAGCGGAGCTTCCCATTCGATGGCCACACCACGCGTCACTTGCTCGCGGCGGTCGTACACATTCTTCAGCGCGGCGGCCACTACGTCCATGTGATTGTCCGTGTAGACGCGGCGGGGAATGGCCAAACGCAGCAGGTCAAGTCCGTTGAAGCGGTTCTCATGCGTCACCGGGTCGCGGTCGGCAAGCATGTATCCCACCTCGACGGCGCGTATTCCGGCCTCCAAATACAGCTCGCAGGTGAGCGTCTGGGCGGGGAATTCCTCCTTCGGAACGTGGGTTAGCACCTTGTCAGCATCCACAAACACCGCGTGTCCGCCTGCCGGACGCTGGTAAGGAATGCCATATTCGTCGAGTTTCTTGGCCAGATACTCTACCTGATGGATGCGTGTTTCCAGCATCGGGAACTCCGTGTTTTCGTCCAGACCCTGCGCCACGGCGTTCAGGTCGCGTCCGTTCAGTCCGCCATAGGTGATGTAGCCCTCGTAGGGGATGCAGAAACTCTTCGCGCCCTCGTACCATTCTTCCTTGCGCATGGCGATGAAGCCGCCCATATTCACAATGGCGTCCTTCTTGCATGACATCGTTGCCGCATCGGCATCGGCATACATCTCAAGCACAATCTCCTTGATGGTCTTGTCGGCGTAGCCCTTTTCGCGCGTCTTGATGAAGTAGGCGTTCTCGGCGAAGCGTGCGGAGTCCATCACAACGGGCACTCCGTAGCGGTGGCAGAGGGCGCAGGTGGCCTTGATGTTCTCCATGCTGACCGGCTGTCCACCCACTGTGTTGTTGGTAACGGTGAGCACCATGAACGGCACATTGCCCTCGTTCTCCTTCAAAACCTTCTCCAGCTTCTCCAGCGACACATTGCCCTTGAACGGAACTTCAAGCTGCGTGTCCTTGGCCTCATCGGTTGTCACATCGATGGCAAACGCCTTGCGTGCCTCAATGTGTCCCTTGGTGGTGTCGAAGTGGGCGTTGCCGGGGATAACGTTGCCCGGCTTGACCAGATAAGAGAAGAGCACGTTCTCGGCGGCGCGTCCCTGATGGGTGGGGATGACGTAGTGGAGGCCGAAAATCCTGCGCACCGTCTCCTCCAACTTGTAGAAGCTCGTTGCGCCGGCGTAGCTCTCGTCGCCCAGCATCATCGATGCCCACTGCCTGTCGCTCATCGCGCCCGTGCCGCTGTCGGTGAGCAGGTCGATGTAAACCTCCTCGGCCTTCAGCTGAAACACGTTATAGTGGGCTGCTTTCAGCCATTCCTCGCGCTCTTCGCGCGTACTCTTGTGGATGGGTTCCACCATCTTAATCTTCCATGACTCTGCAAAGGGTATCTCCATTATCTTCTTTGATTTAGGTTGTTAATAGTGTTTTGCCGCCGTATGACGACCCTGCAAATGTACAAAAAACAAACGAATGGCAAGTGCTTTTTAAATGTTTTTTGGAAAAATACTGCGCGTTTTGTCTTCTTTTTGCTTGTTTCTGCGTCAAAAAGGCAATGTGGTGGATGGGGCGGTTTGGGTTGCGTTGCGCGAAAGGTATGGTTTGGCCTTGCAAAAGGTATGGTTTTGCGGTGCGAAACCATACGTTTCGCGCTCCAAAAGGTATGGTCTTGCCAAGTGCGGTTGCGAAAGGCGTTTGTCGGGGGCGCGCATTTGAAAGAATCGGACGCGAAGTTTGGCGGAGTGGAAACGATTGCCTAAATTTGCAATCAATTATGGACAAGGTGAAAATTCTCTTTATCTGCCTTGGCAATATCTGCCGCTCTCCGGCGGCAAACGCCATCATGCAGAAACTGATAGACGATGGCCAACTGGCCGACAGGTTCTTTGTAGACTCCGCAGGCATAGGCGGATGGCACGTGGGGGAGCTTCCCGACAAGCGGATGCGCAAGCATGGCGCGGCAAGGGGCTACAAGATAGACCACGTGGCGAGACAGTTTGACGCGCTGGCCGACTTTGCCGGCTTCGACTACATTGTGGTCATGGACGATGAGAACTACAAGAACATTTCCCGGCAGGCGCGGAACGCCGCAGAGCGGGAGAAGATAGTGCGCATGGCCGACCTCTTTGTGCGCCACCAAGGGTGCGACTGCGTGCCCGATCCCTACTATGATGGCGATGAGGGCTTTGAGTTGGCACTCGACCTCATAGAAGATGGATGCCAAGTCCTGCTTGCAAGGCTGGCAGGGCGATGAGGGCTGCCAGCGTGTGGCTTGTGCTGGCGTGCTGTTGGGGCGCGCTGGGCGCGTTTGGGCAGACTGTGGCGTTGCCCGAAGTGGCCGACTCGTGTCTGCGCGATGGCCATCTGCTGTTCTCGGTAATCCCCCGTGGCAACGCCATCACGCAGGCAACGGTGGCGGCGGGCGACTTGCCCATCGACCACGTGGGCATGGTGGTGCTGTGTGGGCGGCAGGCGTGCGTGGTGGAGGCTGCTCCCGCAGTGGGTGTGGCCGTCACGCCGCTGGATGATTTCATGAAGGCCAACCCTCAGTGTGTCGTAGGCCGCGTGGCGGGGCTTGACGTTTCGGCCTCGCTGGCGGCGGTGCGTGCTTTCGTGGGCTTGCCTTACGATTCCCTTTATGAGGCCGACGACCGTGCGATGTATTGCAGCGAACTGATGCAGAAGTGCTGCGTAGACAGTCTTGGAAACCCTGTTTTCAGCACCATCCCCATGTCGTTCCACGACAGTAGCGGCCGCATTCTGCCTTATTGGGCGGAGTTCTATCGGCGGAATGGCCGCGAAGTGCCCGAGGGAGAGCCGGGAACGAATCCCGGACAGCTGGCGCGAAGCCCGAGGGTGGCCATATTGGGGTGGCTGCGGCGTGTGGTGGCGCGCTGACAGCGGCTCATGCGCAGCCTCATCGCGCGCATCGGCAGGGAGAGTTGCTCGCCTGCCGATGCGCGTTTGTTTTGTTTCCGTATTATATTTCCTCCACAATCTCTTCCCGCTCCTTGCGCTTCTTCTCGGGATTGGGGCAGTCGGGGGCTATGTGGCCGATGGGAATGATGGCCACGGCCTCATGTCCCGCCACGGGGAATAGCCGCCTGACGGCCTCCACATCGTAGTTGCAAACCCAGCAAGTGCCCAGTCCGCGATGGGTGGCGGCAAGGCAAAGGTGCTCAATGGCTATGCCCAAGTCGATGTCGGCGTGCGGTTTTTCGTCGTCGGGGCGCACCCATCCGCCCTCGGTGGCTTTCATGCAGAGCACGTAGAGGGGCGCGGTGGCAAACCAGCGGCGGCCGTAGCACTGGCGGATGCGCTGCTTGGCCTCCTCGGAGGTGATGATGAGAAACTTCCAAGGCTGCAGGTTGTGGGCCGAGGGGGCAAGCCTTGCGCAGTCTATGATGTATTCCAAGTCGGCCTTGCTCACGGCCTCGGCCGTGTACTGGCGTGCGGAGAACCGCTTCTGTGCTAATTCTTTGAAGTCCATGATGGTGTTTGGTGTTTAGAAATTGCCTTCGTCCACAATGGGATAAAGCTCTATGAACTCCCCATTGTGAGGCTTTCCGTCGTTGATGATTTCTTCTATCTTCTGTCCTATCACCTCCGGCTGGTGCGAGCCGGGGCCGGAATAGTGGCCGTTGAGGTCGGTTGACGTGGCGCCGGGGTGGATGTCGAATATCTCGATGGGCTTTTTGTAGTAGTCAAACTCCCATGCCATGATGCTTGTCATGGTGTTTTGGCTGGCCTTGCTGGCCACGTAGGCCATCGGATGCCAGTACGGGCTGAACGCCGTGGGTACGGTGATGTTCACTATCCGTCCGTGGTTTTGCTCCATCAGCGGCACGAGCAGTTTGGTGAGAAGGAATGTTCCGACGTAGTTCACCTGCACCGTTGCCATCACGTCCTGCACGGTTTGCTCATAGCTGGGCACGCTCATGTTGCCCGGAATGCCCGCATTGTTGACGAGCAAGGTCAGGTCGGGGTGCTTCTCGGCTATCTCCTTGGCCGACTGCTCAATGGCTTTGTTGTCCGACAAGTCCACGTGCTGCCATCCTGCAATGTCTGCTCCGTTGGCGCGTAGCTGCTCCACGGCGGCCAGCGCGCGTGCCTCGTCTCTCGCTCCCACTATTACTTGCCATCCGGCCTTGCCCAAATGGCGCGCTACCTCGTATCCGATGCCCTTGTTGGCACCTGTCACCAGTGCTTTCTTCATGCGTTTTCTGTGTTGCTTTCTGTCTCGTTTTCCGTTGCCTTGGCGCGTTGCCGGAGGTGTCTTTCCCGCCTTTAGCCCCTTGGCTGCGTGCAAAAATACAACTTTTTGCCGACATCTCCGCCATCGGGCTTTGCAGAAATGCTTGTCGGTATGCCTCGCTTTGTGCTGCAAGAGGGGTGTTCTTTGGGGGATGGGAAATATGGTTTGTCGTGGCGGCAAAGCTATGTGGCGTAGCGGTGTTGTTGTGCTTTGTCTGCTTTTGCAGACATTTTGTCTCGGTGTCTCTTTTCGTAAAGTTGTCAAAAACGGTGCGAAAAAATGGGCGAAGGATAATTTTTATAAGCATAGATAGTGTTTTCTTATATTAAATTCTTACCTTTGTGGCTACTAATCAATACCTTTTCACATGATGAAATGTTTTAGACCTATCATTTTAGTTTCGCTTTTGCTGTTGCTTTGTGCCCCCTTGCAAGTTTCCGCGCAGCAGCATCTCAAATTCATGGGTATCCCTTTGACGGGAAGTATCGACAATTTCCAGCGTAAGTTGGCGGCCAAGGGCATCCAGCCAGATAGGGAGTTGAACCGAATGCTGCCTTTTGGTAGTAGAAGTTTTAAAGGGAGGTTTACGGGTAAAAGCTGTATTATCCATACGTATTATACGGATAATAAGACGGTTTATAGAGCCAAGGCGGTTTATCATAATGAGAATGAGGGATTGGCCGACCAGTTTTATGAGGAAATTAAGGCGATGCTTTTGAAGAAGTACGAAGGAAGCCGAATGCTTGAATTTACTCATGAAGGGTATGATGCGTGTAGCATAATGGCACTTGCTGCTGATGGAGAGACTGTTTTAGGTTCTATAGATCTCTATAAAACGCGGTATGGAATGTCAGTAATCGACTATGAGTATGCTATACACGTGGATTATACGGATTATATTAACAGCAATGCAAAGACAGACGAGAAAATGGACGACCTCTAAGCCGCGTGCTTTGAGCGCGAGCGCAGAGGCGATCGTTTTGTTTTAGCTTCAAATCCACCCAAGATGTGCTTGGGTGGATTTTTATTTTTCATTAAATATTTCGCATTTTTCTTTTCCGTGGGACAGGTTTTGGCATATCCGTCAGCTAATTTTGCCGCCAAACAAGAAAAAGAGGAAAAGATGTTTGATGTGAAAAGCTATTTGCAGAGTCTGCCAACAGACTACAATGCCAATAGGAAATTTGAGGAATGGCTCAAAGGAAGTGCCGATGCTGATGCCAAACGCGACATTATAAGTAATGTGGAAAGGCGCGTGAAGAATATCGTAGGCGAAAGTTATTGCATTCCGCACGTTGGCGAGCAGGAATGGAAAGAACTGGAGTTGCTTGTCAGCGTGCGCCGAAGCGTGCTCAATGCGCTGATGATGCCCACGGAAGAGGAGGTGATGATGATGAATGAGCAGAACGAACGCTTGCTGGAGCAAACTCGACGGCTGTATGACAAGGCTTTTGAGATGTGGAAAGTGCTGAACGATGCGGGGCTGAACAGCAACGACTATTGCGTGAGGGCCACTTTCGACTTTGGCAGCAGCGAAGAGAATGCGGTCAGGCGGCTTGACAATGACAGCTGGTATGGGTCGGACTTCTCCCGTATGATAGGCATTCTTGCCGACTTCGACAGGCGAGACCATCGCACAATGAGCCATATTCATGAGACCTTGCAGTGTTTTGGCCTGTCGGAGGAGAAAGTAAGAGGAGAACTTGTGGGCTTTCTGGACGATGGCGACACATGGGCCGATGGTGCTTTGTGCAATCCGGCATTCAAGAGCATAACGGTATGCTATATGCTTCATGCCCTGTGCAGCCACTTCCACTATTCCCTTGCCGATGTGCTGCGCATGGACAGCTTTGCTGTCAGAGTGCGTGCGGAGTATGAGCACAGCGACTGTCAGTCAACAATATGAAACGATGAAAAGCAATAAATCAGCAGGAGCGGTGTGGGGCTTGGCAGACGCGAGCAAAGAGAACTTTGTTCTTGGATAGCCAGACGGAACCAAACTTTATTGAAAAAATATGACCGAAAAGTTGGCTGTTACAGATACTTTCTGTAAGTTTGCAAGCGGAATACTTGCTTTTAGCAGGTTTTTCCAGACTTTGAGGAATAAAGTGATACGCATCACGCTGCCATTTGATTCACGTAAATCTCGCAAATTCACAAGAATCAGTCAAAGGTCAGTGAGTGATGTCCATGTCTACGGGCGTGGGCTACTCCTGCTGTTTTGTTGATTCCAGGTTGTGCGAGAACCTACGTGAGCAAAATAGGAAAGAGTATGCTCACGCTCGTTTCTTGAAAACTGAAAGACGACTATCAATATGTTAAACTATTAATTTTTACGACTATGCCACAAATAATCCAAACAGGCGGAGGAATGTTCTCAAAGGGAGAGCTGCTTCGCATCAATCCGAGTAACAACATGATAGAAAGCTCTGGCAACGGAGGCCGCTCCTGGGTGGTGCGCTGTCCCGACAGAACGTCATACGGCACATTCCGCGACCTGCTGCTCGTGGGGCATGAGGTGCTGGCCGCCACAAGCAAGGGCGTCTATGTGTCGGCCAACGCCGCCCGCAGCTTCTCCCCGCGCTGCGTAAACAGCTCCTACGGCGACTTCATCAACCTGCAAGATGAGGGCAGCACGCTGCTGGCCAACACAAGCCGCGGACTATACTATTCCACCAATGGCGGCAGAAGCTGGGTGAGAAGATAA
>CAZASQ010000007.1:80955-98484 GCA_964487905.1 uncultured Prevotella sp. | reverse complement strand
CGCGGGCGGACTACGAGATGCTAACGTTTCACAACTTTGTTTTGCTTATCCTTTTTATTCCCTTTACTGCGGCGCGTCCATGTGTTGCGCTTAAACTTGAAGAGTTCATGCAACTTACCAAAGTCCTTTTTAATAATGAGGCCAACGCCTTGTGTGGTGAGAGAGTTTCGGGTGAAATATCTGTCGTTGTTTTGATTATAGAAATGCACTGCAAGGTTGCCGTTGGGGGTGAAGAGATAGCGTACATCGAAATCTCCGATGAACGATGCGTTATCAGTTGTTGCGTTGTCACGATAACCAAACTCTCCGTTTATGAGCAAACGATTATTCAATAGCCTTCCATCCAGTAAACCTTCATATTCGGCGTTGCTGAATCCCTCATCGCCAGTTGAGATGTTAGCCCCAAAACTCCATTTATTACTTTTAATGACATTGGAGAGTACGGTGCTAATCTGTTGCGAAAGAGTTCCTGAAAGCAATCCTTGCATGGCCAGAGAGGCTTGGCTTTGTGCTTGCTGGTCAAGCATGGCGTTGTTCGCACCTTGCGTATAGAAACGACCTACTGCCAAAAGATAAAGCACCTGTTGGTTCATATCTTCTTGTGAGTTGATCACGGAGCGCACCATTTGTTGTGCGTCTGCAGACAATGTGGGCAAATCAAGGCCAAACGTAACCTTGGGTAAGGCTGGTGTGCCATCAATGTCCATGAGGCAGTTCACGCGAATGTTGTTACTCTTAAAAGAATTGCCCAATTGGAGATCGGAAAGGGATACACCGTTGAGCACATACTGGGCTTTAAGATCCAAAGAGGCATCATAAGGGTCACCACCAAATGCTATCAAAGAACCAGGTTGGAACATAAAGCTACGCTTAATGATGTTTTGGATGGTAACGTCATAACTCCCTCCTATTATATCATAGTTCCCAAACATTTGGAAAGCACCTTTATTAAACCAACTTGCCCTTATCACGCCATTGCCAATTAGTGATATGTTGTCGCCCGAAGCCGCATCCATCAGCACTCGTAAGGTAAAATTGGGATTGGCATTCACCAAGAAGTTAATGTGCAAGTCGGATGGAATATCTTCTGCATTGTCACTGTTTTCCTTTTGAAGAACATCCTCAAGCGAATCTTTTGTTTCTGTTGGGTTAGCTATGCTGGATACAGGAGTGTTCCATTGTATAAACTCTTGGCTTCCCACTGCACCTTGTTGCACGGCATTGTATTCGATAAATGACCCTATACTTGGCGTTGCTTCGATATTCATAATCGTTTCGCCGGCTTTTCCGTGAATATCACAGATGCCCGAAGCATAGACACGTCCCCAAAAAGAACTGGCGAGGTCGGCTATAGGGTTATTGTATGCCAATAGGTCATGGGCTTCTATGCTGATGTCGTATGTGAGTTTGCGCAATGCTTGATGGTGGATTGCGCCAGTGATTAATGCAAAGTTCCCATCACGGTCGTGAATTGTATCATTCATGAATGTGATTTCATCGGGCACTAATCGCACCCTTGCTTGTTGCATTTGATAGGTGGTATTAAGCGGCGCAATGTGGGCAAAGCCTGTTGCGCGCATATCTCCCACCAAATTTACCTTGTTGAGCGGCCCGATGACGCGTACCCAGCCATCGCCTCGCAGATCAACACTATCCATAAATGATTTTGTGTAAGTTTGGATAAAGTTGATGCGCGAATTATTGGCATGAATGGGCAAGTCAATATAATTGTTTTTGATGGAAACATATCCTCCAATGTCCGTATGTGAGTTTTCTCCATCTTTCGCAATGGCATTGATGTCTATGCGTCCATTGTTGAAGAGTACTTTGGCATGAAGCGTCCCCATGTCTCCTCCTTCGAATTGGAAATCGTTCACTTGCAAATTGGCCTGAACGCGAGGAGAGGAGAAGAGTTTCTTGACATAGGCTGTACCAGAAGCAGTCCCGTTAAATGCAACAGAATGGAAATTCAAGATATCAAGGACATAAGGTACATCGATATTCTTGAGCGTCACCCGCAACGAGTCGTCTGTGCTTCCGCTCATTTGGCCATTGATATTGATGAGCTGTTTGTTGTTTGACACCTCAAAATGATTAATGTCAAGGTGATGCTGAGAATAAGTAATGTCGGATGGGAGCACGTTGAAGGGAATCGTGTCTATTACAACATAAGATGGATTAAGGTGAATATTGCTTACAAGTTTGCCATGCACGCGATTGAAGGCAACATCTGCATCGAGTGTTGCTTGTATGGGCGTTCCTCCATTCATATTGAAGCAGATAGTTGGCTTCATGCGATTCTCTTTTGCCGCGAGTTCACCTTTGATGGTCAAACTTTTGTTGTTGTCACCGATATGATTGGTCAAGAACGATGCCTTCAGCGAGTCTGTGGCCTGCAGATGAATGCTTGTTTCCTTTATTCGTTGGCTATTATAGCTAAAATCGGGTGCGCTTATGGTCAAATTTCCTCTGTAACCATCAATATTACCTTCCATGGTGATTGGCTCATGCAGCGTCAGTGGCAAATGGAGTGCCTGTCGCAGCAGCGTTGCGTCAGAAATAGCAAGTGACAAGAAGAAATTATCTTGCGACTGTAAATATACATGACTACTCAACGAGGGCAAATAGCGGGCAGCTATGTTTTGCAGAGTTTGCCATATTGTCGCATAGTCATACTGACCTTGAATGTCAAGGTGGGCAAAATCTGTATATGCGGTAAGCGAACGACTTAGAAGATTATTGCGGGTGTCTACGTGTAAATGTGCAAGTTGATACTTCTCTCCTGGCTGATGAAGGGAGAAGTTATCAACGTCCAATACACCGTTAAGGTTGTTCAGCGAAATGCCTTCACCGTTAGCCCGCGCCTTAAATGAAAAAGTACGGTTTCCTAAAGCATCCGTAATTTGCAATCGCTTCAAATGCACTTGACTGGCAGAAAGGTTGGCGTCAAGGCCTATTTGCTTGGTTTTGTTTCCCTCTAAATAGGACAATATCCCCGAAGCCTTACCCTCAAATCGAATATGCCCGTTGGGGTCATCAAGGCTTAGCAAACCATTATAGACATCATCTGTAATGTTTCCTTTGATACTAATGTTTTGGTAGCGATAGCCTTTGAAGTCGAAGGTGGGAACATTGGCTTGAATGGCAAGCTGCAACTCATGAAGTTTGTTGGGGATGGTTGTTTGTGCATGTACAGTTGTGGCCAACTTCCCAAAAAGCGGGTTGTTCAAGATGCGTCCCAGCTCCATGTCTTCTGTCTTGAAATCCAGTGCGATCTGTTTATCACGCATATTTACGGCAACATCGGCATTACCCAAATCGGTTTTCAAATTTCCTTGGGCATGAAGTGTCTCTTTCTGTTGAGAGATTTTCCCCGTCCATTCTGCATAGCCGAAACGAGTCAGAACAAGGGGAAGGGAAGTCTTGCCATGCGTGATGGATGTAATGAGTGCGTCCAATTTAGGAATGTTTACCCGCATCGCTTGTATGTCTGCTCCCCATGCCATCTTCGCGTCATTGGGGAAGTACCGCACGTTGGTCTTAATGCTCAACAAGTCTTTGCTGTTGATGTGTAGGCGACTTAGTTTCAAAGAAGAGGCTGACCAATTAATTTGCGTTTGCAATGAAACTCTATTTGAGTGTTGCTTGAGTTGAGGAACGTAAAATGCAAGATCAGATAGAGTTATGTAAGATTCCGCAAGTTTCGACTCCACTTGAAAAGAAGTTTTGCCAGCATTCCCATCAATTGTTTGATACTGAATGGATGTATTGGGAAATGAAAGCGTGGAATGGGGGAGGCGTAGGCATAAATGCTGGATGACAGCCTTTTGTTTGTCGGCTTTCAGCGTAAAGGACAAATCCTTGATCGAAAGGCCGCTTTGCTCTTGAAATGATAGTTTCTTGACGGCGGCATCAATGTCATTTGGCGTTAAAGAGTTCAACTCAAAATGTCCGCTAATATGACTTAACCGCAAATGATTAGGATTGATTTGCGTTGTTTGAGGTTTCCACCAACGGTCATAACACAGGTTGCCGTTTCTGACAACTATCGAATGGATTGCCAAGTCAATTCGCGATGGCTCGTCATTATCCTTGGAGGACAAAGAGTCGATGACAAATTGATAATTAGGCGCACTTGCTTCTGCTTTTTGATAAAAGCGCGCGTCAAGGCCAAACACTTGCGTTGACGATATGCGGATGCGCCTGTTCAGCAAAGAGAGCAAGTCTATTTTTGCCGCCATGCGCGTTGCACGAAACATGGGTTGGTTTTGTTGGTCGTTGATAGCAACTCCGTCAATGACAAGGCGGTTGAAAAAACCTACATCAACACGCTGTATGGTAACATCTGTTCCCAATTTCTCTGCAGCAACAGCAGCAACTTCCCGCCCCACGTAATTTTGTATGGCAGGTATATGAAGCAATATGGCTGGCAACAAATAGCAAGTTGCCAATATCCATACCAATGTGATGATGATGTAGCGTATTTTGTTCATTGAAATGATTCGGATTACCCGGCACTAAATTATGCCTTCCCTTTGAGTTGCAATACCTGCGCGCATTTAGGGCAAAGCCCTCTTATCAGATGGCTTTCTGTTTGAGGGATGTATCCCGCAGGGATTGAGATAGTGGGAATGGGGGTGTCATGCAAGCAAAATGTTCGATGACAGCGCACGCAAAAGAAGTGCACATGCTCATCATCGTCATATTCCGCCCCGTGGCTAAAGCACAGTTCATAGCGCAAAGCGCCATTGCCGTCTTCGATGGTGTGTACGAAATTGTGCGAGCGAAACAGTGAAAGTGTGCGTGAAATAACCGATTTGTCAATGGAGAGAATCGTTCTCTCCAAGTCTCTCATCGTCTTGGGACCATCGCCCTGTCCCAAAGCCTCCGCTATGAGAATGCGGTTCGCCGTAGGCCTAATGCCGTGGCCGACCATGAGCGTTTCTATCTGTTGCTTGTTCACCATGCGTTCTCTTCCTTACTTATTTGGCAATTTCCTATTTACCACTGTTACTGTATTGCTGCTTCTTTTTCCAGCAATAACACGTGTGTTGTTTTGTCTGTGATGCAGAATCTGCCATCAAGGCGATTTCCTACGACCCATATTATATTTCCTTTCGCATCTGTGACCACAAGCTGATGACGTTTTTCCCATATATTCTTCTTTTGGTCGGTGAGAAAGTCACTGACCAATTTAGTTCCTTTCATTCCAAAAGGATTGAATCGATCGCCATCTTCCGTGCGCCGAATGGTGAGAGGAAATGCTACCTTTTCCGCATCGAGTGCAGCCATATCTGCGCTACGAGGTATTTGGAAGTCTGCATTGCGGTCTTGTAGGGACACACGCAATGTGATTTCATTGGCATAGCAGTAACGTGCTGGCTCGGGCAACCGCATGGCGCGTGGCGTGTCCTTGTCAATTGGCATCGCCATCAATTGGCCCCTGTCAATAATCAGCTCGTGTGTCGGCGAAGCCCAGTGCTTGCCCGTTGATGCGTCAAGGCTCTCAGAGATATTTCTTATTTGTGCTGAGGAAAAACCTTTTGGGCGCAAGAAATAGAATAAGGCCAACTCTGCGGATGGAGCTTGTCGAAGGGCTGCCATACTCACCTCTGAAGCATCGGTGTAGCGTTGATGGAAGGCCGTAGACACCTTTTCCACCTCTTGCATTTCTTCAGCCATAGTCATGAGCGTTGTGCGAAAAGACGGATTCAGTTCCTCTAAAAGAGGAAGTATTTGAAGCCGGATTTTATTTCGCTTTACATCGGCCACAAGATTTGAACTGTCCGTAACGAACGATTGCCCCTTGAAATGTAAATAGCCCAGCACGTCTTCTCTGTCCACGCACAGCAAGGGTCTGACTACAGCTCCATTTTTGGGAGAAATCCCTGTAAGTCCGCGCACTCCTGTTCCTCTGATAAGATTGAGCAGGATGGTTTCCACAGAATCGTCACGATGATGCCCTACGCAAACAGTCTCACAATCCAGTATTTCCTGTAGCTGTTTGAAGTAAGCGTAGCGCAGTTGGCGTGCAGCCATCTCAATACTGACCCCATGTAGTTGTGCGTAGCTGCGCGTGTCGAAGTGGGCGCGATGGAGTTTGACACCCTTGGCTTGGCAAAGCTCCACACAAAACTGCTCATCACGAAAAGCTTCATCGCCTCTGAGGTTGAAATTGCAATGAACAGCCTCCACTTGATAGCCCAAAGCGGCAAGTACAAGCAAAAGAGCCACACTGTCTGCCCCCCCGGAGAGAGCGACAAGCTGCAACCGCTGTTTGTTCATTAGATTGTGCCGAACAATATACTTAGCGATAATAGGCTCAATATTAGCTGTTTTCATTTTTTTGCGTGAGGAATTGGTTTAACGCTTGTCATGCCAGTTTTTCGTATGGCTTTTAAAACCACACCTTTTGGGCGACAAAAGGTGTGGTTTTGTTCAACAAAACGTATGCTTTTGTGACGTAATAGGTATCGTCTGCGAAAGCGGCCTTGACTTAACGCCAATTTTCCTTATTCAACATAGAGAACCAAGCCTTTGAGGTACTCCCCCTCAGGGTGGTATATGTTGATGGGGTGGTCGGCGGGTTGATGAAGCTGGTGAAGGATACGCACTTTACGTCCGGACTGGGCGGCAGCGGTGAAGACCGCTTGGCGAAAGTGCTCTTGGCTCACCACCTGCGAACAGCTAAATGTGAAGAGGATTCCGCCGTGGCGAATGCGTTGCAATCCCTTAACATTTAACCGGGTGTAACCTTTCAGCGCATTGCGCAATGCTCCCCGGTGCTTGGCAAAGGCGGGTGGGTCAAGGATAATCAAGTCGTACTTGTCGTCATGGCTGTCAAGATACTTGAAGGCATCCTCGCAATACGCCTCGTGACGATTGTCGTTGGGGAAATTAATCGCCACATTGGCATTGGTCAGTTCCACCGCCTTGGCCGAACTGTCAACGGAATGAACCTCGCTTGCGCCTCCGCGAAGGGCATAGACGGAGAATCCGCCTGTGTAGCAAAACATATTGAGCACCGTTCGTCCATGTGCGTAATGCTCCAGAAGGGCGCGGTTTTCTCGCTGATCGATAAAGAAGCCGGTTTTTTGTCCTTTCAGCCAATCCACATGGAAACGCAGGCCATTCTCAATCGTGACATTATTGTCAGTAGGATCGCCCAATATGAATCCGTTCTCTTGCCCGAGATTTGCCTTGAAAGGCAGTGTGGTCTCGCTTTTGTAATAAACATTTTCCACGTTATCGCCCATCACGTCTTTCAAAGCCTTGGCAATGGCCAGTCTGCTTTGGTGCATACCCACACTGTGGGCTTGCATTACGGCTGTAGTGCCATAACAGTCGATGACCAGCCCAGGCAGGTTGTCTCCTTCGCCATGCACCAATCGGAAGGTGGTGTTGGGAAAGGTTGGGGCTGCATCAGCAGAGCCGCCAGCTTGCGGGCGATATACACCGATGGACTTTCGCAAGTTCCATGCTGCCAAAAGGCGGCTACGCCAAAACTCCTCATCAATGGGGACATCGTGAAACGAAAGGATGCGGACGGCTATTGAGCCGACTTGAACATGCCCAACGCCAAGAAACTCGCCTTCCGAGCTGATAACACGAACCACATCTCCCTCTTGCAGTCCGTCATCGGTTCGGGCTATGGCCCCGCTAAACACCCACGGGTGGAAGCGGCGCAGCGAATCTTCTTTTCCTTTTTTAAGATATACTGTCTTGTTCATGATTGTTTTCTTCTACTTTAATGACCTCGTAGTTGCCCGTTTGTTGGAGATTGCTCAACACTTCATACAAATTGATGCACGTCCATGCATCTGTTGCCGCATACATTTTTTGTTTGTCATTGAGCACGTCGTTCTCCCAGTTGGAGAGTTGTTCGCGTTTGGAGACGCGCTCATGAAAAACGTTGGCATAGAGCTTTTGCAAACTCATGTCCTCAATGCCAAAGTCTTTAACCATTTTCTGCAAATCGATGAAATTTCCTGGGGTAAAGTTGGCTCGTTGATGCAGCATTGACATGTCATCATTGAGAGAAAGCCCTATTTTAGGTACACTTTTATCCTCCAATAATCGAATAAGGCAAGCGGGAAGTCCAATCTTATTGAGTCTAAACAAAAAACAGGTGTCTTTTGTGCTAACCTGCAATAAGGCCACTTGATGATGTTGCCCTCGACGAAACATAGGGCGCGTCTCCGTGTCAACACCTAATATAGTTTGGCTTAGGAGAAAATCCACAGCCTTATTAGCATCTTCCTCTTTTGAAACGGTGACGATTTCTCCCGGAAAAGTCGCACGGGGAAGCTCTTGAATGGCTTTCTTGTCGAACTTATTGTATAAGATTCTTTTCATTCATCAAATTTAGAATGTGCAAAATTAGGAAAAAGTTTTTAATTCATGGTGCTTTGTCCCGTTTTTTTGCTACTTTTGCACAAATAACATAATAGAGAAAGTCGTATGGCGTAGCGCGACTGCCCTAAAACCAAACAACTAAATGTCGTAGGGAAGCCAAACACGTCATCTTCAAAAAGAAAAGGAATAAATGGCTAAGAAAAAAAACGTTGCCAAAACAAAAACATTCAGTGAGGCCATTGGGCTTAATAATCTCTTAAACGACAACACCAACTTTGTCTTGGGGCTGGCGTTGACAGCCTTGTCTATATGTGTGATTATTGCCTTTCTAAGTTATTTTAAGACAGGCGCAGAGGATCAGAGCATGGCCATGACTCTTCGTCCTGGAGAAATTTTTAATAGGAGTGGTGAGTTTAAAAATATATGTGGAAGCCTTGGTGCACTTGTTTCATATTACATGATAGATCGTTGGTTTGGCATTCCGGCATTCTTGGCTCCCTTGTATATCCTGTTGTGTGGTCTGAAAATAATGGGGGTGTACAAAAATGTGAATCTCATACAATGGTTTTTCGGTCTGATGTTGCTCATGATATGGGGCAGCGTGACAATGGGGAAATTTCTTGCGCCCATAATGGGAGAGCAAGTCTTTAATCCAGGAGGCGGACATGGGGCGTATGTTTGCCAATGGTTGGAAAATGTTGTTGGGTCTCCTGGTTTGGTCGCAATTTTGCTTGTTGTGGCTATTGCGTTCTTAACCTATTTAACTTCAGAGACGATTAGCGTCATTCGCAAAATGCTTAATCCTGTTGGCTATCTTGCAAACAAGGTTAAGTTCACTATAGTTGATGGTGGGCATCATAAAGAGACTTCAGAAGATGTTGGGAATAGATATGAAGAGACAGATGTCAATGTGCAGTCTGATCCGACAACTTTTGACGATCCTCAGCCACAAACGGTAGAATTTCTTCAAGACGATGTAACGAACGGCGAAGCGGTTCCCATTGAAGAAGAGGTGGAAGCTCCAAAGCGAGAAAAGAATAAGCAAGTTGATGCAGGAGAGGTTAGCATGAGCGTGGAGGTGGCCAAATCTGAAGAAAAAGCAACAGGGAAGGTCGTGGCGCAAACAGACTTAACAACCCCGATAAATCCACGTGAACCATTCCTCTCTTGGAAGTTCCCGAAACTTGACTTGCTTAAAGAATATGATTCGGATGGCAAGCCAAACTATGCAACCAAAGAAGAATTGGAAGCCAACAAGAACCGCATTATTAAGGTTCTTGATGATTTTGGCGTGCAAATTCGTTCCATACGTGCTACGGTTGGGCCTACCATTACTCTCTATGAGATAACCCCCGCCCAAGGCATCCGTATTTCCAAGATTAAGAATTTGGAAGACGACATTGCACTTAATTTGGCGGCAACAGGCATCCGTATCATTGCCCCAATGCCGGGGAAGGGAACTATAGGCATAGAAGTGCCTAATGCAAACCCCAACATCGTCTCAATGTTTAGCATCCTCAATTCCAAGAAGTTCCAAGAGACAGACATGGAACTTCCGATTGCGTTGGGAAAGACTATAACCAATGATGTGTTCATGGTAGATCTGGCCAAGATTCCCCATCTGCTGGTTGCGGGTGCCACGGGTCAGGGAAAATCCGTTGGACTGAATGCTATCATAACCTCGTTGCTTTACAAGAAGCATCCTAATGAGTTGAAGATAGTGCTTATTGATCCCAAGAAGGTTGAATTTAGCACTTATGGGCCTATAGCCAATCATTTCATGGCGGCAGTGGAGGAAAACGAGAATGAGCCTATTATTACTGACGTTCAAAAGGTTGTCAAAACGCTTAAAGGCTTGTGTGTACTTATGGACGAACGCTATGATATGCTCAAGGCTGCCGGGGCACGCAACATTAAAGAATACAACCAAAAGTATCTCAGTCGTCGGTTGAATCCGGATAATGGTCATGCGTATATGCCCTATATTGTTGTAGTGATTGATGAGTTTGGCGACTTGATGCTTACGGCGGGCAAGGAAGTAGAAACACCGATCACGCGTATAGCTCAATTGGCACGTGCCGTAGGTATTCACATGATTATAGCCACGCAGCGTCCAACAACAACAATTATTACGGGTAACATTAAGGCCAACTTCCCTGGACGTATTGCTTTCCGCGTTGGCTCTATGATGGACTCTCGAATAATACTTGATCGCCCAGGAGCACAGCAATTGGTTGGTCGCGGAGACATGCTTTACCTCAATGGTGGAGAGCCTGTTCGCGTGCAGTGTGCCTTTGTGGAAACAGCTGAGGTGGAAAAAATAAGTTTGTTTATTGCCAATCAATTAGGACCAATAGAACCATTGCTTATACCCGAACCAGAGACAGAAGAAAGTGGTGTTGTCGGTGGGGGATTGGATACCCACAACCTTGACCCACTGTTTGAGGAAGCTGCTCGCTCTATAGTGTTAAGTCAGCAAGGTTCAACTTGTATGATTCAGCGTCGTTTCTCAATTGGCTATAATCGCGCAGGAAGACTGATGGATCAATTGGAGAGATCAGGAATCGTGGGTGAAGCCAAAGGAAGCAAGCCACGTGAGGTGCTTATTAGTGATGAAAACAGTTTGGCCAAAATCTTTGAGGCCATGCGAGGAAGATAATAGTAAGGAGAGAATGCTTCTAAGTGGCCTCTCCAAGGAAATAGTATCCATTCAATTATAAGATAATTACAAGTAAAAACGATGAGAAAGCTGTTTACGCTCTTCTGTTTAGTATTAACATTGACTGTCAATGCACAAGGCAGCGCACAGGCTCGTAAAGTATTGGATAAAACAGCTGCAATTGTAGGGCGGCAAGGTGGTTGCTCCGCGCATTTTTCCATAAATAGCGGAAAAGGCGGTGCCACTGCAGGAACAATTGCGGTTAAAGGGCGTAAGTTTCATGTGTCTACGCCTAATGCAAAGATATGGTATGATGGAAAGACACAATGGAGTTACATGAGTTCAACGGAGGAAGTTAATGTCAGCACGCCTAATGCTGCGCAACAAATGCAAATGAACCCATACGGCTTTATCACGATGTACAAATCGGGATACAATATGAGTATGAAGCGGAGTGGTAAGTCTTATGTTGTAACGTTGAAAGCCCAAAAGCGAACGCAAGCCATACAAACATTGATTATTACAATAGGAGAGAACTATATTCCAAGTAAAGTGCGCTTCTGTCAAGGCGGAACATGGACAACAGTAACGTTAACGCGTTTCCAGCGCAAGAATCAAAGCGATGCTGTCTTTCGCTTTAACAAGAAACAATATCCGCGTGCAGAAATCATAGATTTACGCTAATCTCCTTGATAAGTCCCTTAATGAAGATAGGAAGACAGAACTTTAAGAATTACAAGAGAAGCGCAGAAATATTTCTGCGCTTCTCTTGTGAACATATTATATTAAAGAATAGTAAGTCCAAATTAGTTACCATCACGATTACAAACGTGAATGGTTGACAAATAGAAAATGACCTATAACCTATTAGATTGTAAAAGGTATGGTATTGCAATGTAATACCATACCTTTTGCCATTCAAAATGGCACATATTGCCTTGCAAGACGATACCTTTTGTAAAGCGTTGATTTAGAGATGAATATACAACCGCTTTAAAATTGATGGGGCCATGTTCCTTTGGGCTGGCACAATAAAGAGGCGTATAGCGACTCATAGCGTTTGGCCACTTTGATATGGTCGTGATGGCGGCGAATATATTCCACACTCTGCTGCTTCAAACCAGCAATTTCTTCGGGATGATTGGCAAGCCACGCCACACGCTCTCGCACACTCTCATAAGTGGGCTGTACATTAACGATAGGGCGCAATTCTTGCTCGTTGAGCACTTCATAGTTTTCTGGCTCACCGCCACCAATGCAAATAATGCCGTGGCTCATGGCCTCAAGCGGATTCATGGATGGTGTGTAGCTGTAAAGCTGGTCTATGATGGCATCGCTGCCCCTCATGAGCTGCACGTATTCGCTGAAAGGCACTCCTTCCACCTTGCGCAACACGACTTTGTCCGGATACTTGCGGCACACCTCCTCTGCTGCAGGAAGCATAATGTCGGTGCCTTTATATTCGCTTCGCCCCTTGCTGATACCTATAAAGAGTTTTAGCGGTGGCGTAAACGAAGTGTCAGGGGCTTCGTCTGTGCGGATGGGGAATGGGATGAATGTAGTCTTATGCGGAAATATGGGATGATAACACGCCCAATATTCGTAAAGCCCCGCTACAATGGCATCGCATTCCTTGGCTATGAGTTTGTTGAGCTGCTCTTTGGCTGTGCCCAGCCAGTCGGCTTTCTCTTTTTTGGCATCGGCATTATGCCGCAGGATTTTTCCAATATTGAAGTCACTGTAACGCAATGGCATGGTGGTGGTATTGGTATGCACCCAATAATAGTCCATGCCGAAAGCTCCAAGCACCAGCCTTTTGTTGTGCTTCTTGAGGTAGCGATAAATAGGGAAGATGCGTTCAGCGCGCAATTCGAAGAACATCGGATTGATGACTTGCACCACATCGAAGCCCCGCAGCTTGGGCAAAAGTCTGAAAATGCGCAGCCAAAGCCGTACCCCCGCAAAACGACCTTGCGGCCGGCTTACGTCAATGTCGCGCGGATAGTTCTTCCAAAAGTCGCCGTTTGACACCAAAACCACTTTGTGCCCTAATTCCCGGAGGCCATCGGCCAATGTGGCGTGTACGTTGCTGTATTCCCCTAACAGTAGAATTTTCATCGCGGAAGCAGGGGCAGCGTGCGCAGGAGCAATCTTCGCCCTAAACGGGTGTTGACCATTTTGGCAAACAACTGATATTTGTGGGTGTAATGACGGGTGGGAAGAGGGTAGAGGCCGCGTCGCTGAAGTCGGCGCAAGCTGCGTTCTAAATAGTGCGGGCTGCGTGTTTGCATGATGACATTGTAGAGATAGTCCATTGTCAGCTGGTCTACGCGACGCTGCAGTGCGGAACGGTCATCAGCAGGCAGACGATCCAACTTGTCGTTGAGTGTGTCAATAACCGTAAGCAAGTCTTCAAGCCGCTTCACTTGCCACCTCTTGTCGTCACGTTGCATGATAGAGCCTTGCCGCTCGCGGTAGTAGTAGGCGGCAGCCGAGGTGTAATAAACACTATCGGCACGCAAAAGCAACTGCGGGATTATCTCTTCGTCCTCATGGATAATTCCTTCGTGGAATCTGAGGTTAATGAACAAGGAGTGCCGGAAAATATACCCCCACACCCGGCCCTGAAGATTGTTGTGGCGCAAATAGTCGCTTCCGCTCACGGGTTCTTGGTCTGTGTAGCCGCTTGTGCCACCATCAGCCTTTGATGTAGACTGGAAAACAACAATGTCTGGGCGCTGATAGCGTACAATGTCCAAGCAATGCTCGTATGAACTTTGCATAAGTGCGTCATCGCCATCCACAAATTGAATGAACTGGCCTTTGGCAATAGCCAGTCCAACGTTGCGTGCCGCCGATGGACCTCGGTTTGGCTGGCGAACATAAATAAGTTGGTCGGCTACGTCCGTAAGCGAAGAAAGCGGCGACAAGTCAGAACCGTCATCAACAAGTATTATCTCTCGTTCGTTGTTGGCGAGCGAAAGGCGCTGAATACTGTCAATACACTCACGGAGCATCTCCGTAGGCAGATTATAGGCGGGGATAATAAAACTTACGAGGGGTTGCGTCCCATAAGCTTGTGTATAAGTCGGTTGAGTTGACATAAGCGTTTTGTTCCAAGTAATTGTAACAAGAATAATTTGGCTGTGCTGCAATAATGCTTGTGAGGCAACTGAGGAGCGCGTCCCGTTAGCTCAAACACGTCAAGCTGAATATTGAGTACATGCGCATAATAGTGGGCATCAATGGCGTTGTCTGCTTGAAGATAAGCGATGTGGGCATCGAGCAAGTCTTGCAATTCCTTTCCCGTGGCTTGGCGGGTAATGCCGTTGGGGTTGTCCGTGTAGTGATAATAGCCCTCGGAAGTGGTTGCGACACACTGGGCTTGGGCTATCAATTGGGGCAAGGTGTGTACATCTTCGAACACGCGCCCTACCGGAAAGCGCACTTTTTGGAACAGTCTTGCACGATAAATCTTATTCCATGCATAAGTGTGGGCATACGCTTTGCCTTGCAGCCAATACTCTTCCGGAGAGGTGTAATGCCTTTCTTGCAATGCTAAGCAATGTTCCTCGCGTCCTCCCTCGCGCACAATAACAGAATATTCCAAGAGGTCTATGCTTGTATGGGCAGCGAGATGACGCATAAGCTTGGGATAGAGTCCAGCGTCAAGATAGTCGTCTGAATCTACAAAGGTCAAGTATTCGCCTTTCGCGATGTCTATTCCTGCATTACGGGCAGCCGACAAACCGCCATTGGCTTGGTGGATAACGCGAACACGATGATCCTTTTTCGCCCATTCATCGCATAGCTTGGGGCAATTATCATTTCCTCCATCATCAACGAGAATCACTTCAATATCGTTGAAATCCTGTTTGAGAACACTTTGCACACAGCGGTCAAGAGTGCCCTCAACACGATAAACGGGTATGATAATGCTCAGTGTCATAATGAATATTCGGATGCAAAGATAATAAAAACTTCGCATTTGCGTTTAGATTTATGATGAAAAAAGCGGGCAGATCTTCAAGTTACGCCAATATCCTGAAATACACAGGACTCTTTGGGGGTGTTCAGGCGCTGAACATTCTTGTGGGTATTGTACGCAACAAGCTGGTGGCGTTAATCCTTGGACCACAAGGTATGGGGCTAATGTCCCTCTTTAACTCCACAACAAGGCTGGTGGGCGACTCCACCAATTTTGGTATTGCCGTGAGCGGAGTCAGAGATATATCCGAGGCATATAATGTTGGGGACAAGAAACGTCTGTCGAACAGCATCTTGATGGTGCGCTCTTGGTGCATGCTGACGGCTCTTTTAGGCTTGGTTCTGTGCATCGTATTAAGCCCATGGCTAAGCCGTTTCACATTCTCTTGGGATGGACACACGCTTCATTTTATCTTCCTTTCACCTGCGGTATTCCTCTCTACCCTTATTGGAGGCGAGCTTGCTATCTTGAAAGGTACAAGAATGTTACGCGATTTGGCTAAAGCTTCGATTTGGAATGTGCTGTTGGCCTTAGTACTCACTGTTCCTTTGTATTATTTCTTTAACGATGCGGCTATCGTTCCATCCATTGTCTTGATGGCTTTAACGCAGCTCCTACTCACCGTAGGGTATTCTTATCGTCACTACCCGCTGCGAATTTCTTTCACTCGCGGCGTATTGGGGAAAGGATTCGGCATGATTCGATTAGGCGTGGCATTTGTCTTGGCAGGGGTTTTTGGCTCATTGGCGGACTTCCTTGTCCGCAGTTATTTGAGTAATGTTGCACAGGTTGACACCGTGGGACTCTACAATGCGGGCTACATGATGACCATGACATACATCGGGATGGTGTTTACGGCCATGGAAACCGATTACTTCCCGCGCCTCAGCGGCGTGTGTGAGCACAGTTTTACGTTCTCGCAGACAGTCAATCGGCAAGCAGAAGTCATGTTGCTTGTGGCCTCCCCGTTACTCGTGGCATTCTCTTTCAGTCTGCCATTGCTCCTTCCGTTGCTCTATTCGCATCAGTTTATGTCCGTCCTTGGCATGATGCAGGTCATGGTTTTGGCCATGTATTTTCGCGCAATAAAACTCCCCGTGCAGTACATACCTTTGGCCAAAGGCGACTCTAAGTCATATCTTTTCTTGGAAGGCACCTACTCTGTAATGCTTGTGGGGGCTGTGGTGGGATTGTTCTCTTGGAAAGGACTTACTGGCGCGGGACTCGCTATATCGCTGGTGTCGCTGCTTGACCTCATCATAACATTCGTTTACGCCTACTTCCGCTATCATTATAAACCATCCATGGGACTGTTGCGCTGCGTGCTTTTCCAATTGCCACTTGGCCTTTTGGCCTACGCCAGTACTTTCTTGTCAAGTCAACCAGTGGTTTATTGTTTGCTCGGTGTGGTTATTTTTTTTGCCAGTGCCACCGTTTCTTTCCATTTCTTCCGTTCCAACATGGACTTGATGAGCCACATACAAGACAAATTCCTTAGCAAGTTCCGTCATGAAACCAAGAGTTAGTGTGTTGATGGCCGTCTACAATGCGGCTCTTTACCTCCAAGAGAGCATTGAGTCGCTTCTCGGCCAAACATTTACGGAATTTGAACTTATAGCCATTAATGATGCGTCTACGGATACTTCGCTGGAAATACTCCGACAATACGCACAGAAAGACGCTCGCATAAAGGTAATTTCCTTGCAGGAAAACGGAGGACAAGGACGTGCACGAAACGAAGGCCTAAAGGTCGCACAAGGCGAATACGTGTGTTTTGTTGACAGCGATGACCGCCTAAGCAACGATGCTTTGGAGCAAATGGTAACGGCTTTTGAAGCAAAGCCCCAAATTGGTTGCGTGCTATTCCGCCTTGCTTACACAGACAGTCTTGGAAAATTGACAGGTTATTACCCAATGGATAAAGGCTACAAGGCCACAGGGGAAAAAGCATTCGCGGACAGTCTGACATGGAAGATACATGGGGTGTATGCGGTACGTGCCGACATTCACCATCGCTATCCTTACGATACAACAAGCCATGCCTATAGCGACGACAACACAACGCGTCTTCATTATTTAGCCTCAAAAGAAGTTGTTGCCAGTGCGGGCATTTACTATTATCGACAACACAGCCAGTCAGTAACTCACCAAGTTAGCATCCATCGCTTCGACTATCTTTTAGCCAATGCCAGCATGAAGCGTCAACTTTTGGAACTTGGCGCAGACTCCTCGCTTGTCAGCCTCTATGAGAACGAACGGTGGAAGAACTTGGTTGATGTTTATTTGTTTTATTATCTTCACCGTCATGAGCTGACATCAGAAGAGCGCAAGCAAGGATTGGAGACAATACACCGCACTTGGCAGAGTATAGAGACACGCCGTCTGCGCCATTCTTTATGTCGGAAATTTGGCTATATGCCGCTACGGCCTTTTTGGCCATTGTTCCGCTTGCAAGAGGAACTCTATTTCTTCCTGCGCGGAATTTTTGGAAAGAACATTGAGGCGTAAACTTTTGCGTTGATTTTCT
>CAZASQ010000007.1:0-80855 GCA_964487905.1 uncultured Prevotella sp. | reverse complement strand
TTCTTGTAGCTGGAAATCTCAACGAGTGCTCTTAATCCCCGAATACACCACATCTCCTATATTCCGCACAAAAGCATACGTCTTGGATGATGAACGCATACGTTTTACCCTCCAAAACGTATGCGTTTGGTTTATGACATCATACCTTTTGGGATGCAGCTCATAAACCTCTGTGTTTGAGCATTATAAAATAACTATGTCTTTCGCCAATCATCAATTTTACAGACACATATAATTCACCGAACTTGCGTTGTTTTAGCAAATTCAGCAAATCAAACTATATTGAATTTGAGCAGCATTTACTTTCAACTCCCTTCCTATTTTCCCTGCCAACCAGTCCCTATCTCTTCTTTCTAACGGGATTTGGTCTAATTTCACTTTTCCAATTAGAAGTGCAAAAACTATTCTTGAAAAATTAAGTCTTTAATGTAATATTGGCACATTAACAACTAAGGGGGGAGAAAAAAGTGCTCTGTGCGTTCCCCTCAAGGGAGGGGGTACACACAGAACAATTAATGAGATTAGAGGATGCCGTTAACAAGCGGATTAACCGCATCAACATCCCTTTCCTATTATCATGTGGCTATAAAGGCTTATACTCCACAAATGCTTCCATAGCCTCATAGCAAGCAAGGCCAAGGCTATCGTACAAAACTGCTGTTCCCCGGTTGCGATCCTCGGCGCGCTGCCAGAACAGTCGCTCGTCATTGCCAAGGTACGGAGCACTCTCCATTTGGCTCTGATGCTTGAGAATGGCGTTTCGCTTGGCTCGCAACTCTTCGGGACTCATGGGAACGCACATCTCGATATTCTCGATTTCCCATTCAGCCCATGCGCCACGATACATCCAAATACGGCATTCCTTGAGCCAATCTGCATCAACTTGTTTCTCCTGGTCAATGGCAGCCAGCACGGCATCCGTACACTTGCGGTGAGTGCCATGAGGATCGGCAAGGTCGCCCGCTACATAAATCTGGTGCGGCTGAACCTTTTGAATAAGCTCACGTACCACTTCCACGTCTTTTTCGGTCATGGGGAATTTTTCCACACGGCCAGACTCGTAGAAAGGCAAGTCGAGGAAGTGGACATGATCGAGCGGAATATTATTATATGTGCAGGCAGTACGTGCCTCACCTCGTCTGATCAGCCCCTTAATGGTCAGAACATCGCGTGTATCGGTGTCACCATCTTTCTTGTTGCCAAGGAATTGCTTAATCTCCTTATACTTGTTCTTGATAACCTCATCCTTATTGCTGTCGAAGAGCTGGTTGAAACCATTGATGAAGTGCATGAAGCGCGTAACCTCCTCATCGCCAACGGCAATATTGCCAGAAGTCTCATAAGCCACATGTACCTCGTGGCCTTGCTGCACAAGACGGCGAATTGTGCCACCCATGGAGATGACATCATCATCGGGATGCGGCGAGAACACGATTACACGCTTAGGATAGGGCAACGCACGCTCTGGGCGATTGCTGTCATCAGCATTGGGCTTACCGCCAGGCCATCCAGTAATGGTGTGTTGCAAGTCGTTGAATATCTTAATATTGGCATTATAGGCCGATCCGTAAAGTGCCAACAACTCGCTCAGTCCATTCTCGTTATAATCCTTATTAGTAAGTTTCAGAATGGGTTTCTTGGTCACTTGGCAAAGCCACACAAGAGCAGAGCGCACCAATTTGTCATTCCACTCACAAGAGGTGACAAGCCAAGGATGGATGATACGTGTAAGTTTGCTTGCTGCTGCAAGGTCAATTACCACGCGTGCATCGTTATGTGTCTGAAGGAAGGAGGCGGGAATTGCATCACTAACATGCTCCTCCACCGTTTTCTGAATAATGTCAGCTTTTCCCTCTCCCCACGCAGTGAGATATATTTTGCGTGCTTTAAGGATGGTAGCCACACCCATAGTGATGCTGCAAGGTGGCACCAAATCCTGCGAAGCATAGCTCATGGACATCTCCTCACGAGCCACGCTGTCGAGAAGAATCATGCGTGCATTGGAGGTAATACTTGATCCTGGCTCATTGGTTGCAATATTGCCCATGCGGCCAACGCCAAGCAACATCACGTCAATACCTCCGCAAGCGTTGATACGCTGCTCGTATTGGCGGCAGTAGTTGAGCACATAATCTTGTCCTATGGTGGCATCGGGGGTGAATATGTTTTGCGGAGCTATGTCCACCTTGTCAAGCAAGCGGCTGCGAAGTTGCTGAATGCAACTGTTGGTATCACCGGGTTTAAGGGGATAATACTCATAAGCGTTGAAGACGATAACGTTGTGGAAACTGAGTAGCCCCGCCTCGTAGCGACGTACCATCTCCTCATAGATAGGGGATAGCGAAGAGCCAGTGCCAAGGCCAAGCACGCACATACGGCCATCATTGTCCTTTTGCTTGATGATTTTCTCTATGGCATCAACAATGGCTAAAGCCCCCTCTTCCATCTTGGGGTATATATCGGTTGGGACTTTCTCCCGTCGCGTCATCTCAGAGCGTTCCACAGCCGAACGAGGACGGAAAAAATCCTCCGGCACTTTGTTGAATGCAATCTGCGAAGTCAGATTTAATCTTGTGTTCATAACAATCTACAAATTATCCTTTTCAATATCTTTGAAGTAGCGATAGGTTGCTACTTTCAACTCATCGCAAGCAGCCTCATCGGCAACAATAACACCGTGCTGATGCATTTGGAGGGCAGAGATTGTCCACCATTGTGTCACAGGGCCTTCCACAGCGGCTTGCAAAGCGCGAGCCTTGTGGTGTCCATTAACCAAAATCATCACCTCCCGTGCATCCATTACAGTACCTACACCAACCGTAAGTGCATACTTGGGCACTTGGTTAATATCATTGTTGAAGAAACGAGAGTTGGCGATAATTGTATCCGTAGTGAGTGTCTTCTCTCTTGTACGGCTCACAAGGCTTGAACCAGGTTCATTAAACGCGATGTGACCATCGGGGCCAATACCACCAATGAACAAATCGATGCCTCCTGCGTCCTTTATCATCTGCTCATAACGAGCACACTCTGCCTTTAAATCTTCGGCATTGCCATTGAGGATGTGAATGTTTTCCTTGCAAATGTCAATATGATCGAAGAGATTTCTGCGCATGAATGAATGATAGCTTTCTGGATGCTCTTCCGGCAAGCCTACATACTCATCCATGTTGAACGTAATGACATTCTTGAACGAAACCCTTCCTTCCTGACAGGCCTTTACTAACTCCGCATACATGCCTTCAGGCGAAGAACCTGTGGGCAATCCGAGTACAAACGGACGCTCTTTGGTGGGCTGGAAAGCATTAATACGCTCCACAACATGATTGGCGGCCCATGCCGACAATTGCTTGTAATCGTTTTCGATGATCAGTCTCATTACTTCAATTTATTAGCGTTTATGTATTACTTCTACCGCAAAATTACAACAAAAAGACCAAACGAGGGATTTGAGACAAAATAATTTATAAAAAATAACAGTCGCGAGGGAAAAAGCGGGGCGCGATGGTTCTTAGCTCTTAACTTTTTACTACCTTTGCACGGTAATACCAACAGTGACAAACTGAATGAAAGAATTTGTAATATCCGAGGTGAAAGCCGAGACTGCAGTCCTTGTGGGACTGATAACAAAGGAGCAAGACGAGGCTAAGACCAAGGAATATCTTGACGAGTTGGAATTTCTTGCCGACACGGCAGGTGCTGTTACCGTGAAGCGTTTCACGCAACGTGTTGTCAGCCCCAATCAGACAACCTACGTGGGAAAAGGAAAACTCGAAGAAATAAAGGAATATATCAAGCAAAAGGAAGACGATGAAGACCCTGTGGGAATGGTCATCTTTGATGATGAGCTTTCTGCGAGGCAGATTCGCAATATAGAAAAAGAACTGGCCGTGAAGATTCTTGATCGCACAAGCCTTATACTTGACATATTTGCCATGCGCGCCCAAACGGCCAATGCCAAAACTCAAGTGGAGCTGGCACAATATCGCTATATGCTGCCCCGTTTGCAACGCTTGTGGACACACCTGGAGCGACAGGGTGGCGGTTCTGGCAGCGGAGGCGGAAAGGGAAGCGTTGGACTGCGCGGGCCTGGCGAGACGCAGCTGGAAATGGATCGCCGCATTATTTTACAACGGATTACGCTGTTAAAGCAACGTCTTGCGGAAATAGAAAAGCAGAAAACGACACAGCGGAAGAATCGTGGACGACTTATCCGCGTAGCTCTTGTGGGATACACCAACGTGGGGAAATCCACAATTATGAATCTGCTGGCAAAAAGTGATGTGTTTGCAGAGAACAAACTGTTTGCAACGCTTGACACAACAGTACGCAAAGTTGTTATTGATAATTTGCCCTTTTTGTTGGCAGATACAGTAGGATTTATTCGCAAATTGCCTACAGATTTGGTTGACTCATTTAAATCCACCCTTGACGAGGTGCGTGAGGCAGACTTGCTTGTACATGTAGTCGACATTTCTCATCCAGACTTTGAAGAGCAAATAGAGGTTGTTAATCAAACACTTAAAGACTTATCTGTCAGTGACAGACCGACAATTATCATTTTTAATAAAATAGACAATTACCATTGGGTGGAGAAAGATGCAGACGACCTTACTCCTGCAACACGAGAGAACATCACATTAGATGAGTTGCGCCGAACTTGGATGGCGCGGCTTGGCGATAGCTGCCTCTTCGTCAGCGCAAAGATGCGCGAGAATGTGGATGAGTTGCGTGACGTGCTCTACAAGCGGGCGCGCGAGTTGCATGTACAGAAGTATCCCTACAATGATTTTCTTTACCCTGTGGAAGATTAAACTTATGTACAATCATGGAATACAGGAATTTAACACCTGAAGAAATTTCAGTTTTAGAGGCTAATAGCTGCTGGGCTGAAGATTGGCAGCAGGTAATGGTTGCCCAAAAGGGCTGGTACCCCAAGTATTATCACCGTGTAATGTTCTATGGTGAAATACACTTGGGAAAAGTAGAGCAATGCGTTGAGATTAGTGCTGGATTCGAAAAGCATACTGGCATTAATGATGCAACACTGCGTAACGTGTCCATTGGTGATAATTGCCTTATAGAAAAGGTAGGCAATTACATCAACAACTACACGATAGGTAACGATTGCTACATTGCGAACATATCACAAATGGAAACCACCGAAGGCGCGACCTATGGTGAAGGCAACCTAATCTCTGTGCTCAATGAAGTAGGGGAGGGCAACTTGATTCTTTTCCATGACTTGAACAGTCAGTTTGCCGCATTCATGGTGAAACATTTTGACGACAAGGCTCTTAAAGATGCTATTCGTCGTCTTGTGTGCGAAGAAATTGCACGCATCCTTCCAAACAGGGGACGCATTGGAAACAACGTTAAGATTGTCAACACAAAAGAGATAACCAATACGGTGGTAGATGATGATTGTGAAATTTGTGGTGCAGCCCGTATTAGTGATTGTACCATTCTTTCCACTTCGAACGCCAGCGTGTATATTGGAACAGGCGTAATCGCCGAAAACTCCATTATTGCAGATGGCAGCAGCATCATCAATAGTGTAAAAATTCAAGACTGCTTTGTTGGTGAGGCTTGCCAAATCAGTAATGGATTCACAGCCTCTCAAAGCGTGTTTTTTGCCAACAGCTACATGAGCAATGGTGAGGCGTGTGCAGCTTTTTGCGGTCCATTCTCCGCCTCACACCACAAAAGTAGCCTTTTGATTGGCTCAATGTTCTCCTTTTATAATGCAGGTTCGGCAACAAACTTTTCCAATCATGCCTACAAAATGGGACCAATGCATTGGGGCACATTGGAGCGAGGAACGAAAACGGCCAGTGGGGCTTATTTGCTTATGCCTGCAACTATCGGAACTTTCTCGGTGTGTTTTGGCAAATTGATGCATCATCCCAACACACAGGCACTTCCGTTCTCCTATCTTATTGCTTACGGAGACACCATGACGCTGTCCCCAGGCCGCAATATCACAACAGTGGGATTATATCGCGACATTCGGAAATGGCCAAAGCGCGATATGCGTCCAGCAAAGTGCCATAAGAGTATTGTCAATTTCGATTGGCTTTCACCTTTTTCTGTTGGCGAAATTATACGTGGCAAGCGCATCTTGGAGAATCTTCGTTTGGCATCGGGGGAGAATGTATCCACCTACAACTTTCACGAATATGTCATAAATGCGTCTTCTTTACGCAAGGGTATCAAGTACTACGACATCGCCTTGCGCATTTACATGGGAGCCGTGTTAAAACGTGCTCACAAGTGGGGACTTTTCGGTAAGCCTTCTACAGATACGGGACTTGGCAGATGGAATGACCTTAGCGGTCTACTCTTACCAGCCACCGAGGAGCAGCGCGTAATAGAAGACATCAAGAATGGCACTTTGGATACCGTTCAAAGCGTCATAGAGCGTTTTGAAGAAATCAATCGCAATTACCGTATTTATCAATGGACATGGACATACCGCCTAATTCTTGATTATTATGGCATAAAAGAAATTACGGAGGCAGATGACAAGCACATCAAAGCGGATTATATAGAGGCGCGTCGGGCTTGGATAGCAGAAATACGCAAAGATGCTGAGAAAGAATACGCTATGGGCGATGTGCAGCGAGAAGTATTTGAAGACTTTATCAATCAGCTTGACCATGAGGTGGATTATGAAGAATAAGCTCCCAAAATGGTGTTAGCATAGATATTTGAATAAGATAATTTAATGTTTAATGTGAGCGGAAGCAGCAAATAGGGAGAAGAGCACCAAGAGGAAGCTTGGAATCCCCATTGTAACTTCTCACTCTATAATGAAAGAACCATGAAACTTAAAAAGACAATTAAACGATTGCAACGTTCCTTACTCATGGCAGGAATGTTGACCGTAGCTTTGAGTGGAAATGCCCAAAGTTACACTTACAAAAGTGTGCCAGGAGATCCCATGCACACACGTATCTACACCTTGAAGAATGGCCTCACAGTTTATCTGAGCGTCAACAAGGAAAAGCCACGCATCCAAACGTATATTGCGGTGCGTACTGGCTCGCGCAATGACCCTGCGGAAACAACGGGACTTGCCCACTACCTTGAGCATTTGATGTTTAAGGGAAGCACGCACTTTGGTACTTCTAATTTGGAGGCAGAACGTCCTTACCTTGACTCCATTGAGGCGCGTTACGAGTATTACCGCACGCTCACCGATCCCGTGCAGCGCAAGAAGTGCTATCATGCCATTGACTCATTGTCGCAGCTTGCAGCCCAATACAATATTCCCAATGAGTATGATAAAATGATGGCCAACCTTGGCGCAGAAGGCTCTAATGCCTATACGAGCAATGACGTTACCTGCTATGTGGAGAACATTCCAAGCAACGAGATTGACAACTGGCTGAAAGTAGAAAGCGACCGTTTCCAAAACATGGTAATCCGTGGATTCCATACAGAGTTGGAGGCCGTGTACGAGGAATACAACATGGGGCTTTCTAAGGATGGAAACAAGCTCTATAACGCCTTAATGGCGAAACTATTCCCCACACATCCTTATGGAACGCAAACGACCATTGGACGAGGAGAGCACTTGAAGAACCCGTCCATAACCAACATCAAGCGTTACTTCCAACGTTACTATGTCCCCAATAATGTGGCTATCTGCATGGCTGGAGACTTGAATCCCGATGAGGTTATTTCCAAAATCGATCATTATTTTGGCGCATGGAAGCGTAGTGACAACCTTTCTCAACCCGAATATGCCCCATTGGCTCCAATTACTCATCCCGAGGACACTACTGTTATTGGCCAAGAGCAAGAAATGGTCTATATGGGATGGCGTTTTCCCGAGGGACGCTCACTGACGACCGACACTTTGAATGTAATTGGTGAATTACTCAACAACGGCCGTGCAGGTCTTATCGACCTTGACTTGAACCAGCAAATGAAAATGCAAGGTGGTTTTGCAGGATTGAACACACTGACGGATTACACCATGTTCATTGCTGGAGGCGTGCCCAAACAAGGCCAAACGCTGCAAGAGGTACGCACCTTGCTGCTTGAGGAAATAGCCAAGTTGAAGCGCGGAGACTTCTCCGATGACTTGCTGCCTTCGGTTATTAACAATATGAAGCGGGATTATTATCAGAGTTTGGAAAGCAATCAGTTCCGCGCTAATGCCTTTGTAGATGCGTTCATAAATCGCGTTGACTGGGAACAAGAAGTAAATAGAATCGAACGCGTATCGATGATGACAAAAGAGGATATTGTTGCTTTTGCCAACAAATATCTTAATGACAACTTTGTTTGTGTCTATAAGGCACAAGGCAATGACACGACCATCAAAAAGGTAGAGAAGCCGTCTATTACCCCAATTCCCACAAACAACGATAAGCAATCAGCCTTCCTTATTGAAGTGATTAACAATAAGCCGCAGCCTATCCAGCCTGTGTTTGTTGATTACAATAAGGACTTGGTTAAGTCAACTACCAAGAAGCGCATGCCCGTGCTTTACAAGCAGAACACCGACAATGGACTTTTCACCTTGCAGCTTCGCTATCCAGAGCTTGGCTCAGAGACTAATCCTATGTACGACTATGCTTTCTCCTATTTGGAGTATGTGGGCACAAGTAAAATGTCTAATGAGCAGATTAAGCAACAGCTTTATAAGCTGGCGTGCGATTATAGCATAAGCCAAAGTGATGATGAGTTGGTAATTACATTGCAAGGCTTGAGCGAAAATATGCCGCAGGCACTTAACATTGTGAAGAGTCTTTTGGACGATGCACAGCCCGATGAAGATGCTTGGAAAAACTTTGTTGGCTTGATTCTGAAAGATCGCGCAGACAACAAAGTTAATCAAGACGCCAACTTCAATGCGTTGTTCAGCTATGGCATTTATGGCCCTTACAACCGTAGTCGCAATATACCCTCTGAAGCAGCACTCAAAGAATTGTCGGCCAAGCAACTGTTAGACTTTACCAAAGTTATTAACACGCAAATGCCCACATTGCTTTATTACGGCCCTACGTCACTTGACAAGCTGGCCAAGCAAATCGACAAGATGAAGTTCTACACGGATATGTCGAAGCGTAGGGTTAAGCGTTTGGTTCGCCCTTATGTGGCACAAACAACTCCTGCAAATGAGGTCATCATTGCTCCTTATGATGCCAAGAACATTTATATGGTGCAATTCCACAACGAGAATCAAAAATGGTCTCCCGAGCGCGCCCCAATTATCTCCTTGTTCAATGAGTATTTTGGTGGCTCGATGAACGCCATTGTGTTCCAAGAGTTGCGTGAGGCTCGCGGCCTGGCTTACAGCGCAAGTGCTTACTACGCTTCGCCAAGCCGTTCTGATAAGTCAGAGTTCTACTACACCCACATCATCACACAAAATGACAAGATGACGGACTGTATCCGCGAATTCAACCACCTGCTTGACACGCTTCCCGCACGCGAAGCTGGTGTAGAGGTAGCGCGTCAGAGTTTGATGAAGAGCATCGCTTCTGCACGCACTACCAAGTTTGGCATCCTTGGAAGCTATTGGCAGGCACAGAAATTGGGTCTTGACTATGATATTCGTAAGACCATCTATGAGGAGTTGCCTAAGTTGACACTTCAAGATGTAATTAATTTCGAGCGGGAATATATGGCCGAGAAGCCATACAAGTATATCATCCTTGGCGATGAGAAAGAGCTTGATATGGAGACGCTTGAGAAGATAGGTCCGATTAAGCGTTTGTCAACGGAGGAAATCTTCGGTTACTAAATCATGTATACGCACTGTTCTCCTCAAAACAGAAGTCTATTAACGAATTCTTTTTGAGGAGGACAGGCAGACGTTCTCTCAGAAATTTAATGTTTATCTTCCCGTTTCCTTATTAAATAGGAAAATCGGGGAATACAAAATACAAAGACAAAATGGCAAAAGAACCAGATTTTAAGTATGCGCCCATGTTTCAGTTGGGCCAGGATGACACAGAGTATCGACTGCTCACCAAAGAGGGTGTGTCAGTAGGTGAGTTTGAGGGAAAGAAAATCCTCAAGGTTTCCAAAGAGGCGTTGACGCTTGTTGCACAGCAAGCATTCCACGATTGTGAGTTTATGCTGCGCCGTGCCCACAATGAGCAAGTAGCCAAGATTCTTGTTGACCCAGAGGCTTCTGAGAACGACAAGTATGTGGCGCTGCAATTCCTCCGCAACGCAGAAGTAGCGGTCAAGGGCGTACTGCCTTTCTGCCAAGACACGGGTACGGCCATCATTCATGGTGAAAAGGGCCAGCAAGTATGGACAGGCTTTGAGGACGAGGAAGCTCTTTCTCGCGGTGTCTACAACACTTACACGCAAGACAACCTTCGCTACTCTCAGAATGCGCCGCTGACAATGTATGATGAGGTAAACACCCGTTGCAACTTGCCCGCCCAGATTGACATTGAGGCCACAGAGGGTGACGAGTATCGCTTCATCATGGTGGCCAAGGGTGGCGGCTCTGCCAATAAGACCTATTTCTACCCGATGACCAAGGCAACCATTCAGAACGAAGGCACGCTTCTTCCTTTCCTCGTTGAGAAGATGAAGAGCCTCGGAACGGCAGCTTGCCCGCCGTACCACATCTGCTTCGTCATTGGCGGAACTTCGGCAGAGAAGAATCTGCTCACGGTGAAACTTGGCTCCATTAAGTATTACGACAATCTGCCCACGACTGGAGATGAGACGGGTAGGGCATTCCGTGATATTGACTTGGAGGAGAAGCTGCTCAAGGAAGCCCACAAGATTGGTCTTGGCGCACAGTTTGGCGGCAAATACCTTGCCCACGACATTCGTATCATCCGCTTGCCGCGCCACGGAGCAAGCTGCCCGATTGGTATGGGCGTGAGCTGCTCTGCCGATCGCAACATCAAAGCCAAGATCAATGCCGATGGTATTTGGATTGAGAAGATGGACGACAACCCCACGGAACTTATTCCCGAGGAGTTGCGTAAGCCTGGAGAGGGCGGAAAGGGCATAGAGATTGATTTGGACAAGGGCATTGACGCTGTACGCAGCGAACTGACCAAGTATCCCGTCTCTACGCGAGTGAGCTTGAATGGCACGATCATCGTTGCTCGCGACATCGCACACGCCAAACTCAAGGCTCTCATCGATGCAGGCGAGGACTTGCCACAGTACTTCAAGGACTATCCCATTTTCTACGCAGGACCGGCCAAGACTCCGGAGGGTTATTCTTGCGGCTCCATGGGACCAACTACGGCCAACCGTATGGATCCGTATGTTGACGAGTTCCAAGCGCATGGCGGCTCGCTGGTAATGATTGCCAAGGGCAACCGTACCGATATGGTTACGGAAGCTTGCCAAAAGCACGGTGGTTTCTATCTCGGCACCATCGGTGGCGTGGCAGCTGTCCTCTCACAGAGCAGCATCACGAGCATCGAGTGTGTTGCCTACCCAGAATTGGGCATGGAGGCCATTTGGAAAATCACCGTGAAAGACTTCCCCGCCTTCATCCTTGTTGACGACAAGGGACACGATTTCTTCAAGGAGTTGAAGCCGTGGTCATGCAAGGGCTAACCCCACTCTCCTTTTATAATTAACAAAGACAAGCACCATTTTTTTGGTGCTTGTCTTTTTGGTTTTACCTTTAAAATCATAAGGTACGCCCTAAAAACATTACAGCAAAAAACAGAAGAAACTTTTGCTATATGGAATTTTGTATGTACCTTTGCGAAAACCAAAACAACAAAGTCTTGCTATAACGTAAGACTAATGAAATTAACACGTAGGGTAGAATGGCAAAAGTCAGAATTAAAACAACCGAAGGCGACATCACTGTCCGTCTATATGATGAGACACCCAAGCATTGTGAAAACTTCATAAAACTGGTGCGAGAAAGTTTCTTCGATGGCACTTTGTTTCATCGAGTCATCAAAGAGTTCATGATACAAGGCGGCGACCCGGACAGCAAAGGCGCGCAGAAAGGGAAGAGGCTTGGAACGGGTGGCCCGGGATATACTATCCCTGCAGAATTTGTTTATCCTAAGTACTTCCACAAGCGTGGCGCACTAAGTGCCGCACGTCTTGGTGATGAGGTCAACCCGGAGCGGGAGAGTAGTGGTAGCCAGTTCTACATAGTATGGGGCAAAGTGTATAAGCCACAAGAACTTGAACAGATGGAGCGTCAGATGGAAATGCAGCAACAGCAAACCATCTTCAATGAACTTGCCAAAGCTCACCGCGAAGAGATTATGAATTTCCGCCGCAATCGCGACCATGCAGGTTTGCAAGAACTGCAAGACAGACTTGTGGAAGAAACTAAGCAGAAGAGTAAGGAAGTTGGTTCACCAAAGTTTACCATTGAACAAGTAGAGGCTTATACCACTATCGGTGGAACACCGTTCCTTGACAGCCAATATACAGTATTTGGCGAGGTTGAGGAAGGTCTTGACGTTGTAGAGAAAATTCAGAATGCAGAAACGCTTCGTGACGACCGTCCAAAAGAGGATGTGAGCATGACAATAGAAGTTGTTGAAGAGTAATAATATAAAAAACAGAACATGGGTACTGATAAGCGACTTGCTCGTTCCTCAAACGACAAGTGGATTGCTGGGGTGTGTAGCGGTGTTGCCAACTACTTTGGTTGGGATATTGCAATATTTAGATTGGTATATCTGCTGTTAACCGTATGCACTGGCTTCTGCGGTGTACTGGTATATATAATCCTTTGGATATGTATGCCAGAAGACTACAAGTAGTCGAAGACTCTTGCATTTGAGATTCGGGTATTGCAGAGAGTGGTAAACTCCGACCTCCATACCATGAGAGCCGCCATGGCATTGGCGGTCTTTTGCATATTGCCAACAAAGTTATTATAACATAACGGGTAACAAGAATTTTAAACAGCATTATGATAATAGACAAGATAGAGAATCTGAAGAAATATTATGCATTGAACGCTCTTTTCGCCGAGGTAGGAAAGTTCATTGAGCAGCACGATCTAACCAAACTTGACAATGGACGGCATATTATTGATGGCGAAAAATTGTTCGTTAACATCGAAGACAATAAAGGCAAAACAAAATCAGAAGCAGTGATAGAATACCACCGCATGATGATTGATGTTCAGATTCCGCTGAACATTTCTGAAACTTATGGCTATATGCCTGTGGCGGATTTACCCGATGCGCCATTTAATGAGGAAACAGATATTGCCAAACAACCCGAAATTAAGCCCCGCAACTTTGTAACGTTGAACCCTGGAGAGTTTGCTATATTTTTTCCACAAGACGGCCATGCACCCTGCATAGCTGATGGCACGCTCCATAAAGCAGTATTTAAGGTTGCAGCAACCCAATAGTAATAAAACTCAGATAAGTTTATAGTTAATTGCACAGTATAAGGCTTCAGCGATGTTTTTAACTCCAAGCTTAGCAAACAAGTTGCGCTTGTATGTTTTAATTGTGTCTATTGACTTACACATAACATCAGCAATGTCAGCCATTGTATACCCCTGTGTCGAAAGAACCAATACTTCACGCTCTGTTTCGGAAAGAGCAATCGCGTCTTGCTTCTCCCATTCATGATTCTGCAGATTATACTGATAGAAAGCCCTATTGCCCTTTTTTCCAACAACCAGATTTCCGGGAGTCTTCTTTGAAGATATTGATACAGTGCATAAGGCCAACCAAATTTTCCCATCACTGTCTAATGTCAGTGGAGTCAAGGTGTGATGCATTAGACGTGTTTTTCTCCCCCTCGTAATGTGAAAATCATATTGAAAGGAGTAATTCTTCCTTTCTGAAATAGGAAAAGTAGAAAACAACTCAAACCCACTTTGGTAGATTTCTGTTAGCATCTCAAGTTCTTGATGAGACACATGGTTTAAATATAAACTATGGTCGAAGTTTTGAGTTTTAGAAGTCGGTTCTCCACATAATGTCGTTAATTCATCAGATACATAAGCAAAATTTCTTTTGCAATAGTCTATGATATAGACACACCTATAAGTGCTTCTTGTAAACGCTTTAGCAGCATCCACAAGACATTCTACTATTTTATAATCTTCTTCGGAAACATTCGCTCTGGAATTCTTTATCCAAAAGAAATCATTAATCTCAACGCCCATATATTAGATACAATATAGACTGCAAAGATAGTGCTTTTTATCAGCAAGCTCGCGCTTTTGCCACTTTTTAACATCAAGACAATATCTCTGCAAACAGAACGTCTTTATACACAAAAGTGTAATTATTTAGCATTGACTGCATAAAAACACTTTTGTGTTAGAATAAAACCAATTATATGTGTATCTTTGCATATAGAATAATTAAGTCAACGAATTTATAACCCAAAACTAACTAAAAATGAATGAGATTCTAAGAGAAAATAAAGTTTTCACAATCTTTACCCCCCCCACACGCAAATATCGACTAACTTTTTTATCCCCTTAATGAATAGAATTAAAATTATGTTGGATTTGAAGAAAACAATACTTTTGTTAATGTGCCTGATTGCAACAGCTGCACAAGCACAAGACATCAGCGGTCGCGTGACCAATGAGCACGCAGAACCTATGGCTTACGTCAATGTCGTTTTGCTGTCGGCGGACTCCACATACATAAATGGTGTGACAACCGATGATGACGGTACTTTCTCCATTCAAACTGTCCAAAACGAGTGTCTACTAAAGATATCATACATCGGTTACGAAACGAGGTTCATGGCTGCCAAACAAGGCAACTTGGGCGACATTCAGATTCAACCAGACAGCCACACGTTGAGTGAAGTCGTGGTGAAAGCTGCCCGCCCCACGATGAAGATGACTGCTGGCGGTATCAGCTATGACGTGCAGAACTCTCTTCTCTCACAAGTAGGCACGGCTCTTGACGTTCTCTCCGAATTACCTCGGCTTAATGTCACCCAGTCCGGTTCAGTAAATGTATTTGGAAAGGGGAGTCCACTGATATATATTAATGGAAGACCAATGACCAGCAGTGTGGAACTTCGGCAACTAACATCCAAGAACATCAAGTCTGTTGAGGTCATTACGGCTCCTGGTGCTCGCTATAGTGCCCAAGTGAGTTCTGTGATTCGTATCACCACCATCAAGCGTTTAAGCGACTATATGAGTTTCTTCGCCACTGCCCGGGGAAGTTATTTTAAGGAACCAGCAGGAAGTGGCGGAACATCGATTACCTATCGCAAAAACGGATTGGAACTGAATATCTACCCTTACTACAGCAATAATTTCTCGGCAGAAAACACAGATTACACGAGTACGTTGCGTTTGACGGATCATACGCAAAAGACCGTTCAGCATGGAGAGTTTTCCAACCGATCGCAATATTTCTTGCCTACGACAAAAATCAGTTACGACTTCAACAATAATCATTCCATTGGTGTGTCAGTAGGTATGCAACAACTGTTGAAGTATAATGCCTCTATGTCTTCCAACTATAGCGTATTCCGTAATGATGAGTTTCAAGGTGAGGTTAGTCAGCAAACGGTATTTGATGATGACAACAACCGACAGAATGTGAATGTCTATTATGTCGGTACAATAGGCAAGTGGAATCTACAGGCTGACGGAACTTTCGTTCATTCGAAGGTTAAGCAAGGACAGTACATTACGGAAGAAAGCGAGAGCATGGACAACCGTACCGTAAACATCTCATCTTCGCAAAGCAGCCGAATGTGGGCATGGAAGGCAGTTGCAACAAGAGAACTCTGGAAAGGTTCTTTGTCGTTCGGTGTAGAACAAAGCAGCTCGCATATAAATGCAAACAGCCAAAATCCGGAAGGATATATTGATGCCTCTGACAATAAGATGACAGGGAACAACTTCGCAGGATTTGCAACCTATGGCATCAGCTTAGGCAATTGGGCAATAGGAGCAGGCCTCCGCTATGAGCATGTAAAGTCTGATTATTACTCGTTTGGAGAGTATGACCCAGAGGTAAGCCGTAACTACAATGACTTATTCCCCAATGCCTATGTGCTTTGGAACAAAAACAACTGGGGACTGCAGCTGACTTACAGCAAAAAAACGAGGCGCCCATCCTACAGTCAGATGCGCAGCTATCAGCAGTATGACAACCGGTTTACCTACGAGAGTGGAAGCCCTGACCTGCAGCCAGCCATCAACCATGAACTTGAGTTCACGGCCATGTGGAAATGGATCAATCTGAGCGTGGACTACACTTACACAAGCGACCGTATGATTTGGATGTACGACATCTACAAACAGCAGGATGCATCCTACTCTTACTGGCGGAACATAGACCATGAGCAGAGCCTCGGCGCATCGCTGGTGATGCAACCCAAATTTGGTTTCTATCAGCCACAGTTGTTGTTGGCTTACAGTCAGCAGTTTTTGGATGCACACAAATATGGCTTTGTTTCCTCCTTGCGCAAGCCAGAATTTGTGGCAAGTCTGATGAACAAGTTCGTTGTCAACCAGACGTTCTGGTTTTCGCTCCAAGGAGCTGTTGACACGCGCCACGACAGCGGCTCGCAAGAGTACAAGTCGTTCACCTCGGTCAATATGCGAGTATACAAGAGTTTCCTCAAGGGAATGCTCACTTGCAACCTTTATGTCAATGACCTATTCAACGGTCAGCGCGACCGC
This sequence comes from uncultured Prevotella sp., assembly GCA_964487905.1. GTDB lineage: Bacteria > Bacteroidota > Bacteroidia > Bacteroidales > Bacteroidaceae > Prevotella. The sequence continues at coordinate 64,243 of CAZASQ010000007.1, read as the reverse complement.
TGGATGATTCGTACCACCAATGTGGAAGGCTGCAAAAACAGCACTTCTTACACACGTGGCGTAGAATTGCAAGTCTCTTACTTCTTCAACTACAAGCGTTCGAAGTATAAGGGCGCTGGTGCTGGTCATGACGAGCAAAACAGACTATAACAACTGAACACCATAGTTTTGGGATAATGGAGTGTTTTTAAATCAAGAAATATTAAGGCATACGCACTCCATTATCCCGAATTTGGGTAAGTATTTAACAAGCTGCAAATACGAATCGAAACATTGATATGCAATAATAGCGAGTTGCATCATTTGAGTTCATTAAGTCCATATTAAAGTAGCATAAAACGTCCCATAAAACCATAGGTTTTGCCCCACGAAACCATACGTTTTGCAAGGCAATATGTATGGTTTCGTGGGGTGTTTTCTTTGTTTTCGCCAAGCTGCTGATTATCTGATATTTACCTAAGCGGGCAAAGTGAAGATTAAGGGTCAAAATGCTTGGCGAAAATCTTATATCGGCTTTGTCGCACAGAGCGGATAGGCTGTGTGGATGCTGCTTGGGATTATGAAGCGTATCGGAATAAAACATACTTCAAATTAATTGGAACAACGAAAATAAGGGAAAAAGGACGACAGCACGTCATCCCTTTTCCCTTATTTGTAATATCAGCAATTTGTATCAGATTCTTCTTCTCCGTTTAATCTGTATAGCTTTGTTGCAATTTTTAATTTTGTTGCAAAGCCATGGAAGTCCCGTAAGAAACCATTCACATAGAAGCCGTATACGCAATGGCCTTCCGATTAATTTCAAATGCTCCTACACGCGCCATTTTTCGGGTGCGCTTGTTGTGCGCATAAACCCAATACACGCCATCCTCCATGCCGCCAACAAAGAGACGAAGTGAGCCGTCAGTACCAGACAAGGCTTGAAGATAAGAGCGAATGCGCACACCTTGCAATGAAGATATGGCATAATAGTCTATATCCATGGGAAGCAAACAGCCGATGGCCTTGCTAATATCCAATTCGTTCCCATCGTTGGGCAAATAGATGTTTGCTGGCAGATTATGCTCAACGCAGACGGTTTTGGCTTGTTCCATTTGCAGCGCGGAACTTTCATTGCCATATCTGTCCATGGCCGTAATGGCGATGTAGGGCCATGACCGGAAAAGGTTGGGCTGCAATTTGGGAGAGAGCGTTGTGTGCTGATAGCGGGCTAAAAGCAGATTTTGGGGATTACTAATGTCGACAGGCAGGACATCGCTAACATAGACGTTATAGAAAGGAGCATTGCCTTTCCAGCTTATTGCGTCTTCGCTCACTTGCAGCTGTGTGGGAGTTTGCAAATGTGCATCACACTTTCCTTTCACGGGAGGCACAAGAGCCAAAGCAGAGTTGAAAGCAACCTCAAAGTCGTATATTCCCTGATGATTCTCCGTGAGGAATTGAGAGCGAAAATGAGCGTGTCCCATGCCAAGCAGTCTGCTCACCTCCATCTCTCTTGCAATATCACGTATAGACCATTTGCCATGCCTTGGGTCAAGAAACCACGTGCCCAGTCCGCTGGCAAGCGCGTTGCCATGGCTGTTCTCCATCCAGTCGGCAGTGAATGGATAGTAATTGTCTCCTCTAAAGTACTGCATGGGGTAGAGCTGCTCCATCCATCCCATACGCAACCACATTTGTGCATCTTGAAAAACGCGGTCGCGCGCATTGTAATTCTTGCTGCTGTACCGGCTAAGATCGCTGTATTTCCCAATAGGCGAACAGCTCACTTTCACCCAAGGCTTTTGACTTGCCACGGCCTCATGTATGGCTTTCACAATGCGATCTATATTCGCCCTTCTGTTGTCGGGCGTGTCACCATAGCGATAAGATGGGCGTGGCCATCCATCGGGATAACGGATGTAGTCGAGGTTGATGCCGTCCACATCGTATTTGCGTGTTATTTCTTCGCAGATGGAGGCCAAATAGGGAGCAACTTTCTCATCGGATGGGTCAAGGTATGCTCCACTGCTCATCCTTTTGATGCGAAAGCCTTTGGAACGAAGTCTGCGGCAACCTAATGAATTCCAAGCCCCGCACGGGATAGTTGCTATCCAAGCGTGCAGCTCCATTCCCCGTTTGTGACACTCTTCGATGGCGAATTGCAAGGGATCATAGCCGGGCGATTTTCCCTCACGCCCCGTAAGACAAATGTCCCAAGGCTCTATGTCGGAAGGGTATATGGTGGCGGAACGCACCCGAGTTTGCAATAATACGGTGTTAATGTTGGCACGTGCGTACTGGTCGAGTGTCTCTGTTAATTCCCGCTTTTGTGCCTCTATAGTTTCAGGGGATGTGGCATGAGTCTTTGGCCAATCAAGGTTGGAAAGTGTGGTAAGCCACACGGCTCTTATCTCGCGCTTGGGCGTTAGTTCCAAGTTGAATCCTTGAAAAGATTCTTGTGCGTAGGCGGCCGTGGAGAATGCCATTGCTAAAGCAATAAAGGGCGTTGTGAGCTTGGAAATATTCATTGTTGACTACTTTCATTCTAATTTTGGCGCAAAGTTAAGGATTCTTTTTGGTTATTTGAAATAATCACCTTACCTTTGTCGAATTAAAAATAAAGAGAATGCGATTATTCAAACAATAAGAATACAAGGAAATGAAGAAAATCACAACATTGCTGCTCATGCTCTTATTTGTAGTGACAGCTCATGCACAATTCCAAGAGGGCAAAGTTTATTTGGGTGCATCTGTCACGGGACTTGACCTCCATTATAACGGCGAAAACGGATTTAATATCGGAGCGGAGGCCAAGGTGGGATATCTTTTTGAGGACAATTGGATGCTGCTGGCCAATGCCGCTTTTCAGCACAATGGCTCTAACGATGTGCCAGGTTTCTTCTCTGCGGGATTAGGTCTGCGCTATTACATCGTTCAGAATGGCCTGTACTTGGGGGCAAACGCCAAGTATTTGCATTCAGACCATACCTATAATGATGTTATGCCGGGACTGGAAATTGGTTATGCCTTCTATGTTAATCGCAATGTGACTATTGAGCCAGCAGTTTACTACGATCACTCTTTCAATAACAGTGATTATAGTACTATCGGGCTTAAGCTTGGCTTGGGTGTTTATCTCTTTGATGATTAAAAGCCTTCGATTTTAGGAATAGAATCACCCAAAGGGGAACTTGATAGATAAAAACCTATGTTGCATGACCGCCATGCGACATAGGAATTTATAGCGCATACCTAAAACGGTTATTTGTTAGTATGAATCAGCAATATCCTTCACGGTTATTGGAAAAAGCGGTGGGAGAATTTTCCACTTTACCCGGTGTGGGACGCAAAACGGCATTGCGACTAGTCCTGCATCTTCTACGACAACCAGTAGAGCGTGCCGACTTGCTGAGTGAGGCCATTCATAAAGTGCGCCATGAGATTAAGTATTGCAAAGTATGCCATAATATTTCCGATACTGAGGTATGCTCCATTTGTTCCGATGCCCGACGTGATGCTTCTACCATTTGTGTTGTGGAGAACATTCAAGACGTGATGGCCATAGAAAACACGCAGCAATACAATGGGGTCTACCATGTGTTGGGCGGCGTAATTTCACCGATGGACAGCATTGGGCCAGGCGATTTGGAAATCGATTCGTTGATCCAACGCGTTGAAGCTGATGGGGTGAAGGAGGTTATTCTCGCCCTGGCCAGTACAATGGAGGGAGACACGACTAACTTTTATATATCAAGGCGTTTGCAACCAACCAGTGTTAAACTCTCTGTTATTGCAAGAGGTATCTCAGTGGGGGATGAGTTGGAGTACACAGATGAGGTAACCTTGGGACGTAGCATTATCAACCGCACGCCGTTGGAGCTTGGATTTAATCATAAATAATATCCAAAAAGATTCTAAAGAATCAACTTCGATCATAGAATATGCAGAAAACGAGGAAGAAACTTTGGGCAGAGTGCTTTATCTCGCTGACATTGTCGCTGCTCATAATTTTGCTTTTTGAGATGCAACTGATAGAGGAGGGGCTGCTGCTCTCTGAAGATGGCACGTTGCAATTTGCAATACAGTCGTTAATGACAATAGCTCTCTTTGTAACCATTCCCTGTGCCTTGTATTTGTTTCGACGGGAAAAAGTCGCACAGGATTTGAAGTGGAATCAGGAGAAAGCCTTGATTAAATGGGGGACATTCCGTATGATGCTTTTGTGTTTGCCGATGACGCTCAATGTGCTGTTTTATTACTTATTCGGCTCATCGGTAGGCTTCTTTTATATGGCAATAATTTATGTTCTCTCGCTTGTTTTCATCCTTCCAACCAAGGGACGTTGTGAAAACGAATGCCAAGTGCACAACGAGGAAACCATCAACGAACAACAGGGAGAGGTTCTTTAAAAAAGAGGTTATGGAGGTCAAGAAGCTAACGGTTGTCATTGTCAATTACAATGTAAAGTACTATTTGGAGCAGTGCTTGCTTAGTTTGCGGCGTGCTCTTGAAAATGTTGATGCGGAAGTCTATGTGGTTGATAATGACTCACGTGATGATTCCGTAGCATATCTTGCTCCCCGTTTCCCCGAAGTGAAGATCATCGCCAGCCGTCATAATCTCGGATTCGCCCGCGCCAATAATCTTGCTATCCAATCAAGTTCCTCCGAATACGTGCTTCTATTGAATCCCGACACTTTCCTTGGAGAACACGTCATTCAGCAGTGCCTTGCCTTTATGGATGCCCATCCTCATGCTGGAGGAGTTGGCGTCAGAATGTTGCATAGCGATGGAACTGATGCCAAAGAATCCCGAAGAGGATTCCCGTCACCATTGACCGCTTTCTATAAGATGTCTGGACTTTGTGAGCGTTTTCCTAAGAATCATAAATTGGGAAAATACTATATGGGCTATCTTCCTTGGGACGAGCCAGGGAAAATAGAGGTAATCAGTGGGGCGTTTTGCTTCTTACGGCGATGTGCGCTTGACGAAGTTGGGCTACTTGACGAGGACTTCTTTATGTATGGCGAGGACATAGACCTTAGCTATAGGGTTCTTAAGGGAGGGTATGAGAATTGGTATCTGCCGTATCGTATTCTCCATTACAAAGGGGAAAGCACGCAACGCAGTTCTTATCGCTATGTGCATGTGTTCTATGAGGCGATGCTTATTTTTTTTCGCAAGCATTATGGCCATCTTAGTTTGTTCCTAAGCTTGCCTATCAAGGCCGCCGTAATAGGAAAGGCGGCTATAACGTTGGTTCAAATGCAATGGTGGCGCACAGTTAAGGCTTTGGGATTGCTGAGAAATACACATCAAGTGTATCCCAAATACATATTCATAGGCAGTGAAAAGAGCATAACAGATTGTCGGCGCATAGCGCAAGAGAAAGCCCTTATGGCTTCATTCCATATTGGAACTCACCAATCACTTCCACAAGGCCATCTCGACATGATGGAAAACATGCGTAAAACAGAGCCAATAGTTGTTGTTTATGATATTACTGCATACACTTTTGAACAGATACTTAACATATTTGCGCGCAAGCCGCACGATAACATCTCTATTGGAACATACAATCCCGACAACCAATTAATCATTACGGGAGCGGAGGTAATTTAAATGATGGAAGACAGAATACCTCAAGTCAATCTTCGAGCTTTAGAGCCTGAAGATCTGGAACTTCTATATCGTATTGAAAATGATGCCACGTTGTGGGATTGCAGCACAACAAATGTACCTTACAGTCGTTATGTGCTTCACCAATACATAGCATCTGCGTGTAACGATATCTATGCCGATGGGGAAGTGCGAATGATCGTGGAAAATGCGGATGGGAAAATTGTCGGTGTTGCGGATTTAACCAACTTCTCTCCGCGCCATCAGCGTGCGGAGGTGGGCGTAGTTATTCTTGCACAGGAGCGGCGCAATGGATATGCCTATGCAACCTTATGTCAACTGAAAAGTCATGCACGCAATGTGCTTCACCTGCATCAGTTATATGCTTGCGTAGGAATCCACAACAAAGCTTCTTATTACTTGTTTGAGAAAGCGGGATTCCTTCCTAATGCTCAATTGAAGGAATGGCTTTTTGTGGAAGGAGAGTATTGTGATGCTGTTTGGATGCAATGCTTCCTTTAATCTTGTCCCTTTTGCCTATTCATTGAATGTACCGCAGTGTGGACAACGCCCTTTGTTGTGTAGCTTTGCCCCACATACTCCGCAATAGTACCGTATGCAGAAGTGGCGGTAATAGCGGCGCACAGCGTAGAAAACATACGCGATAAGAAGCGGATATCCAAAATAATATAAGGTGGATACAGAGAATATCGTGTAATTGAATGCACAAACAGCCATCAAACTGATTAGATACAAGATGGCTTCGCGTGGATTAAGTTTGCGCCAAACATCATCAACCGTAGATATTCCTATTAACAAGAACGACCAAACAAGCAACAAGAATACTCTCAACAAGAGTGGCTGAGAGAATGGATTGAGCGTTGGGGTAAAATAGAACTCACGCCATTGTTCTGGAACAAAGTTTTGAATAGACGCATAGAGTGTGGCACTTGCAGCTACTATAAGTGCCAATAGGGATGGATAGAAAGAGTCTATATCATTAAAGTGCACTATCTTGGCCTTTTCTCTCATCAGTTTCTGTATGATATAAATGACAGAAATCAATGAGACCACTATGAGGAACAACAAGAGATGCGTGTCGGAGAACGTGGAGATGAACTGCGAGATGGGATCATCGGGATCTACCTCCTTAAGCAATTGACGCTCATGTACCCAACCAAACTGGCTGTCTTCCGTAGCCACTTGCACCCACACGGAGTCTATTGTGTCTGCTGGGAGCACACGAATGTCGGCCACCACAAGATGTTTGCCTTTGGGTATGGCAAACGAGTCGACCGCAAATCCAAATACAGCTTCCTCGGGCTGCTGGTGGATAAGACGCAATTGATTGCCTCGCACAACAAAATTAAACCCGACATGGTAATGATGAGTACATACAAACATGAGCGAGTCCAATTGCAAGGAGTCGAGCGTTGTCAGCGTATCGGGGCGCGATGTGGTCAGACTATCCACAATGCGAAAGCGGCTCGGCGTTGTTTTGTGATAACAACTGCCCAGCAGCATAATCAGAAACAAAGGTATGAGCAACCTACTTTTCTGCATAGACGTTCATCTGACAATCTTGACAATCAAACTCCAAACGAAATCGCCGCCCATCCGCCAACACCAAGGATAAAGGTTCTTTCCATTGGGGCTTCTTACCGCCACGGCGCACACAAAATCCCAATGCAAACCTAATGCAATGACGACATTGCATCAAAAGTGGTTGTTGACCGTGGGGGAGTGTTTGCCCTTTGGTAATTTCAAAAGCCCTGCCAATACGCTCCAAACCTTGTGAGGCGTAAAATGCTGTTGCCTTTTGATTGGCCACATTATACAAGTAAGGACATACGGCGTACTGTCGCTGCCATTGCGGCTTAATAGTTACGTTTTCTCCTTGTAAAGGCGTAACCTTCACTTCGTGCTTCTCGTCCAACAATGCTGTCAGACTTTCCGTAACTTCCCGCCGTGCTTGCGCGAGAAGACTGCGAGGAACAAACAATGCGCAAGCCTCGTCTGAAATAGACATATCTGCAGCATAGAAAAGCGTATTACCCAGCTTGGACAACTCGCCCACAATGCTCTCCCGTTGTGGTCTTTGTGCCTGTTGGTGTTCAAAGGCTATCAAGGCTTCCGCGTTCAAATCCCCACTGCTTGCCGTTAGTTTGAAACCATCGGAAGCAACATCAAACTCCATGCAAACAGGAAGCCTTCTTATGGCACTTTTTCCTTGCAGTAACTTCTCAAATGCTTGGTCTTGATTACGATAGAGTGGAACGCCCGGACGTATGGTTGCGGGCATCTTGTAAGGGTAAAGATGATTGCCTACGACACGATTCACCCGGAATCCGTCCAATTCGTGCCCCGCTTTGAGGAAGCACAATCCATCTCCATTGGCAAATACCGATGTACTTGCCACTATGATGCAGTCTTTTCGAATCTCTTTAACCTTGCCCACGTATTCCCCCAATGCCTTTGGTGTGTTGAGTGAGAAGATGTCTGGCTGACGACCATGTACGAAATAAGTGGTATACCCTCTGTTGAAAGTCTTTTGAAGATTGGGGAGGAAGGCATACTCCACTTTTCCTTTGCTGCTCCGTTGGTATGTATCAGGGTGGCGCGCAATGATTTCATTCAGACGTTGGCTATAAGCCGACACCACATTTTTAACATATTCAATGTCTTTTAGCCGTCCCTCTATCTTCAGTGAGCATATTCCCGCCTGAACCAATTCCTCCAAGTGATCTATTAGACACAGGTCTTTTAGAGAGAGCAGATACTTGTCATGAGCTATCTGTTTTCCATCTGCGTCATGCAAATCGAACGGCAGACGGCAGAACTGCGCGCATTCTCCCCGATTGGCAGAGCGACTGAAGCAATATTGCGATGCATAACACAAGCCACTGTAGCTCACGCAAAGCGCACCATGGACAAAAGCCTCCAACTCCATTGACGGCACTTCATGGTGAATAGCCGTTATCTCCTCTACGGATGTTTCCCGTGCCAAGACTGCACGGCTGCATCCCAATGATTGCAACCAGCGCACTTTCTCGGCGGTTCGGGTGTCGCACTGCGTGCTGGCATGTATGCTCAAATGGGGGGCAACGTTTTTGGCTTTAATCTGGGCGAGCAGCCCCATATCCTGCACCAATACCACATCCACACCAATGCTGTCAAGCTGGGCGATAAGCCGGAGAGTGTCTTCCAGCTCGTCATCGTAGATAATCGTGTTGACCGTCACATGAACCTTTGCCCCATACTGATGGGCGTAGCGGCACAATTGGGCTATATCCTCAACACTGTTGCCTGCTGCCTGACGCGCGCCGAAGCGTGCTGCGCCTATGTACACGGCATCTGCACCATGGTCTATGGCCGCAATGCCACAAGCTAAGTTCTTTGCTGGAGCTAAAAGTTCTATCGTTCGCATAATTCTTATATGAGAGAGTCTCTATTACAAGGTTGCCTCCTTGGATTCTTGTGCAAATTTACGCAAAACATCTGAATTGGCCGCTTGCTTTGTCCAACATTCGTTACTGCGATAATGACTTTTTCGATAAACAAGTAAAATCCCCGGTTAGTCGCCATTGTCCGCGACTAACCGGGGATTCCCCGAATGGTTGTTATGAAAATGGGGGAGGAGAGTGAATTACTTTCTTACCACCTTCTTGCCATTCTCAATCACAATGCCCTTGTAGTTCTCGCCCACACGCTGGCCAGCAAGGTTGTAGCGCACTGCGTTCTTTGTGTCGTTGGCAGTCACGTTGCTGATGGCCGTAACCACAGGAAGTTCCGTGATGATGATCTGTGCGTTGTTGTTGAACAGCGTCACGATACCACGCACCTTCTGTCCCTCGCCAGTGGTCAGCTCGTCAAGGCCATCAATGTGGAAACCATTGTAGAGCTGAATGCGGCTGCCTTCCTTCTCTGCATAGTAGGTAGTCTTGTCGTCAGCCGTCTCGCTCACAATGTTCACGTCTTGCAACTCCACATAGTCAGAAAGGTTATCAATAGCCTCGGCCACGGTGATTACCTTAGCCTCGGCCTGCTCGCCCTCGCTGATAGTCAGAGACTCGGCGTTGGTCAACTCTGTCTTCGTAGCCTGAATAGTGCCCTTGTACTCGCTGCGACCCAAGATAACCGTACCATTAACAATCTGGTTGTTGGCCAACTCGATGCCCGAATTGTAAACCAAAAGTGCACCAGAAGCATCACGCATATAAATGGAAGAGTTGCCGTTCAACGAAGTCCAGCTGTAGAGCACCTGTGCATTGGTCATGGTAAGTTCTGCGTTTACGCCGCTCTCCAAAGCCTTGAATGCCGCAAAGTCCTCTGCCGTTGTGTAAGTCGGCTCAACGGGCGTATCCTTATGGGTGGTGGACACGATGTAGTTGCCAGAAACCATCTCGGGCGTGTTGCCATAGTAGTTGGTGAGCACACCATAAACCACAACCTCATCGCCTACGCTAATCTCGCTTGCATCGGTAAAGTTCTTCTTGCCAAGGTTCTTGCCACGGAAGATGTAGAACTGGTTGGTGGTCTCGCCGTTGTCGGAGATATAGTAAGTGGCGTTTCCATAGTCAACGCTCACTTCTTTAACCTCAGAAATGATACCCTTCACGTAGACAGAATCGGTCAGAGCATCCTTATCCAAAGAGGAAGCCAAGTTGATGGCATCGGTAGCCGTATAAGGGTTGGCCAGCGTGCCTTCGCCCGTAAGCGGAGCCTGCTTGTTGAAGTCCTTGGAGGCAACAGGGCTTTCCAAAGCATCCTTGTAGGCGATAGCCTTCACGGTTGCGCTCTCTGTGAGCGTGAAAGGAGCCGTGTAGAGCTGTCCAGCGCGATCATCGGGAGTCTGGCCATCGGTGGTATAATAAATCTCCGTACCCTCAGCAGCGGTAATGGTCACCGTAGTGCTCTCCAAGAACGGAGTGTCGCCCGAAATAACAGGGGCATCCAGCGTCTCGGGAGTTTCGCCACCTTGCGAGGAAGAGGTGTAGGTCACCTCAATGGAGGTTGCACGAACCTGATTCGTAGAGGCCGTCATCGTAAACGACTCTGCGTCACCCGTCCAAGTGCCAGTTTTTCCATTCTCCTCAAAGGTATAGTCGCCAGAAGTAGCATCCGTGAAATTGCCAGGGCCATACTTTGCATTGCCATTGGCCGAGCACGTGAACACCACCTTGGTGATGTTGCCCACCGTGGAGGAAACCGTAATAGTGTTACCCTTAAAGATACGATACTGGTCTGTACGGCCTAAGACACTGCCCGTAACAGAAACTGTAATACCATCTTTGCTCACCTCATCGTCACCAGGGTTGTTTGAATCCGAGCGGCTTCCTTTGTCCGTGCCAGCAACAAATGTCACCGTGGTCTGAGCAAAAGAAAGATTAGCAACAATGGCCAAAACGGCCACCATCGTAAAACGTAATAATTTGTTCATACTCTCACTTTTAAAATTAAAAAATGTTTTGTATTCTCATGGTGCAAAGGTACTGCTTTTGTACCAAATGGCAAAGATGGGAGGTATTAAATATTGATTAAAAGGGTGGGAGTCGCCCAAATGTCATGTCGTGGATAAGCTTTTCAACTCAAGCGAATGGCTTTCATGCACATAAAGACAAGTGGCATTCCTTGCAACAACTCGCTCAAAGAAAGAGGTGATAGAGGTAACGAAAAAACAAAGGTTACGTTTCGGCATTTAAAACCATACCTTTGGGGCGATGAAACGTACCGTTTGGGCAGACAAAACCATACGTTTTGTGCCGAGCTGTATTTTGGCTGGCTAAGAAAAGACGCAAAACGGGAAAACAATTGGCCTAACCACTCTGTGTAAGAGATGATTAGGCCAACCTTTTAAAGTGGAAGCCAAACGGCTTCCATGGCTAATGGGGTGCGCAGGGGATTACAGTTCCCAACCAATGGCAGATGCTCCGAGCACGGCGGCACTGGCATCATCGAGCGAGCTAACAAGGAATTGTGCCTTGCCCTTGTAAATTTTCAGAACGTGCTCGTTGTAACTCTTCTTAATCGGGTTCATCAGCAAGTCACCAGCCTTGGTCAGACCGCCAAAGAATACGAATGCCTCGGGAGAAGAGAAAGCGGTGAAGTCGGCGCAAGCCTCGCCAAGCAGACTGCCCGTGAACTCATAGATGCGGTTGGCGAGGGCATCGCCCTTGCTTGCGGCAATGGAGACATCGAGCGATGTGATCTCCTCCGGGTTCAATTCACGCAACAGAGAAGGCTCATCGCTTTGCTGCAAGAACTCGCGCGCCGTACGTGCCACACCCGTAGCCGAGCAATAGGTCTCCAAGCAGCCCTTGCGACCACATCCGCAGGGACGGCCATTCTCACGACGAATGATGGTGTGACCCAGCTCGCCGGCAAATCCATCGCAGCCATAGACCATGCGCCCATCGATGACAATGCCCGAACCGACACCTGTACCCAAAGTAATCATGATGAAGTTCTTCATGCCACGTGCCACGCCGTACTGCATTTCGCCAATGGCAGCAGCGTTGGCATCATTGGTCAGTCCCACGGGGATGCCCAGCTTCTGCGAGAACATATCCGCAAGGGGCACTACGCCATCATGTCCCCATGAGAGATTGGGAGCGAACTCAATGGTTCCGCGATAGTAATTGCCGTTGGGCGCGCCGATGCCCATAGCCTTAATCTGCTCAATACCACCCACTTTGGCCACGATGGGCTTGATGGCCTCAACACCTGCGGCCACAAAATCATCCACCGTCTTATAAGCTTGTGTCTTGATAGAATTGGTCGTCAGCACGTTTCCGCGTTGGTCTACGATTCCAAAAACTGAATTAGTGCCGCCCAAGTCTAAACCTATGACAAACGGCTTTTGTTGTTCCTGTGCTACCATAAAATATTATGTGTTTAGTTTTTATTTGCTACCCGCAAAGGTAGTAAAAAGGCACGAACAGGCAAAGTTTTGTACGCTAAATTTGCTCATGTGACATATTTTTCGCAATTTTGCACCCGAATTATGAATATTGACTTTCCTATCCAGCTCGACATCCTCGACTTTATCTTCAAGGGGATAGCCATAGGCATTATCGCTTCAGCACCTATGGGACCTGTGGGAATCCTCTGCATCCAGCGCGCGTTGAACAAAGGACGCTGGTATGGATTCATTACGGGAGTGGGGGCTGCTTTGAGCGATACTATCTATGCGTTGATCGTAGGGTTGGGCATGGGCTTCATCATGGAGCCACTGCACAATCCCAAATACCAATTTATATTGCAGATAACTGGCAGCATCATTCTGTTGCTCTTTGGTGTGTACTGTTTCCGCTCCAATCCTGCCAAAAAGATGCATCCACATGCCAAGAATGGGGGCAAAGGCTCGCTATTCCATAATGGACTGACGGCTTTTTTAGTAACGTTCTCCAATCCGCTCATCATATTCCTCTTCATGGCCACTTTCGCCCAGTTTGCCTTTGTGCAGCCCGCACGGCCTGTGGAGACGGCAATAGGCTTTACCTGCATCCCGTTGGGGGCATTGCTGTGGTGGTATGGGTTGTCATGGCTTGTCGTAAAGATAGGCGGACGATTTAATGTCAATGGTATCGTCATCATCAACAAAGTGATTGGAGCCATCGTTGTTCTTTTCTCGGTGATTATTCTCTTCGGGACGGTGTTCAACCTCTATCATCTGCCCAGTTATTAAAAAACGAAATCATGTTCATAGCAAAGAAAATAAGAGAGAAAAGCATAGCCGAATACTTGCTTTATATGTGGCAAATGGAAGACCTTATTAGGGCTTTCGGCTGCTCGCTCACGCGTGTCCGAGACGAATACATAGACCGTTTCGACTACACGGAGGAGCAAAAGGACGAGGAGGAGGACTGGTTTGGAGACCTTATCCGCATGATGAATCAAGAGGGAAAGCGGCAAGGCGGACATTTGGCCATCAACGAAGTGTTGCTGCAAGACCTTGGCGAGCTTCATGTGCAATTGTTGCAGTCGTCTCGCTACCCATTTTATTCGGCAGAATACTATCGCGTGCTGCCGTTCATAGTAGAATTACGGAGGAAAGGTGGTGATCAAGTAGGGGAGATAGAGACCTGCCTGAATGCCCTTTATGGCGTAATGATGCTTCGGATGCAACATAAGGCCGTGTCGCCAGAGACAGAACATGCCATAAAAGAGATTACCACATTCCTTGGAATGTTGTCAGATTACCATCTGAAAGACAAAACCGAGGGACTGAAGTGGGACGAAGATTAAGCCATGGCTTTTGTTTTAATCCTGCTTGGCAAAGGTATGGATTAACAGAATAACGAATCAAGATGAACATATTAGTAACAGGGGCGAATGGTCAGCTTGGCAACGAGATGCAACTCGTTGCCAAGGATAGTAATGACCATTACATATTTACCGATGTTTGCGAAGGGTATCGACAGCTCGACATCACCAAATTAGATGCCATTCGCGAAATGGTGCGCCAAGAGAACATCTCATGCATAGTCAACTGTGCGGCATGGACAAATGTAGACCAAGCCGAAAGTGCGGGGGAAATAGTGGAAACGCTGAATGCCTCCGCTCCCGAAAACTTGGCAAAAGCCATGAAGGAAGTAGGCGGACTGCTTGTGCATATCAGCACGGATTATGTTTTTGGCGCAGATCCTTACAATACGCCTTGCAATGAGTTTCAGACCGGAACACCTACTGGAGTGTATGGAGCGACAAAGCTTCAAGGCGAGCAAAGGATTGCGGCGACAGGGGGGGGACATATCATCATCCGCACGGCATGGCTTTACAGTCGTTTTGGACGTAACTTCGTCAAAACCATGCTCAACCTTACGGCAACGAAGCCACAACTGAAGGTTGTGTTTGACCAATGCGGCACTCCCACCTACGCGGGAGACTTGGCTGCGGCCATTTTCGACATTGTTGAGCACCGTAAGTTTGTTGGCCATACAGGAGTATATCACTTTAGTAATGAGGGAGTCACCTCTTGGTACGACTTCACCAAGATGATTGCACGCATTTCCGGACATACGGCCTGCGATATACAGCCTTGCCACAGCGATGAGTTCCCTTCGCCCGTGAAACGTCCGGCTTATTCAGTACTTGACAAGACAAAAATAAAGGAAACTTTCGGCATTTCCATTCCTTATTGGCTTGATTCTTTGGAGAAATGCATTGCTATAATTAAGGAGAAAGAAGTATGAACGAGATAGAACGTCGTCGAACATTTGCCATTATCAGCCACCCTGACGCTGGTAAAACAACGCTCACTGAGAAGTTCTTGTTGTTTGGTGGGCAGATTCAAGTTGCTGGTGCGGTAAAGAGCAACAAGATTCGCAAGACTGCAACTTCTGACTGGATGGACATTGAGAAGCAACGCGGCATCTCTGTGTCTACCTCCGTCATGGAGTTCGACTACAGCCCCAAGGGCGCAGAAGCCAAGGAAGACGAGGTGTACAAGGTGAACATACTTGACACGCCCGGCCACCAAGACTTCGCAGAGGATACCTACCGCACGCTCACTGCTGTTGACTCAGCCATCATCGTGGTCGATTCGGCCAAGGGTGTGGAGGCACAGACCCGTAAACTGATGGAGGTGTGCCGAATGAGAAACACACCTGTAATCATCTTCGTCAACAAGATGGATCGCGAGGGACGTGATCCGTTCGATTTATTGGATGAATTGGAGCAAGAACTTAATATTGGTGTACGCCCGCTATCATGGCCTATTGGGCAGGGACAGCGTTTCAAAGGCGTATATAACATTTACGAAAATCAGCTCAATCTTTTCACTCCCAACAAGCAACGCGTTACGGAGAAAGTTGCTGTGGATATTGACTCCAACGACCTTGACGAGCAAGTAGGAGAGGAGTTTGCGCAGCGTCTTCGCGATGATTTGGAGCTCGTGGATGGTGTTTACCCCAATTTTGAGGTGGACACATACCGTAAGGCGGAAGTTGCCCCTGTTTTCTTTGGCTCTGCTTTGAATAACTTTGGTGTTCAAGAATTGCTTAACTGCTTTGTTGAAATAGCCCCATCGCCACGCCCAACGCAGGCGGAAGAGCGCATGGTAACGTCAACGGAGGATAAATTTACGGGCTTTATATTCAAGATTACGGCCAATATCGATCCCAACCATCGCTCATGCATTGCCTTTTGCAAAGTATGCTCTGGCCGTTTTGTGCGAAACCAGCCTTATCATCACATCCGTTTGGGCAAAGTGGTGCGTTTCTCTTCGCCCACACAGTTTATGGCGCAACGCAAAAGTACTGTTGAGGAAGCATGGCCAGGCGATATTGTTGGATTGCCTGATAACGGAATCTTCAAGATTGGAGACACCCTCACGGAAGGCGAGTTGCTCCATTTCCGTGGCTTGCCATCATTTTCACCAGAGCAATTCAAATACATTGAGAATGATGATCCGATGAAGGCCAAACAATTTCAAAAAGGGTTGGAGCAACTGATGAATGAAGGCGTTGCGCAGTTGTTTGTCAACCAATTCAACAATCGCCGCATTGTTGGTACGGTGGGACAATTGCAGTTTGAGGTTATCCAATATCGCTTGGAGCACGAGTACAATGCACGCTGCCGTTGGGAACCAGTTCATCTCTACAAGGCTTGCTGGATAGAGGCCGACAGCGAGGAGGAATTGGATAAGTTTAAGAAGCGCAAATACCAATATATGGCCAAGGATATTGAGGGACGGGATGTGTTCCTTGCCGATTCAGGCTATGTGCTAAGCATGGCGCAGCAAGACTTTGAGCATATTAAGTTCCATTTTACGAGCGAGTTCTAATCACTGAGCCTCGCCTTGCGGAACAACATCTTCATATTATCAGCAAGATGGAAATACCCAACAGCTTGGTTGCCATCTTGCTGATAATATTTTTATCTCAGCTTTTTAATTCTCTCTATCATCAAACGCAAACAATCTTTCTTTAATCCGCTTTCTTCCATATCCGTTTGTACTTCAACGCTATATCCTGCCATACGCTGATGATGGAAAGAACTTATACGCTGGATATCGTCTGCGCACGAAAGAACACTTATCAAGAATGGTGTTTCTCCATCATAGGCATTTAGCCACTCCCAAGGATTCGCTCCCATATTGAAGAGAAGATAATCTGCATGATTGTCATAAAGCTTTGCTTGCGCTACGTCTTCCTTTGTATTGATATTCAATGTCTTGACAAAAGTTAAGTCAGGACGAATATCGGGAATGACGGTTCTTCGCAGATTATCTATCAGAACGGGAGACTCCATTCCGTCAAGTCGCACAGCAGACAAATTGAAGTTATAAATACGGGTTACTATTGACTGCGGCATCTCGTCACGAAATATCCCCAACAAAATAGTTTGGTTGTTAACTTCCGCATAACACGAGGGCGGGGTATCGGGCAACAGCCCTGCCAATGAGGACACTTGCTTTATCTCATACGGGCTGTCTGAAACGAAATTGAGCCCCAGCCACTGCACACCAAACAGGGATGCCTCTTTGATGGTATCTGCTCCGCGCAGGTTGTCTATGGCAATAATCATATTCTTATCGGGTAAGATTTGTATGCAAAGTTACACAAATACTCACGAAAAAAAGTGATATGAGTACATAATAATTAATCTGCAATATCGTTTCTAACATAGAAACTCTCAAAATCAGTCGCCTATGACGCTATTTACATCAGAAGAAAACAACCCCACTGAGCGCACGCTCAACATTATTCGACAAATGGCATACACTTATCGTGTGGCCAAAGTAGACGGACGTTTAATACCATACACACTCAATTAAAACAGATGGCAGTGCTTATATCCCCCTCGCTTTTGTCGGCCGACTTCCTCAATTTGCAGGATGAAGTGGAAATGATTAATCGTAGCGAAGCCGACTGGCTACACATGGACATTATGGATGGGGTGTTTGTCCCCAACATATCATTTGGATTCCCCGTTCTTAATGCCGTTGCAAAGGTTTGCAAGAAGCCCTTGGATGTTCATTTCATGATAGAGCATCCAGAAAACTATATTCGCCAGACTGCAGACTGTGGTGCAATGCTGATGAATGTGCATTATGAAGCGGTCACTCACTTGCATCGCACAGTGCAGGAGATTCATGCGGCAGGTATGAAAGCGGCAGTAACGCTCAACCCTTCCACTCCCGTTTGCGTGCTTGAGGATATTGTGGGCGACCTTGACATGGTGCTGTTAATGAGTGTCAACCCAGGATTTGGAGGTCAGAAGTTTATTGAAAACACCATAGCCAAGGTGCATCGCCTACGCGAACTAATCACCAGCACCAACAGTCGTGCCCTTATTCAGATTGATGGCGGAGTGCAGGGCGACACGGCACCACGCCTTGTTGAGGCTGGTGCAGACGTACTTGTTAGTGGAAGCTACGTCTTTAAATCCAAAGATCCCATCGCCACCATCCATTCTTTGAAAGTACTCTAACACAAAACATTCATGGCTGCCCCTTATTTCTTAACTAAAGGGAGCAGCCATGAGTCTTTTAAGAGGAAAGCGTAGGCTTTATTTGCCTTTCCTCTCTGTTGCTTTCCGCGCATTTCCGTAGCTTTTTTATGCCAATTGCAAGGTAACGTTGTGTTCCCGCGCCATTCTGCGAAGGTTGAGAATAGCGTAGCGCATACGTCCCAAGCTGGTGTTGATACTCACACCTGTGGCTTCAGCAATCTCCTTAAACGACATTTGCTGGTAGAAGCGCATAAACACCACTTCGCGTTGTGGTGCGGGCAAATAGCTCATCATTCGCCGTACATCCTCAAGCACTTGGCTATTGATCAGCTCACCCTCACGAGTACCTTCCATGAGACCTCCTCCAATATTGGAAAGATCGTTCTCTTTCGGGGCATCGACAATGTTCTGTGCCCGTTGCTGGCGATAATAGTCCATCATGACATTGTGGGCTATTCTCATCAGCCATGCACTGAACTTTCCATTGGCAACATACTTGCCTTGCTGCAATCGGGTGATAACCTTGAAGAAAGTGTCTTGAAATATATCATTTGCCATCTCCCGGTCGCGGACAACAAACAATATATAGGTAAACAACTTCTGCTGATTGCGGCTAAGCAAAAGGTCGAAAGCCCTATTGTCACCATCAATGTACATAATGGCCAACTCTTCGTCGGTCATCAAGTTCAGATTCTCCATGATCCAATTTTATTTGTTATGAAGTAATGCTGTTCCGATAGGCTTTTCTTCTTTTGTTTAACCGTCATTCTTTTTATTTGCGATTGCAAATTTAGAAAAATAGTTCTTATCAACCAAATTTTTACAAGAAAATCTGTTTTTGCGCGTTTATATCTCACGCGTAAGTAGCTTCGCCCAATTGGAAATGTGGAGAACAGAACGGAGTCTTTGTCAGGCTGACAACACGGCGATATTGCCTGTTGTTCAACTAATTACATTACGACAAAAGCACGTTGTTCCTTTGTGTAAAGAGCTATTGGCTTCCACTTGCTCTGATTATTCAAAAAACTTTTATGCCTTTTCAGAAGAAGTAAATCTGTTAGCAGAAAGAAAATGGTATGGTTTGGCAATGCAATAGGTATCCTTTTGGCGGGCGAAACGTAAGGTTTTGAACTGCGGAACCATACCTTTTGCAAAGCAATGGTCATGCAGGGGTAAAACTGTTAAGTTTATTGCCTGCCATCATTGCTCCGGAAGTGGTGTCGCTGTTCGAATCATCTGCTTTTTGAGAACAAAGTTCTGCACCTGCAGAATTTGTAGGATACTTTTCCGATGGCAAAAATTTAAGGCTTGCCTTTAGAGGCTTTTGGGGGTAAAACTAAATGCTTAGGCTTACTTAACGCCAGACGTTTAACACGAGTTAACGCGCCCGAATCTTTAATCGCCTTTGGAATTATAATATTTTTACTGTACCTTTGCAAAAAGAAAAGGTGTAACACACACCAACTTCCCATTATTAACACCAAAATGAAAGATGGCGATTATCAAGTTGTTTAAAATCCCGACCACCAAGAGGAATATTTCTTTTGGCTTTGTTATGTGCACTTTGCTTTCGCAATTTTCTGTATCGGCACAGGCACAATACACGGGAGAGCAACGTGTGGACACGTCCAATGTGCGATTATTCAATAATGTTCAGTACAAGATAGAGGCGCAACTGAGTGCATCGAAAGGCAAAACGCCATTGTGGCTCAATGCCAACAAATATGGCTTAAGTTCACTTACGCCCACCAACGGCTATGTGCTTGGTGGCGTAGAGAGACCTCTTTCTGTGGATGATGGCCGCAAATGGGGCATGGGGTATGGAGTGGAAGTGGCCGCGCCTTTTCATTATACCAGTAACTGTGTGGTGCAGCAAGCTTACGTAGAAGGACGCTGGTGGCATGGCACGCTCACCGTTGGTGCAAAAGAACAGCCTATGGAGCTGAAAGACAACCAACTGAGTTCCGGTTCGCAGACGCTTGGCATCAATGCGCGCCCCGTACCGCAGGTGCGCGTTGCCTTGCCTGACTACTGGACTTTGCCTTTTGCCGGCGGATGGCTACATCTGAAAGGCCACATCGCTTATGGCAAGATGACAGACCAAAACTGGCAGCATGATTTCACGCAACGCCGCAGCAAATATGCCGATGGCGTGCTCTACCATAGCAAAGCGGGGTTCATCAAATTGGGCAATGAGGAAGTATTTTGCCCTTGGTCTTTGGAACTGGGAATAGAAATGGCCGCCACGTTTGGTGGCACATCGTATATGCTTTCGTCAGACGGTATGCGGCAAATAAAAAACAGCAGCGGCTTGAAGAGTTTTTGGCGGGCGTTTATCCCTGGTGGGGCAGACGCGCCCGAGGAGGGGAGCGTGTACCGTAACGAAGAGGGCAACCAGCTTGGCTCATGGCTTGCGCGTATAAACTACAGTGCCGACACGTGGGTTTTGAGTTTCTATGCGGACAAATATTTCGAAGACCACTCCTCTATGTTCCAACTCGATTATAATGGATACGGAGAGGGGGAGAATTGGAATAACAAAGAGAAGCGCCGCTATTTCCTTTACGACTTCAAAGACTGGATATTAGGACTTAGTTATCGCTCCAAATACAATCGAACTGTCAGCGGAGTGACCCTGGAGTATTTGTATACAAAGTATCAAAGCGGCCCCGTTTATCACGATCATACGCAAGGTTGGAACACGCATATCAGTGGCGTGGACAATTTTTACAATCATTACATCTACACAGGGTGGCAGCATTGGGGGCAGGCTATGGGCAATCCGTTGTTCACATCACCCATTTACAACAGCGATGGGAAGATTTACTTCCATAATAATCGCTTTATGGCTTTCCATCTTGGCATGGATGGTCATCCGCAGGACAACATATACTATCGTCTTTTGGCTACTTACGAAGAAGGTTTCGGAACTTACGAAGATCCATTCGTCAGCAAGCACCATGATTTCAGCTTCCTGCTGGAAGGCCAGTATGACTTCCTGCATCGCAAAGGCTTCCTGCAAGGCAGCTCCATTAAGCTGGCATATGGCATGGACTTCGGTGGATTGCTGGGCGGAGTGAACTATGGAGCACAACTAACGTTCTCTAAGACAGGACTATTAAAACTGTAAGAATACAAATGAAGTACAAACATATCCTTTCGTGTACATATCTTGCGTGCGCCTTGTTGCTTACGCTGTTTTCGTTTTCTTCTTGTTCGCTCGATACAGACGACAGCAACGAACTTGGACAGTTTTGGCATCTTATAAGCATAGACACCCTTTCTACGGGGCAATCGGCTGATGTGGCTGCCAAGCGAGTGTTTTGGTCAGCGCAAGGCGTTATTTTCCAAGTTGGAGATTATAGCCGAATAGATGGCAAGCGCTATGTTTTTCATTACGAGCATCAAGATGGTACACTCCGTCTGTATGAGCCTCGCTTGCTGGATCGAAGCAACGGCGACCCGCTTGTCACCAATGAGACGGTTTTATCGCCTTATGGCATCAACAACTTAGAGACAACATTCACTGTTGAAACTTTAACAGGAAGCAAAATGGTGCTTTCTGACTCCGAATTTCGCCTACATTTCAGGGCGCAATAGCGTTTGTCCGCATACAAAAGAGAAGATAGAGCATGATAAGACGAAACCCTTATAATGAAGAGAAATACGAGCACTTGCGCGTAGAAAAAGATGCACGGCTGCTGGAGTGGCTACTGAGCCAGCTGAAAGAGAGCAAGAGCAAGGTGAAAGCCACGCTTAAAGGCCGTGGAATCAAGGTAAATGGAAAGTGCATCACACAGTTTGACCACCCATTGGTTGCCGGTGACAAGGTAACGGTGAGCAAATCGAAAAAGAACGAGCAGTTCCGAAGCCGCTATGTGAAGATAGTCTATGAGGATCAGTATCTTATTGTTATCGAAAAGAACGTGGGCATCCTCTCCATGGCAGCTGGTCATGCCTCGCTAAACGTGAAACGGGTACTCGACGGCTACTTCCGGCAAACTAAGCAGAAGTGTAATGCACACGTGGTTCATCGGCTTGATCGCGACACATCGGGGCTTATGGTCTACGCCAAGGACATGCGGGCGGAGCAAATCTTGGAGCATGAGTGGCATGAGCTGGTCTATGATCGGCGATATATGGCCGTTGTCAGTGGCGAAGTGAGAGAAGAAGAGGGTACTATCGAGAGTTGGCTTAAAGACAATCAGGCATACTACACTTATTCTTCACCCGTTGACAATGGCGGCAAATACGCCGTAACGCATTTTCATGTGCTTGACCGCACGGTAAGGCACTCTTTAGTGGAATATAAGTTGGAAACGGGACGCAAAAATCAAATACGTGTCCACAGTGCCGACATGGGGCATCCCGTGTGTGGCGACATTAAATACGGAAATGGAGATGACCCCATTGACCGCCTTTGCCTTCATGCCTACATGCTGTGCTTTGTCCATCCCATAACTCATGAGCGGATGGAGTTTATCACGCAAGTGCCTCCAGCATTCCGCAAACTGTTCAAATGATATAGTAAGAAGCGCAGGTGATGCGTTTGGCCAGTTTTATACTCATGAGCCATTCGGATGAGGCTCTCATAAGCCAAGTTTGCGGGCAGCCCACATAATACCATTGTAACAACTTGTGCTACAATAGGTTGCATTGCTTTACGTTTTACACTGCAAAAGGTATGGTTTGACAGTGCAAAACGTAAGGTTTTGTTTTGCAATACCATAGGTTTTGCCTCTCATCTGTCCTGTTTGCAGATGGTTTTCACGCTGAGCCACGTTCATACAATACACCAACAGCCATCATAAAAAGGAAAGGCAGGCTGTTCTCTCTTCAAGATGCACGCGGGCAGCGGTATTGCGGCGCATCAAAAAAGGCCTTCCCCGCCTACTGGCGAGATGGAAATGCACGTTAGTTGCAGCACAGCAGGCTTGGCAGAAACCAAAAATTGTGGTAAATAGTTGTAAAATCGGCAAGTTTATTGTAACTTTGCAGTCGTATTAGTGAATTGTTTCATGGATAAAGAGATGTTATTCCCCGACTATATTTTTGAGACAAGTTGGGAAGTATGCAACAAAGTAGGTGGCATCTACACCGTTCTTTCCACGAGAGCGCGCACGCTTCAAGAGCGTCTTCAGGATAATTTGATTTTCATAGGGCCAGATTGCTGGCATGATCAATTGTGTCCTTACTTTGAGGAAGAGAACTTGTTTCCAGACTGGAAAGAAGCGGCTCTTGCCAATGGTCTGCGCCTTCGCATAGGACGCTGGACGATTCCGAGTCGGCCGGTAGCCATTTTGGTTGACTGGCAATCCCTTACAGAGCAAAAAAACAGTTTCTATGGCCAATTGTGGGAACAATTTGGCGTGGACAGCTTGCACGCATATGGCGATTATGACGACTCTGTGCTCTTTGGATTGGTTGCGGCAAGAGTGGTGGACAGCTTTTATCGCCACTATAAGCTTGATGGTAAGGAAGTGGTGCTGCACGTAAATGAGTGGCAAACCGCGTCTGCGGCTTTGGCTTTGCAGACTCTTGTGCCTCAGGTTGCATCTGTATTTACCACCCATGCCACATGCATAGGCCGCTCTATTGCGGGCAACAACAAACCGCTTTACGACTATTTGTGGGCATACAACGGAGATCAGATGTCGCACGAGCTGAATATGGAGAGCAAACACTCATTGGAAAAGCAAGCTGCCCACCATGTTGATTGCTTCACTACAGTGAGCGAGATTACGGCGCGTGAATGCCAGGAGCTGCTTGACAAGCCAGTTGACCAAGTTCTTCCAAACGGTTTCGACAATAGTTTTGTACCCGTTGGCGATGAGTTCTCGCAAAAACGAGCTGTGGCGCGTCGCCGGCTTATCGATGTGGCCAATGCCTTAATGGGCACACAGTTGGACGATGACGTGCTGATAGTTTCCACTTCGGGACGTTATGAGTTCCGCAACAAAGGAGTGGATGTATTCATTGAGGCTATGAACCGTTTAGGGCGTGATACTCAGCTCAACCGTCAGGTACTTGCGTTTATTGAAGTACCTTGCTGGATAGGTGAGCCAAGAAAAGACTTGACGGAACGTCTTGAGAGCGGAAAACACTATGACACACCGCTGGAAGTGCCGATGATTACGCATTGGCTGCGCGATATGAGCCACGACAATGTGATGGGAATGCTCAAATACCTCAATATGGGTAATGGCAAGGACGACAAAGTGAAGCTCGTATTCCTGCCTTGCTATTTGACGGGAGATGACGGCATTGTCAATCTCACCTATTATGATACGGTGCTGGGTAATGACCTCTGTGTCTATCCCTCCTATTATGAGCCGTGGGGATACACCCCGCTGGAAGCCATTGCGTTCCATGTGCCCTGCATAACCACAGACCTTGCAGGATTCGGCCTTTGGGCTAACAGCGAAAAGGGAAGCAATAGTCGGATAGAGGAAGGCGTAGAGGTTATTCACCGCACTGACTACAACTACTCGGAGGTGGCCGACCGCATCAAGGACACCGTGTGCCGTTTCTCCTCCATGTCGCCCAAGGAGGTGGAAACATGCCGTAGGAATGCCGATAGCTTGTCCAAGAAAGCTCTGTGGGAACATTTCATCAAGTATTATTATAAGGCTTACGACATAGCATTGCGAAACAAGGAGGAAAGGATATCCCTTTCTCACCGTAGCTGAGCATTGTAAGCGAAGCGTTAGGAAGAGTGTCGCCCTCTTTGAGGTAAAGTGGGCGGCACGGTATTAGGATAATTATTTGAGAGTAACAGAAGATACAATAGATAACACAAAAGAAAATGAAAATTAAATCGGATTACGCCAACGAACCTCAATGGAGGGAAGTGAACGTCAAGTCAAGCCTTCCGAAAGAGTTAGAGTGTCTTGACGAGCTTGCACGCAACTTGTGGTGGGCATGGAACTACGAGGCACGCAACCTATTTAAGAGCCTTGACGAGGCGCTTTATGAAGAAGTGGGACACAACCCCGTATTGCTGTTGGAGCGTTTGGGCTACGATCGCAAGGAAAAGATCGTCAAGGACAAAGACATTATGGACAAAGTGCATGATGTTTACAAGAAGTTCCGCGAGTATATGGACGTAAAGCCAGACGCAAACCGTCCCTCCGTGGCTTATTTTTGCATGGAGTTCGGTCTCAATCAAGTGCTGAAGATTTACAGCGGAGGCCTTGGCATGCTGGCAGGCGACTACCTCAAGGAAGCCTCTGACTCCAATGTGGATCTGTGCGGAGTAGGATTCCTGTATCGTTTTGGCTATTTCACCCAGACGCTTTCCATGGACGGACAGCAAATAGCAAAGTATGACGCGCAGAACTTCAATGCTCTCCCCATAGAACGCGTGCTTGACGAGCATGGCAATCAAGTGATTGTGGACGTTCCTTATCTGAATTACCAGGTTCACGCGCTTGTTTGGCAAGTGAATGTCGGTCGTATCAAGCTCTATTTGCTCGATACGGATAACGAAATGAACTCGGAATATGACAAGCCTATCACCCATAATCTTTATGGTGGAGACAATGAGAACCGCCTGAAGCAAGAGATTTTGCTGGGTATTGGTGGCATGCTTGCATTGAAGAAGCTGGGCATCAAGAAAGAAATCTACCATTGCAATGAGGGGCACGCGGCTTTGTGCAACTTGCAGCGCCTGTGCGACTACATTGAAGAGGGGCTGACTTTTAACCAAGCCATGGAGCTTGTGCGCGCCAGCTCGCTTTACACGGTTCACACTCCCGTACCCGCTGGTCACGATTACTTCTCCGAGGAAATCTTTGGCAAGTATATGGGAGGCTATCCTCAAAAGCTTGGCATCTCTTGGGAGGAGTTCGTGGGAATGGGAAAGACGAATCCGGATGACCGCAACGAACAGTTCTGCATGAGTACTTTCGCTTGCAACACCTGCCAAGAGGTCAATGGTGTGTCAAAACTTCATGGATGGGTGAGCCAAAAGATGTTCTCCCCGCTTTGGAAGGGCTATTATCCCGAGGAAAACCACGTGGGCTATGTCACCAATGGCGTTCACTTCCCCACATGGACGGCTACAGAGTGGCGCAAACTCTATGACGAGCATTTCGACAAGGGCTTCATGCAGGATCAAAGCAACGAGAGTATATGGCACGCCATCTACAATGTTCCCGATGAGAAGATTTGGGAGACGCGCATGGCTCTGAAGAACAAGCTCGTAAAATATATTCGTGACAAGTTCACAGAGCAGTGGCTTCGCAACCAAGGTGACCCCGCCAAGGTGATGTCCATTATTGAGCGCATCACACCCAACACGCTCATGATTGGCTTCTGCCGCCGCTTTGCCACCTACAAGCGCGCTCATTTGCTCTTCACCGACCTTGAAAGGTTGGAGAAGATCGTGAACAACCCCGAGCGTCCTGTACTTTTCTTCTTCTCCGGCAAGGCTCACCCGGCCGATGGAGCAGGCCAAGGCCTCATCAAGCGCATCTTCGAGATTTCCCGAATGCCGCAGTTCCTTGGCAAGATTATCTTCCTTGAGGACTATGATATGCGCTTGGCGCGTCGCTTGGTCAGCGGTGTTGACATTTGGATGAACACTCCGACACGTCCGCTGGAGGCCAGTGGAACATCTGGAGAGAAAGCCGAGATGAACGGAGTTGTCAACCTTTCAGTCTTGGACGGCTGGTGGGTGGAAGGCTACCGTGAGGGCGCAGGATGGGCTTTGCCGCAGAAGCGCACCTATCAGAACCAAGCTTATCAGGATCAACTTGATGCTGCCACCATCTATTCGCTGTTGGAGAACGACATCATCAAGCTCTATTACAACAGAGGAAGCAACAACTACAGTGCAGGATGGGTGAAAGTGATTAAGAACTCCATCGCCACCATTGCTCCGCACTATACGATGAAGCGTCAACTTGATGACTATTACGATAAGTTCTATACCAAAGAGGCCAACCGCTTCAAGCAACTCTCAGCCAATGGCAATGCCTTGGCCAAAGAGATTGCCCACTGGAAGGAGAGTGTTGCCGAGCGTTGGGACGGCATTCATGTGGTGCAAAAAGACGAAAGCGCATTGCAGGATATTGCCACGGGTAAGCCCATCACGCTCACTTACTCCATTGACGAGCAGGGGCTGAATGATGCCGTAGGGTTGGAGCTGGTTACCCTGGATAACAATCCTAGCAATGACCTCAACATCCACAAGGTTTACCCCTTCAAGATGGTGAAGCAAGAGGGTAATGTCTTCACGTTCAAGGTGACATTCGAGGCCGATGAGGCTGGAGCTTACAAGTGCGCGGTGCGTATGTATCCGAAGAACGAACAGCTTCCTCACCGTCAGGACTTCTGCTACGTTAAGTGGTTGAACTAAAATTTGGCCATTCAGAGAAAGCTGGAGAGCAACTATCGTGATTAGGAAACGATGAGTATTCTCCAATATATATGACAAAAGGAGTTGCCTTTCTCCAAATAGGGGAGGGCAACTCCTTTTCTTATGGCATCAAAAGAATGTTACATATATGACTTTATAAGTCTATGAAACTCATTGGCGGGTTACTGTTGTTAGGATGTAGATGTATACTTGGATGTGACACCTCTTTTTCGTGCCTTGCAAAAGGTTACCTTTTGCAAGGCAATATGTATGGTATTGCAAAACAAAACGTATAGTTTTGCCATGCAATACCATACGTTTCGCAATTCACGTAAAACTTTAAGTGTTCTTGAAAAGGAATTGTTAATCCCAAAAAGCAAATTTTCTATTCTTTGCTTTTCTCATTTACAGCTTGCATAAGCCATTGGTTTTGCTCATCAATGGTCATATTGCTGTTGTCGAGCACGATGGCATCATCGGCCTTACGCAACGGCGACACACAGCGATGGCTGTCAAGATAATCACGCTCTTGCACATTATGCAGGATGTCTTCGAAGTTGGCATTTTCTCCTTTAGCGCATAACTCTTTATAACGCCGTTGTGCGCGCACCTCCGCTGATGCAGTAACGAAGATTTTCAATTCGGCATCGGGGAATACAACGGTGCCAATGTCGCGACCATCCATGACAATGCCTTTGCCAAGCCCCATCTCTTGTTGCTGCTTGACAAGAGATGAGCGTACAAAAGGAAGTGCGGCAACAATGCTTACGCGCTGTGACACCTCCATGCCTCGTATCTCACTTTCCACATTCTCCCCATTAAGGAAGGTGTCAGCGTGTTGGGTTGCATCATTGAGTTGGAAAGCGATACTTATTTGCGGCATTGCGGCTTCCAGTTCCGATGAATTTATCTGATTGTTGGCATCAAACAAGTGATGGCGCAAGGCATAAAGCGTTACAGCACGGTACATTGCGCCCGTGTCCACGTAGATGTAGCCCAGATTGCGCGCCAATTCCTTGGCCATTGTGCTTTTCCCGCATGAGCTGTGTCCGTCAATAGCGATAGTTATCCGTTTCATTAATTCTTATGATTGGTAAAAAAATATCCTTTCTTTCTTGATTGAGGTGTTTTGGAAACGAACCATTTTGCATAAAGGAATGTTCGCGCTTAAAAACTATATCCAACGTTCAGAATGAGCGAATGGCTACTGACATGATATGTTCCGTAAGCAACGTTGAGCCGGAAACGTTCCAAATTCAAACCACCACCAAAACTCCAACCTGCTCCATGTGCGCTTTCCTCATCGCCTTCTCCTATTTTCATCTCGTCAGCCTTGCGGAAATTGTAGCCCAATCCAGCCCAAATGCTCTCCGAGAAAAGGATTTCCGCACCGAAATCAAGGTGATTGGCAAACCGATAGTCGTAGTGTGTCATGTCTACAAGTGTGGCGGAAAGACGCACAGGCAGAGCTTCGAAAGTCTTGCTAACACCCACTTGCAGGTCGAAGGGCAACTTGCTGAAATCCTCATTATAGGCTTTCACTTCGCCACCAAGGTTCTTGGCCACAACACTTAACGACAACTCCTTTTCGGGAATATACCAGTTTAAGCCCAAATCCACGGCAACTGCCATGGCGGTATAGTCAGCAATATGGGAATAAACATATTTGGCGGTGATTCCACCCACAACGTTGCGTGCCAGCTGATAAGCGAGAATGCCCTCCAAGGCAAACTCGTTGGCGGAGAAAGTACCCAATTCTCTGCCTTCGGCATCAGTTTCTTTCATCGAACCATAGTTGATATATTTCAGGCCGCCTGCGATTGTGGCTTTCTCGGAAGCAACTTTTGTATAAGATGCGCTGGCATAATTAACGCCACTCATATAGTTCATGTAGTTCAATCCCACCGTCCGGTCACTCACCGAGGCGGCCAATGCAGGATTGGAGAACATCAATGAGGGGTCATCCTCGATGATTGTGATATTCTCTCCACCCAAAGTTGCGGCATGTGCGCTTACAGGAAGACGGAGAAAATTGTATCCTGTTTGGCTTTCTTGCGCCTGTACTATGGCGGGCAAAATCGTTAACAGCAGGGCGTAAATGGCTTTTTTCATTTAATGTATTCTAATTTCCCAGCAAAGATACTGCTTTTTTCAAATATCTTCGTTATTTTTGCAAGTGAAAATGGCATTCGCCTGATTCCGTCAAGATAACGGGAAAAGGTGTTTTTTAGTGTTCAAGCAAATTGGAAATCAAGAAATCAAGACACGCCGACCTTGAACGACACCGCCTTAAAGGCTTTTTGCTGGGGCTGGTGGTGGCATTGTCGCTTGCCTATACAGCCTTGGAGTATTCCACGGAGGGTGAGCCAGAAAGCAATATGGCCAATCTTGACCCTAAGAAGATGCAACACGACCCAGATTTAATCGTAGCAATAGATCGCGAGGAAGACGCTTCGGCTCACTCGCAAAAGTCGCATGACGAGGTGGCCGACAGGCTTAATGTGCGCATTTCCGACCATAATCGCATTGATGCGTCAGACAAAGGAACTGAGCAAGCAAGAAACAATGACGCTGCCTATGACGGAAGAGAGGACAATCCGTCAGCAATTGTTGTCGTGGATGAGCCGCAAAAGGCTCACCAAGAGCTGAACTCTCCTTCCCCAGTGACCCTCAAAGCCCCTCCCTCCATACCTGTCAATGAGACAGAAACACACGACAAGGAACGAGTACTGACTGAAACGCCGACCCCTCCGGGCGGTTGGGTCGCCTTTATGAAATGGATTACCAAAACGCTGGTATACCCTCCGCAAGCGCGGAGCACCAAACTGGAGGGCGTTACAAACGTTGCGTTTATCGTTGAAGCCGATGGCAGCGTTAGCGACATTCATTTGGAAACCTCCGGAGGTACGTTGTTTGACGAAGAAGTCCTACGGGTGATACGCCAAATGGGACGTTGGAAAGCCGGAATCGACCATGGCAAGCCCTGCCGGTCGATGGTTGAGATTCCCATAGTTTTCAAATTATAGACAAAAAATTCTTCGTCGCCAAACAAAAAGAAGACGCAAGTCAATCAACACCTCTATTAATTCCGTAAAAATTAAAACAATCAATATTAAGAAAGATGCTCACAGCTGACGAGATTTTGCAATTAGTGAACAATTATTTGGTCTCCATGCCCGATGACCGTAGTCCCAAGGGGCTTTACGACCCCATCCGTTATGTGTTGTCCTTGGGTGGGAAGCGCATCCGCCCCACACTGATGCTCCTTGGCTACAATCTGTTCCGCAACGACCCGGAGCGCATTTTGCCACAGGCTTGTGCTTTGGAGACTTACCACAACTACACCTTGCTGCATGACGACTTAATGGACAATGCCGACAAACGGCGTGGCAAACCGACCGTACACGTGAAATGGGATGCCAACCAAGCCATCCTCTCTGGCGACACCATGCTGGTTTTGGCTTATCGCAGTATGTCCCAGTGCGATGAGGGGCACTTGCGCTCCGTGTTAGACCTCTTTACAGAGACGGCACTGGAGATAGGGGAGGGCCAACAACTAGACATTGAGTTTGAACTGCGTAACGATGTCACTGAGGAGGAATACATCGAAATGATTCGTTTGAAGACAAGCGTCCTGCTGGCTTGTGCGTTGAAGATGGGGGCAA
This sequence comes from uncultured Prevotella sp., assembly GCA_964487905.1. Classification (GTDB taxonomy): domain Bacteria; phylum Bacteroidota; class Bacteroidia; order Bacteroidales; family Bacteroidaceae; genus Prevotella. The sequence continues at coordinate 33,160 of CAZASQ010000007.1, read as the reverse complement.
TCCTTGCCGGGGCTTCCGCAAGCGACGCCGACAATCTTTATCGGTTCGGCGAACAGATGGGATTGGCGTTCCAATTGCAGGACGATTATTTAGATGTGTACGGTGACGAGCAAGTTTTTGGAAAGGCCATCGGCGGCGACATCACCTCAAACAAGAAGACATACATGCTGATCAATGCGCTTTTGCGTGCCGATGCTGCACAACGAACCGAGTTGGAGCAATGGATAGCAAAGAAAACATTTGATAGAAAGGATAAAGTAAGCGCGGTTACCGCCATCTATGACGCATTGGGAATTGGCGAACTAGCAAAAACCAAAATCAACGAGTACTTTGAGAAGAGCAAAAAGTACCTTGCCGCTGTTTCTGTGTCGGAAGAGAACAAGCGTGAACTGTACGCCTACGCAGAAAAAATGATGAGAAGGAAGAAATGATTTGTATTGACACGCATGCCCATTTGGACGGAGAGGAATTCAAGGAAGACCTCCCTCACGTGATTGCCCGTGCTCAAAGAGCCGGAGTGGGCAGGATTCTCATCCCTTCCATTGACTTAAAAAGCATATCCGGCGTGCTTTCTCTTTGCCGGAAGTACAATGGCTACTGCCTTCCGATGGTAGGATTGCAGCCCGAGGAAGTGCGTGGGGATTGGGAAGAGGTGCTCCGCCAAATGCAACCGTATCTCGATTCGAATATTATCGCCATTGGCGAGTGTGGCCTTGATTTCTATTGGAGCCGTGAATACGAGCACGAGCAGATGTGCGCTTTTGAGGAACAAGTACGTTGGAGCGTGGAGACGCAACTTCCTCTCATGCTCCATTGCCGCAAGGCGCAAGGCGAAATGATTCACATTCTGCGGAAATATGAAGAAGAGCTACCTGGTGGTGTATTCCACTGCTTCACTGGAAACCAGCAAGAGGCGGCCGAATTCCTGCGCTTCAAGAAGTTCTCTTTGGGCGTTGGTGGCGTGTCTACTTTCAAGAGTAGCCATTTACGGGAAGACTTGCCCGCAGTTGTACCGCTCGATCGCATCGTTTTGGAGACAGACAGCCCCTATATGGCTCCCGTGCCTCATCGTGGCAAACGCAATGAAAGTGCTTTTGTTGTGGAGGTTTTGCGCGTGCTGGCCGCTGCTTATGGTGTGAGCGAGGAAGAAATGGCGAAACGCACAAACGAGAATGTCGCCCGTATCTTTAATTTAGCTGATTTAGAGTGATAAAAAAGAGGGGAAATCAACTTCAAAAGAAGTACTTTTTGAAAGTCGCCTCGTACAAAAGATATTATAAGGTGCCGCCATTTGTCTTTAAGTGAAACACAAAAGCTCAACTTTAAAGAAACTATCACAAGGCACTGAAAAGCAAATACTTACAACCGCATTATTAAATACACAGCAAAACCATACCTTTGGCATCACAAAACCATACCTTTTATGATGCCAAAGGTATGGTTTTGCTGTGCGAAAGGTTACGTTTTATTTTTTAGAGAGCGTTTGCCAGCCATTCTTCTTGCAGCTAAGGGTAAAGGAATCTTCCTGTTTGGCCTATAAACAAATTCGTTAAAAAGGTTGTATGCAGCTCTTTTCCCATCAAAAACTTTTGCTGATTACGGTGGAAAATGCTATTTTTGCACATAAGTTTATCTGTGTCATAGCGAACGGCTAAGTTTGCCAACCATCGGATGTTTAAGCCGAATGGCATCATGATAACTTTAAGGTGTTGAACTAAGAAATGAGACGATGAGAAAGCTACTTTCCGTTTTGGCGTTTTTTCTTATAGTGCCCATGACAGTGTGCTCACAAGGGTATCATGCGCTATGGAAGCAAGTGCAAGTGGCAAAAGCAAAGGACCAGCCACTTGCACAAATTACGATACTTGATCAGATTATAAACAAAGCCACCAAGGAGCGCGCGTATGGACAATTGCTTGCGGCCACGTGCCAAAGGGCGGGAACGCTGTGTCAGATTTCTCCCGACTCCATCACGCCCCAGTTGCAAATCCTCGTCAAAGCCGAAGCCGAAGCGGGAGAAACAGCACTGGGGGCTGTTTATTCCACGGTGCTTTCTAAGATTTATTCCGCCCATCCAGACCTTGACGAAAGCGAGAAGAAGCGTGAGAAGTATGCCTACAAGGCTATGGCCAACCTTAAAGTGCTTGCCCAAACCCATGTGGATGATTACGCTCCGTTGGTGACAAAAGAAGTTGACAGTTCGGTTTTTGGTCATGACCTTCTGCATCTCATTGGGCTTGAAACAGGCAATGAACGCAAATTATTGGAATACTACAAGGCTCATGGCAATCGTGCGGCAGCCTGCCTTTTGGCCACTCGCCTTGCCGGCTACAACATCCAGCGTTTAGACTCGGTTGTTTCGGAATACGCCGACTTAGAAATTTGCGGTCATGCGGCTATTCGGCGTTATCAATCCATGCCCAGGGCGACCAACGAAGAGCGTCATGCATGCTATGATTATTTGAATATGGCTTTGGGAAAGTGGGGGAATTGGAAAGAAATGAATCTGTTGCGCAACGCACGTGAAGAGCTGACGTCCTCTGCTTTTAGTGCCCAAATGGAGGGAATGCTTCATCCGGCAAAGCGGGGAATGCTCTATTTACAAGATGTGAGAAACGTGTCAGAACTACGCGTGCACATAACGCGTACTGATCTTGCTGGAGACGATCGCCTGCTGAGTGACTTTGCACGTTTGGGAGATAGAGGAAGAAGTCGTTTGCAGCAGCATTTAGTTAAAGGAACAACGCAAACGGTTACGGCATATTTTCGCAACAAGGCACCCTACGAGATGTGCCAAGACTCACTGTTACTGCCTTTATTGAAAAATGGTGTCTATTTGTTGGAGTTTGATTGCAATAATAGCAAGGTGGAGACGCAACGGCGACTTATAGCCGTAAGCAACCTGCGGGTTCTTTATGAAGAGTTGCCGGGCAACCAAATTCGCTATGTTGTTGTGCGTGCAGACAATGGGCAGCCTGTGCCCAATGCTTCTGTCACACTCTCCACGGGATATGGGAAAACAAAACAAACGATAACTAAGTCGGTTAATCAGCAGGGCGAATTGCTTTATCAGTTTGATGAGAAGCGAAAGCCTAATAATATTTATATTAGCACGTTACGGGACAAGGCGTTTCCTGCCAGCAGCTGTTGGTCAAATTTTTATTTTTCCTCAAACAAAGCTATGACAACCAAAGCCTCGGTCTTCACAGACAGAAGCGTTTATCGCCCGGGGCAAACGGTCTATGCCAACGTAATGGCGTGGACACTGTTGGGTATAGAAACCAAAGTATTGTCTGGCAAGCAACTGACGCTTACACTTCGTGACGCCAACTATCGGGAGGTAGAGAAAAAAGCATTGACTACGGATGATTTTGGCACTGCTTCGGCACAGTTCGTGCTTCCAACATCGGGATTGAACGGGCGTTTTACATTGGAGGCGAGCGTGGATGGCGAGCATGCAGTAACGAGCATCCAAATAGAAGAGTATAAACGTCCGACCTTCGAGGTTTTGTTCGATGAATACAAGGAGAAGTATGCCTTTGGCGATACCGTAACACTTCTAGGCCGCGCCATGACTTATAGCGGAGTGCCAGTGCAAGGAGCGAAAGTGGAATATACCGTATCATGTCGCCCAACATGGTGGAGGGGCGGATACAATGGAAATTTTAACGAACCCTCCGAGAGCATTTATCAAGCAGAGACGATTACGGGAGAAGATGGCACGCTGAAAGTTGATGTGCCATTGGTGTTGAATAAGACCTTGAAGTCTTTGCGTGCGTTTTATCGTTTTCAAGTGCGCGCTAAGGTAACAGACTTAGCCGGCGAGAGCCATGAGGGCATTGCTTTCGTCCCGGTAGGTAGCAAGGTTGCGTTCCTCAGCACAGATATGCCCAAAAAGATTCTGTCTGGTGACGCTTCCCATTTTATTCTTCAATATCAAAATGCAGCAGGAGAAGCCGTTGATGCGGTTGTACGGTACGGTATCTTTGCAAGCGAGGAGCAACTTAACGATTCGCAAATGGCGAAACAAGCATCACGAACTTGCCCAACCAACAAGAAGCAGCCCCTTGAAGGAGTTAAATCTGGCAAGTGGACACTCTATGCTCTTTGTGACAATGACACATTGAAGCACGAATTTGTGGCGTTCTCTTTGCAAGACAAAACTCCTGTTGTGGAAACACATGATTGGTTCTATCAAACCAGTGAGGTCTTTCCGAGTGATGGCTCTCCCGTAGGCATCCAAATAGGAGCCAGTGACGACAGCTTGCATATCGTTTATACTATTATTGCCAAAGAAAAGGTGTTGGAGAGTGGAAGCCTTACGCTGAATAATGCACTTGCCTTACAAGAGTTTACATATAAAGAAGAGTACGGTGACGGTTTGCGCTTGAGCTATGCATGGGTGCATGATGGCATTACCTATACACATTCTGCTACCATCAGTCGCCCTTTGCCCAATAAGGAACTGAAACTTACATGGAAAACTTTCCGCGACTGTCTTGCCCCAGGGCAAGAAGAGGAATGGACGCTTGAGGTAAAGAAAGCAGACGGCACTCCTGCTGAGGCACAATTGATGGCTACGCTCTTTGACAAAAGTCTTTTGCAAATTGCACCGCACCACTGGGAGGCGGGAGTTAATATGAATACCCAATTGCCTTTTGCCCAATGGCGGGGGAGAGAGTCGCTTCCCGTATGGGCTAATGCTTTTGCACGTTATGCTCCTTTGTCGGTAGAAGCCTTGTCTTTTAGTCGTTTTGATGAAGAATATATTGGACGTTTAATGACTGTTAGGGGGACTTTTGGCCTTGAAAGTGCAGTTTTGGGAACTTCTGTTCGCATACGAGGCGCATCGCCCAAGGCTCTCTACGCCAAACAGGCAAGCGTGGAGACTAACAGCATGATGGATATGAAAGAGAATGCTACGCCCACAGGCTCGCTGAATGCGGAGTTAGAGCAAGTTTCAAACATGCAACTGCGTGAGGATTTGCAATATACGGCATTCTTTTATCCACAACTTCGTACTGATAGCTTGGGCTTTGTCTCTATGAAATTCAAACTTCCACAAAGCGTTACGACTTGGCAGTTCAAGGGATTGGCGCATGATAGCGATATGAACAATGGACTTATTGAGGCTGACATTGTGGCACGAAAAGACATTATGGTAGAGCCAAACCTGCCGCGCTTTATCCGTCAAGGAGACAGGGTGATGGTGTCAGCACGCATTAGCAACACCACTGAGAATGTTTTACAAGGAACAACGCGCTTTCAACTTCTCGATCCTGCGACAAATCAGACCGTCTGGCAACAAGAACAACCATTTACAGTGGAAGGTAAGCACACTGTTGGAGTTGATTTTGCTATTCCACCTTCGGTATTGGACGGGCATGAGAGGTTGCTCATAGCACGTGTCATGGCAGAGGGAGCAGATTTTGGCGATGGAGAACAACATTATCTTCCAGTATTGGCAAACAAAGAGTATGTGATTAACACCTTGCCTTTCTCGCAAATGGGCGAGGGTAAGAGATTGTTTGCTTTGGAAAAACTCTTCACGGGAAAAGATATTGAGAATGCACGGCTCACAATTGAATATACCAATAATCCCAATTGGCTGATAATTCAAGCCTTGCCTTATGTTGCGGATGCTAATGAAAAGAATGCCATATCGCTTACAGCATCACTTTATGCCAATACGCTCGCACGCCATATCGTTAATAAGAATCCGCAAATCAAAGGTATCTTTGAACAATGGAAGCGAGAATGTGGTACACAATCTTCATTGCAAAGCCAGCTGGAGAAGAATCAAGACTTGAAGAGCTTTGTGCTGAGCGAAACCCCATGGATGCAAAGTGCACAAAAAGAGGTAGAGCAGCATCGCGCCATAGCTCTTTATTTCGATGAAAATCAATTAAAACAAGCGGAAGAAAACACATTGCAAGCATTGGAGAAGCTACAACGGCCTGATGGTTCTTTCTCCTGGTGGGAAGGAATGGACGGAAGTCTCTACATGACTGTAGCCGTAACGAAGATGCTAGTACGCTTACAGGCGATGACGGGGCGGCAAGAGAACCTTGAAAGTGTTACAAACAAAGCCTTTAAGTTCCTCGACCAAAAGGTAGCAGAGCGTGTTTTGGCACTGAAAGATATGGAGAAGCACGGAGTGAAGCAGACAATGCCTTCCGATGAGTTGTGCGACTATCTTTATATCAACGCCCTTGCTGGCCGCAAGTCAACAAAGGATACGGACTACCTGCTCCGTTTGTTGAGCCAGAAGCCTGTTGCGCTGTCCATTTATGGAAAAGCCAACACGGCAGTTATTCTTTCCTTATATGGTTATGCGGATAAGGCTAAGGATTATGTACAAAGTATAAAAGAATACACAGTGTACAAAGAGGGCATAGGGCGTTATTTCGACACCCCGGCTGCGAATTACAGTTGGTTTGACTATCGAATACCAACCGAAGTGGCCGCTATTGAAGCTATTAAAATGGTTACTCCCAAAGATTCTTTGACCATTCAAGAGATGCGTCAATGGCTGTTGCAGAGCAAACGCACTCAAGCATGGGATACTCCCATTAACTCTGTGAATGCTATTTGGGCTTTTGCAGATGCGGGACATATTACAGAACTGGCTAACCCTATTACGGAACAAGCGCGATTCTTACTTGATGGCAAGGAGCTACAACTGAAAGCAAATGCTGGATTGGGCTACGTGCATCATGAAGAGACACTCTCTGGCGGGAAAAAGCCACAAAAGCTTGTCGTGGAAAAAACATCCAAGGGCACTGCTTGGGGCGCAGTTTATGTGCAATACATTCAGCCTTTAAGCGAAACAAAGTCTTCTTCCGCAGGATTTAGCATCCATCGCGAAGTGCTCAATGAAAAGGGCAACGCTGTGAAAAGGCTAAAAATCGGCGACAAGGTGCGCGTTCGCTTGACTATCCAAGCAGACAGAGACTATGATTTTGTGCAAATTCAAGACAAGCGTGCGGCCTGCCTTGAGCCAGTTTCTCAACGTAGCGGATACCAACGAGGCTGCTATATTGAGCAACGTGACCAAGCCGCCAACTTCTTCTTCGACAAAATGGCCAAGGGACGTCACATTATAGAGACGGAATATTATGTGGATCGTGAGGGAGATTACCAAATGGGCATCTGTACGGTGCAGTGCGCTTACGCCTCGGAGTATAGTGGGAGAGCGCAAGGAAAGAACATTTGTGTCATACCCAACTCGATTACAGGAAAATAGAAAGTAAATTCTTTGATAATACATAGGGAAGTTTTGTGCAAGCAAATATGATTATAGAGATAGACAACGGCAGTGGTTTCTGCTTTGGCGTTACCACTGCCATAAGGAAAGCGGAAGAGGAGTTGAAGGCAGGGAGGAAGTTATACTGCCTTGGAGATATTGTTCACAATGGAATGGAGGTGGAACGCCTGAGCCGCGAGGGCTTGACGACCATCGACCATGCGGAGTTTGCCCTGCTTCATGACGCCACAGTACTGTTGCGCGCTCATGGCGAGCCTCCATCAACTTACGAGACGGCCGAGCGCAACCATATTACAATTATTGATGCCACTTGCCCCGTGGTGCTTGCCTTGCAGCGACGCGTCAAGAAGCAGTATGAGCGCGAGCCGGAAGCGCAGGTTGTCATCTTCGGAAAGAAAGGCCACGCGGAAGTTTTGGGACTTGTCGGGCAGACACATGGCAAGGCCATCGTGGTGGAGACGCTGGATGACGTGCAGAAACTTGATTTCTGTAGAGGGATATATCTCTTCTCGCAAACGACCAAGAATCTTGACGACTATCATCGCATTATCGTTTACATCCAAGAGCATATCGCCGCAGGAGCAACATTCCGCTACTTTGACACCGTTTGCCGACAAGTGGCCAACCGTATGCCCAACATTGCCGCATTTGCAGCCCGCCACGACCTCATCCTTTTCGTTGCCGGCGGCAAGAGCTCAAATGGTCGCGTGCTCTTCAATGAGTGCCAGCGAGTCAATCAAAACAGCTATCGGATAGAGCGTGCCGACGAGATACAGGGCGAATGGCTTGAGGGGGTTAATTCTGTGGGCATCTGTGGGGCAACAAGCACACCAAAATGGCTTATGGAACAATGCTGCGAGCGGGTGAGAGAACGGGAAAAACAAGGAGAAATATAGCTGGATTTCTTGTTAAATATCCCTAAATTTTAAATCGCATAACATTGCGCTTTTCGAGAAAAAGAGGTAAATTTGCAATATCGAGATTGAATAACTGTATTAAATGAATTATAATTATGTCAAAGACAATCGATTTGCAAGTTCAGAAAAGTGCCACGCTTATAAACGCTTTGAGAGGCCGTTTGGATGAAGTAAGGGACAAAGGAATCTGTCTGGAATCTTTGGATGCCATGCAGCAGAGATTGGAGGAACTGCAGGAGAATGCCAAGGAGGTAGAAACGCTTCGCGTCAAACTTTCTGAGCAAGTGAAAAAGACCAATGCGATTCTGACCGAATGCAAAAATGCCTTTATCAATACCAAGGCTGTCGTGCGCAATAATTTTCTCCAAGAAGAATGGATTAAGTACGGAGTCACAGACAAGCGATAACACTTAGGGGATGGATGCAAGCGGCGATATTCGGGGAATAATCCTTGAATATCGCCGCTTGCTTGTTTTAAACAAGCTGTCTGACATTACAGTATAAACGCGCTTATAAACAGATGAATATCAACCAATTGCAAAAGGTATGGTTTAAGAAGACAAAACCATACCTTTTGCAAGGTGAAACAGCCGCTTTTGCGCAGCAATACCACACCTTTTGCCATGCTGCACCAGTGTTGATGCATTTCCAAGAGACATTTCCGCGTGTTGCAATTATGCTTTCGATGCCTTTTTGCTTAAATCTTTTTCCGCTTTTTTATGATATTGACAGACAGACTTTTTTCTTATATCTTTTCTCCATTTATTCCTTTTTTGCTAACTTTGCACCCAATCAAAAAGAAATATTCATCAAGGCCGCATGGGCGCGCTACGCCTTGTGGGCTAAAAAGCATTATTAATAACGCTTATGAAACAGTTTAAGCAGGTGGATATTGTCCTCGGATGGGTGGTCTTCGCGATTGCCGCATTCGTTTACTGTTCCACTATTGAGCCGACAGCCAGCTTTTGGGACTGTCCGGAGTTTATCACATCGGGCTATAAGCTCGAAATCGGTCATCCCCCCGGGGCACCATTCTTTGCCCTTACGGCCAATTTGTTCAGCCAGTTTGCCAGCGATGCCACTCAGATTGCCCGCATGGTCAACACGTTGAGCGCATTGCTTTCGGCTGTATGTATCATGTTCCTCTTCTGGACCATCAGCCACCTTGTACGTCGCCTTATAGTTCGCGATGGCGCGGCGCCCGCGCTGTCGCAGGCCATTGCCATTGAAGGTTCCGCGCTTGTAGGTGCGCTCATCTATACATTCAGCGATACTTTTTGGTTCTCTGCCGTTGAAGGAGAGGTCTATGCATATTCTTCCGCATTTACGGCGGTCGTATTTTGGCTTATCTTGAAGTGGGAGAATTGCGACAACCAAGCCCACAGCGACCGATGGCTTGTGCTCATCTTCTATATGATGGGAGTTTCCATTGGCGTTCACTTGCTCAACCTTCTGTGTATTCCTGCCATTGTACTCGTCTACTACTACAAGAAAGTGCCAGAGGCCAACCTTAAAGGCTCGTTGCTGGCTTTGGCGGTCTCTGTGATCATTGTAGCTGCCGTGCTTTATGGCGTAGTACCAGGCATTATCACCGTAGGTGGATGGTTTGAGTTGTTCTTTGTTAACACGCTTGGCATGCCGTTCAATACGGGTGTCATCATTTACATAGTCCTCTTGGTCACCTCTTTTGTGTGGGCATTGTGGGAAACGTATCAGAAAGACAACTCAAAACGCGGCAACATTGCGTTTTTAACGGCCTTTGGCCTGTTGGGCGTACCGTTCTATGGCTATGGTGTGCAGGCGTTCATCACGGGTGCTGCTATCCTTGTGGTGATGTATTGGTTGCTGAACCGTAAGGACAAGAAGCAGAAAGTTGCCTTTGTTAGCGCGCGCCTGAAGAACACGGCATTGCTATGTATGCTGATGCTGATGATTGGTTTCTCAAGCTATGCCCTCATCGTGATTCGTTCCACAGCCAATCCGCCGATGGATCAGAACTCGCCAGAGGATATCTTCACGCTGGGAAATTATCTGAGCCGCACGCAGTACGGTAAGTCTCCTCTCTTCTTTGGTCAGGCTTACACGTCAGAGCCTGCTGTGGCAGAGGATGGCATGCACTATAAGTTTGAGGATGGAGCCCCCATCTATCAGCCCAAAGAAAAGGAAACTGCGGACGAAAAAGACAGTTATTTCCTCGTTCGGCATGACAGGACGCAGGTGTTTGAGCAGAATATGTTCTTCCCGCGTATGTGGAGCGATAGCCACGCACAGATGTATGAAAGCATCATGGGCGGTGTCAAGGGACACATGGTTGATGGCGTGAAGATGCCAACGCAGTTTGAGAACATGAAGTTCTTCTTTGCCTATCAGTGCAACTTCATGTATTGGCGTTACTTCATGTGGAATTTTGCGGGAAGACAGAATGATTTGCAGGGCCATGGCGAGCGTGAGCACGGCAATTGGCTGACTGGCTTCGACTGGTTCGACAATCATGTGCTCGGCTTGGGCGACCAAAGCCTTGTACCGGATTCTTTAAAGGAGAACAAGGGACACAATGTGTTCTATTGTATGCCGCTGCTCCTTGGCTTGCTGGGACTCTTTTGGCAGGCGTTCCGCGACAAACGGGGTATCCAGCAGTTCTGGGTGGTGTTCTTCCTCTTCTTTATGACGGGCCTCGCCATTGTTGTCTATCTGAATCAAACACCTGGCCAGCCGCGTGAGCGTGATTATGCCTATGCCGGATCATTCTATGCCTTTGCCATTTGGTGTGGTATGGGTGTGGCTGCACTTTGGGAATGGGTAAAGCGACTGAAGGTTAACCCCGTTGTGGCTGCCGCCGTGGTTTCTCTTATCAGCTTGATTGTGCCCATCCAGATGGCTTCGCAGACTTGGGACGACCACGACCGTTCGGGACGCTACACCTGTCGGGACTTCGGTTACAACTATCTGGTCTCCCTTCAGGACAAGGGCAACCCCATCATATTTACCAATGGAGATAACGATACGTTCCCGCTTTGGTACAATCAGGAGGTGGAAGGCGTAAGAACGGATGCACGCGTATGCAACCTTTCTTATCTGACAACCGACTGGTATATCGACCAAATGACGCGTCCGGCTTACTCTTCGCCCGCATTACCCATTTCTTGGCCTCGCATTGATTATGTGAGCGGCACGAATGAGTATGTCCGTGTAGTACCTGACTTCAAGCAGCAGGTGCGCGATTTCTACCGCAGCAACCCCGAAGAGGCACGCCAGTTGTATGGCGAAGACCCATTTGAACTGAAAAACGTCATGAAGTATTGGGTGCGTTCGCGTGATGAGCAGAACCACCTCATCCCCACTGATACGGTGTATGTCACCATCGACAAGGATGCAGTGCGACGCAGCGGCATGCTTTTGCCTGGCGATTCGATTCCCGACCGCATGGCCATCTCGCTGAAAGGCAAACAAGGTCTCTACAAGAGCGACTTAATGATGCTGGAATTGATTGCCAATTGCAACTGGACACGTCCTCTGTATGTTGCCACAACCGTTGGCAAGGAGAACTTCATGAACCTTGGCGACAACTTCATACAGGAGGGACTGGCCAACCGTATCACACCGTTCTACACCCAGTCAGAACGTAATGCCAGCTACGATCATGTTCTCTTCGACACCAAGAAGATGTATGACAACGTGATGACGCGCTTCCGCTGGGGCAATTTGGAGCAACCTGGACTCTATATTGATGAGACTGTGCTCCGTATGTGCTTCACCCACCGTCGCTTGATGGCAGAATTGGCGCTGCAACTGATTCAGGACGGACAGCAGCAAAAGGCGTTGAACGTGCTGAAGAAGTCGGAAAAGGTATTGCCAGACTATAATGTGCCTCTCAGTTTCATGAGCGGTAGCGGTCAAATGGCGCAAGCCTACTTCCTCCTTGGGAAGAAGAAGGAAGCAGAGCGTTTGCTGAACGCTATGTGGAAGGACAACGCGCAGTACGTGCGCTACTATCTGTCCCTTGATTCCAAAGGCTTCTCCATGTCTCAAGACAATTGCTATGTCAACTTGAGCGTGATGATCTCGATTTGCCAAATGACTGACCGATACGATCCGGCATGGGCTGACAAGCACGTCAAGGAACTTTCCTCGCTCATGGAGAGCTATCAGTTGCGAGGCGGTAACATCGGAAGCCGATGATTATTGAACAACCTGCGCCGTTCCTCCGGCTTCTCTATCCGCACGCTTTGTGGCGGATGAATCCGGAGGAACGCGCTGTTTACCTTACATTCGACGATGGCCCCATTCCCGAGGCTACACCGTTCATACTTGACACGCTTGATCAATATAACGCCAAGGCCACATTCTTCATGGTGGGCGACAACGTTCGTAAGCACCCTGAACTCTATGAGGAGGTTGTAAGAAGAGGTCATCAGGTGGGAAACCACACCTATCACCACTTGGGATCGTTCAAGCATTGGACACTTACTTACGCCGTGGACGTGACAGAGGCAAAAATGCTCATCCATTCGCCGTATTTCCGTCCGCCACACGGCTGGTTGCGACATTCTGTCTATTGGTGGGTGAAGAAGCATTATCGGGTAGTGATGTGGGATTTGGTCACACGCGATTACTCCAAATGGCTTAACGGAGACGATGTTTTCCGTAATGTCAAGCGTTATGCCCGCAACGGCTCCATCATCACTTTCCATGACTCACTCAAAAGCATCGGTAAGCTGAAAACAGCCCTTCCCCGTTCGCTGCAATGGCTGCAAGAACAAGGCTATGCATTCAAGAGTTTGCCCGATGATGCAGACTTGACGCGATAGGCGTAAGGATAATAAGTCAAGAAGTTTAGCGAATGGAACAGATACGGCTGGAGGCGAAATGATTACTCCTGCCATGTCTGTTCCATTTTGTTTTTTGCAGTGAATACTTGCTCAAAACGCTAAAACAGACAAAATTAATATTGCCATTCCATTGCTGTTGATGTTTTTTTGAGTAACTTTGCATAATATTTTAAAACAGAGTATGCTTAGGTTTATATCATTTGGGAGTGGGAGCAGTGGCAACTGTTATCTTCTTTACACCGACACAGATTGCTTGATGATCGATTGTGGTGTGGGTGTTCGTTCTTTAAAGAAGCACTTTCACGACTATGGGCTTAGGCTTGCCAACATCAAGCATATACTTGTTACACACGACCACGCTGACCATGTGAAATCGGTAGGGTCGCTTAGCTGCGATTTCCACATCCCTGTCTATACAACGGAGAAGGTTCATCAAGGCATACAGTCCAATTGGTGCGTACGCAAGAAGATTGATTCATCGCTTGCCCACAACATGGAGAAAGGCAAAACGGAACAAATAGGCGAGTTCTCCGTAACCCCTTTTGACGTGCCTCATGACAGCACGGATTGCGTAGGATACTGCATTGAGTGCGAGGGCGTATGCTTTGGGCTTGTCACCGACTGTGGCCATGTCACGGAAGGCGTGCGCCAGTGTGTGGCCAGCGCCAATTACCTTGTGCTTGAAGCCAATCATGAACCAGAGAAATTGGCAAAAGGGGCTTACCCCCGTTATCTCAAGGAGCGTATTAGCAGCCCCAACGGCCATTTGAGCAATGAGGAGTGCGCCAGAGCTATAGTAGAGAGCGCCACATCTAAGCTGCGCCATGTTTGGTTGTGCCATCTTAGCGATGAAAACAATCACCCGGAGTTGGCGCGGCTTACAATAAACAGCATCTTACATGAGCATGGAATTGTCGCAGGCAAAGATTTTGCGCTTGACGTATTGAAACGCAAGTCGCCAAGCGAAATCTTTAAGCTGCTCTAAGTGCATATTTACACCAACTTATAACGGCTATCTCCATGCGGGGCAGCTTCATACAGGCAAGCCATCCAAAATTTTCTTGATTGTTTTGGATGGCTTGTTTGGATTATAGAAGAGAGGCGTTCGCAATGAGTATTAGTGCACATTGCGACACGATAGCACAAACAGCGTAATTCATTATTCTACAATTGATTACACTAAAAGTTATCACCACTTCTCAAAAGGACACCTTTTGCCATTCAAAACCTTACGTTTTGTGATGCAAAAGGTTAGGTTTTGAATGACAAAACCATACGTTCCATTTTTTAGATCGCTTAATTGGGGTTTGATGCGTATTCGCTTCATTCTGCCAGAAAGGCAGTTCTTGTTCATTTTTATTTTATGAGTTGCGCTAACGAGTTTGAAAGAATAGAAGCATTTATTGCCATTCCAAACCAAGAAACTTTGGCCATGAAAAGTGCTTGCTTAAGAGCTGGTTTCGACTATTTGAGCGGCAAATGGGCAAAAACGTGTTATAAAAGCAAAAATATGTGGTCATGAACTTTTTGGGATGAAAAAAAAGTAGTACTTTTACACCTTGAAAAAAGTGCCTCAAATGGATTAGAAACGCTTACAGGGGCATTCTGGGCGATTTCGCCTCAAAAACAAGAGTCGACCTTGTACGTTTTGGATGCTTACGCCATGGCGGCGAGGACGGCACAGAAAGGGCGGGAAAGAGAAAATGTATGATTTTCCCACAATTCCCGCAAGTAGAGTGGTTAAGAAGATTAAAACGAACAACATTTAATGGACGATTCTCAGACGATTGATCAAGACAGGATCATGAAGATTAACATCGAGGAAGAGATGAAGAAAAGCTACATCGACTACAGTATGTCGGTCATTGTGGCTCGTGCTCTTCCTGATGTGCGTGATGGTTTCAAACCCGTACATCGCCGTATCCTTTTAGGCATGCGCCGTATAGGTAATTTCAGTAATCAGCCTTACAAGAAATGTGCTAGCGTTGTGGGTGAGGTGCTCGGAAAGTACCACCCTCATGGCGACAGTTCCATCTATGGTGCGCTGGTGCGTATGGGGCAGAGCTGGAACATGCGTTATACACTGGTTGACGGGCAAGGAAACTTCGGAAGCGTTGACGGTGACTCTCCGGCAGCCATGCGTTATACGGAGTGCCGCCTTTCCAAGATGGGCGAGCATATCATGGACGACCTTGACAAGGACACAGTGGATATGGTCAACAACTTCGATGACACGCTCAAGGAACCGTCCGTCATGCCAACGAAGATACCCAACTTGCTCGTCAACGGCGGAAACGGTATTGCCGTGGGTATGGCAACCAACATCCCCACCCACAATTTGGGCGAGGTGATTGACGGATGCTGCGCTTACATTGACAATCCCGAAATTTCCACGGAGGAACTGATGCAGTACATCCCCGCCCCTGATTTCCCCACTGGTGCCTATATCTATGGCATACAGGGCGTGAAAGATGCCTACGAGACGGGAAAGGGACGCATCCTTATGCGTGCCAAGGCCGAAATAGAGAGCGATGACAATCATGACAAAATCGTTGTGACAGAGATACCCTATGGTGTCAACAAGCAACAACTGATTGAATATATTGCCGAGTTGGTAAAGGAAGGCAAGCTGGACGGCATTTCCAATGTCAATGATGAGACAGGTCGACAGGGTATGCGCATCGTTGTAGACGTGAAGCGTGATGCCAACGCCAATGTCATCCTCAACAAGCTCTTCAAGATGACTGCTTTGCAAAGTTCTTTTGCTGTCAACTGCATCGCGCTTGTCAAGGGACGCCCACGTCTGTTGAGGTTGAAGGACTGCGTAAAGTATTTTGTCGAGCATCGCCATGACGTAACAATCCGCCGTACAAAGTTCGATTTGCAGAAGGCAGAGGAGCGTGCACATATATTGCAAGGACTCATTATTGCTTGCGACAACATTGATGAGGTTGTACGCATCATACGCGCCAGCAAAACGCCGTCCGAGGCACAGAAGAGATTGGAGGAGCGTTTCGCCCTTGATGAGCTTCAGTCCAAAGCCATTGTTGACATGCGCTTGTCGCAACTCACAGGTTTGCGTCAAGACCAGCTGCGTGAAGAATACGAGGAACTGATGCAGACCATCCGCAATTTGCAAGAGATTTTGGACAATCCAGAGCGTTGCAAGGAAGTGATGAAAGAGGAATTACTGGAAGTAAAGGAGAAGTCTACGGACGTTCGCCGCACGCAGATTATTCCCGATGAGCATGAATTCAATGCGGAAGACTTCTATCCCAATGCCCCAGTTGTCATCACTATCAGCCATTTGGGCTACATCAAGCGCACACCGCTTGCCGATTTCCGCGAGCAAGGTCGTGGCGGAGTAGGTTCAAAGGGGGCCAAGACGCGCGACAAGGACTTCACAGAGTTTATCTATCCCGCCACAATGCACCAGACCATGCTTTTCTTCACTCGCAAGGGTAAGTGCTATTGGATGAAGTGTTATGATATTCCCGAGGGTGACAAGAATTCTAAGGGACGCGCCATCCAGAATATGTTGTCGCTGGATCCGGGAGACTCCGTGAATGCGTTCTTGCGTTTGCGTGGATTGGGTGATGAGCAGTTTGTGAAAAGCCACTATGTCGTCTTTGCTACCAAGTGCGGTATTGTGAAGAAGACTTGCCTTGACGCTTATTCTCATCCCAGAAGCATTGGTGTTCGCGCCATTACCATCAATGAGGGTGATGAGGTGGTTGATGTTCGTCTTACCAATGGGCACAATCAGCTTATCCTTGCCAACCGCAATGGTCGTGCTGTTCGCTTTAACGAGACGGAAGTCCGCACTATGGGACGTACGGCAACTGGTGTCAACGGTATGCGCCTTGACAATGACGGACAGGACGAGGTTGTTGGCATGATTGTGGTGAACGATCCGAAGAAAGAAACGGTTATGGTCGTCTCGCAAGAGGGCTATGGCAAGCGTTCGGAGGTAGAAGACTATCCGCTCACGCGTCGTGGCGTGAAAGGCGTGAAGACGCTGAACATTACGGAAAAGACGGGCAAGCTCGTGGCCATCAAGAATGTGAATGACGAAAATGATTTGATGATAATCAACCAAAGTGGTATTGTTCTTCGAATGGCGGTAGCCGAGGTTCGCGTCATGGGACGTAACACGCAGGGCGTGCGCCTTATCAATCTCACGAAGAAGAATGATGTCATAGCGTCCGTTTGCAAGGTGATGGGCGCGGAATTGGAAGCAAAGGTTGAGGAAGACAGCCGCAGCCAGTGGCAGAAAGTCAATGGAGAAATGACCAACAGCAACACTCCGGCAAGTGCGCAGCCTGAAACATCCCAGCCCGATGAGGCTAATACAGAAGAGAACAACGAGGAAGAATAATCTAAAGTTTAATCAAAAAATAACGAAACATGAAAAAAATGATGATGGCAGCCATGATGCTGCTTGCAACATCGACAGCCTTTGCTGGTGACAGCGATGCGCTTAAAGCTATCTTGAAGGCCAAGACCTATACGGAGGCCGTTCAGTTGCTGAACCAGTGCATTGGTCAGATTACTGACAATGCAGAGAAGGCCAAGGCTTATAATCACCTTACGGAGTTGGCTTTGGCCAAAGTTGACAAGGAGCAAGCCGCCGAGATTGAGAACGAGACGGCTAAGTCGCTTGGCAAGGAAGGCAACAACGTTGTAGACGAACCAGGACTCTATCAGGCTGTGGCCGATGCGTTCAACAGCGCACAGGAGTGCGTGAAGTATGATCAGCTTCCCAATGCCAAGGGCAAGGTAAAACCTAAGTATGCAAATTTGGCAGACCGTCTCTACATGATGCGCGGACAGCTTATCAATGGCGGTGTGTATTATCAGAACGCCAATGATGATGCCAATGCTTACAAATACCTTGCCGAGTACGTAGAGACCGCAGAGTGGCCTATGTTTGCCAAGTTCGACCAAAGCAAAGATGCCAACCTCAACGACATTGCTTACTATGCCACCTACTATGCTTATCAGAACAAGGATTGGGCTAAGGCAGAGAAGTATGTCAAGTATGCCATGAAGAGTGCTGAGAGAGCAAAGGACGCCGAGCAACTACAACTTGCCGTTCTTGGTGCTCAGCTCAAGACTCGCGAGGACTCTGTGGGCTATGCCAAAAAACTGGAGGCTATCCTGGCACAAGACCCCGAGAATGTTAGTGTATTCACTCTTTTGGTGACCACACTGAGCAGCATTGGCGAGCAGGCAAAGGCTGACGGTATTGTTGCAGCGGAGTTGGCCAAGAATCCCAACAGCTACGGCGCACTTGTAATGAAGGGACAATTTGAGAGCCAGAAGAAGAACTATGAGGAGGCTGCTCATGCGCTGGAGAAAGCATTACCTTTGGCCGCTGACGATGCACAGCGCATCGCAATCAACGCCTCCATCGGACAATGCTACTTCTATCGTGCACAGGATGCTGTGGCAAAGGTCAAGGGTGTGATTTCCGGCCCCGCCAAGGCACAGTTTGATGAGGTTTATAACAAGGCCATCTCTTATTTGCTCACGGCCAAGGATCTTGACACGACCAAGGAGAGCAAGCGTTTGTGGGCCTACCCGCTGTATGGCTGCTACTATTTCGTTAAGGGTGCCAAAGCCCCGGAGACAGAGGCAGCCGCTGTTGATGCAGGCGTAATGGGCGAGTAATCAATGAACACCCCAAGTAAGCCCAAAAAAGTTTTGGCTCATTTCTATCTTAGAGATGGGCTAAGACTTTGTTGGGTTTACTTTTTTTTCATATTCTCCTCAACTTTTGTTTGCGCACAAAAACTCACGCAGCAAGCATCAGATTTATGTCGTTATGCGGCAAAGGCATATCATAATGTAGTGACTTTCCACGGCGAAGATTCTATACGCTTCTATCAAAATGTGGTGCAAGGCGTTCTATTTTCGCTTAGAAGTGACTCCATTGATAATCTGCCAAATAAAAAAGGGAGAATAAAGCCAAAGTTTAATGAGGAGAATGTGAGCAGACTGCTTGTCTTGCGCCCTCTGCTTATTAACGCTGGTGTTTATTTTGCAAATAATCATTACCCCGATATGGGGGCAGACGCACTTAAGCTATACCTTTCTTCGCACAATCATTCAGCATTTCGTGACGAAGTGGATGAAAGGGGGGCAGCATATTATCAGTTATCGGTCATCTATTTCCGTTCACGTGGATTTCAACAGGCAGAGGCTTATGCAGATAGGGCTTTGGAATACAACGATGTGGCTCTTCCCGCAGCAGAGATGAAAGTGCGTTGTATGCGTGAGCGCATGGCCTCAAACGAAGATTCGCTCCATTACGCTATTGCGCTGAAGGAATTATACTCTACTAACCCAACTAATGAAACATATTTCTCATGGATGATGCAGTTCTATGCTCGTCCAACAGTGGCGCATAATATTGACCATTTTATAGATGAACAATTAGAGAAAAATCCGCACTCTCCTGTTCCTTGGATTTTAAAAGGAGAATTGGCAATGCACAATCGCCATTGGCTGGAAGCGATAGAAGCCTACAAACAGGCTGACGCTATTGACGCGACTTCTGTCCCAGTAATTTACAATATTGGTCTGTGCTTAATCTATGAGGCTTACAGCGCAGAAGCAGCAGAAGGAGATGGCATGACAGTAAATGACTCCACTTGGTATGAGGCCGCAAAGTATTTGGAGCGCGTGCGCGCGATGGACCCCCGTCGCAATAAAGTGGACTGGGTAACACCCCTTTATACAGTATATGACAAAGTGGGGCTAAAAGGAAAAGCGGACGAGCTGAAGCCCCTTATTCGGAAGCAATAAAAGTGATGTTGCTTTTGCGATTCTTTGAGTATGACGAAGTCTTCTGTAATCTTTTTTGTACTTTTGCATTGAGTTTGAAGGTGCATGGGGGGCATGACGCTTCAACAATAATAGCAAAAAGGGGATATTAGTATAAAAGCATGAGGGATAACAACAAAATGCAAAAGAAGAAAACTTTGGGTGATAGTTGTAAACTTGTATGGTTGGCTGGAAACAATTATCATATAATAATACTGACTATTTATTTGGCAACTTGTTTAATTCTCTTGCCTACGACATTGTTTGCACAGAAGAAACAAATACAAGCTGCGCGTGATTTGGTAAAAGCTGGTAAAGATTTGGATAAAGCCGTTATCTCCATGCAGGGGCTTTTGAAAGACTCGGCTAATCGGCGCAACCCTAAAATATGGGCGGTGCTTTGTGATGCACTCGTTGCGCAATACGAACAAGGCAATGAAAAACTGTATTTGAAGCAAACTTATGATACTACGGCTTTGTTTTCTGTGACACGCAAGCTGTTTGAGACAATGGCTGCCTTTGACTCCATAGACGCTCTTCCTAATTCACGAGGACAAATTCGCCTTGAACATCGCGAAAAAAATGCTTCCTTCCTTCATTCAATTCGTCCCAACCTTTTCAATGGGGGAGTGTATTATACCCGCAAACAAAAATACGAAGATGCTTATGACTACTATGAGTTGTATATTGCAAGTACGAAATGGCCGCTCTTCAATGGCTATCAATACGACCACAAAGATCCGTTGATGCCCCATGCTGCTTATTGGGCAATGTATTGCGGCTATAAATTGAAAAAGCCAGAGCTGATCGTTCGCTATCAAGATATTGCTGAGCGCGATACGAGTATGCTCAATTTTGTCAGGCAATATCAAGCGGAGGCCTTTCTGTTAAAAGGAGACACCACGCAATATGTAGACGCATTGCGAGACGGTTTTGAGCGTTATCCTAATTTCGCATTCTTTTTTCCTCGTCTCATAGCTTATTACGAACAACACGAACAACATGACTCCGCTCTTGCGGTTGTTGACAGAGCATTGGCGGCAGACTCCACAAGTATCCTTTTCCGATTGACGAAAAGTTCCATCCTGCTTAACATGGGACGATACGACTCAAGCATTGCACTTTGCAAAAAATTGCTGGAAGAGAAGGATTCGCTGACCGAGGCATATTACAACATAGGATTAGCTTATTTCAATCAAGCAATAGAGCTTGACAAAGTAGAGCAAAAGTATCGCTCTAAACGGCAACAGATCAATGCGCTTTACAAAGAGGCTCTGCCATATTTGGAGCAATATCGTGCTTTGAATGCAGGACAACGGGAACGCTGGCTTCCACCACTCTATACTATTTACCTAAACTTGAACATGGGGAAAGAGTTTGATGAGTTGAACAAGAAGCAGTAAGAATGAATTTATGAAATAGACAAAGAATATGGACATACAACAGATAACCAACAAAATGGGCATCGAACTTACAACGATGCAACAAACGGTAGCAAACAGGATGCTGAAGAAGGGGCGCCATTTAGTAGTTCTTTCCCCAACAGGTTCGGGCAAGACTTATGCATATCTTCTTCCCTTGGCCACATTACTTGATGTGGAAGATAAAGAAGTGCAAGCTATCGTTGTCACACCAGGACGCGAATTAGCGATACAGTCAGAACAAGTGTTTGCATCGATGAAGGTTGGATTACGTGCGATGTCTGTATATGGAGGACGCCCAGCGATGGATGAGCATCGCAAGATGCGGGATGTTTGCCCACAAATTGTTTTTGGAACCCCTGGAAGACTAAATGATCATATTGAAAAGGGAAACATTGAAGTCTCCAAGGTAAAATACCTTGTTATTGACGAGTACGATAAATGTCTGGAAATGGGATTCCAAGATGAAATGAGCCATCTTGTAAACCATCTGCCTTTTGTACAACGTAAAGTGCTGCTTTCCGCAACACCAGCTACTTCAATCCCGCATTTCATGCAAGATGCCTTGTCGGGAGAACCGGATATTGTTGACTTCTTGTCTCCACAAAGTTCTGTATCCCATCGCATCCTTATTAATAAGGTGCAAAGCGATAAGGACAAACTGCCAACCTTGCATCGCCTGCTTTGTCAACTGGGCAATAGCAAGAGTATAGTCTTTCTTAATTATCGTGACTCGGTTGATCGGGTTGCAGATTGTTTGGAAGATATGGGATTTGACATAACCCGCTTACATGGAGGCATGGAGCAGGATAAACGCGAGCAGTCTATATATCGTTTTATCAATGGAAGTGTCAATGTCCTGATTAGTACAAATCTTGCATCCCGAGGACTTGACATTCCTGATGTGGAGAATGTTATTCATTATCATTTACCAGAAACCGAGGATGCATATGTTCACCGTGCAGGACGTACTGCACGATGGGATAAGCACGGACAAACCTTCTTCTTGGTGAATTCCAATGAAGAAGTCCCTGACTATGTGGATGCAGAGATCAATGAGTATACCCTTGACTATGAAGAGAAGGCCGCAACACCTAAGGCCCGCATGGCTACCTTATATATAGGGAAAGGTAAAAAAGACAAAGTATCCAAAGGAGATATTGTTGGTTTTCTCTGCAAAAAGGGAGGACTTGTCTCGTCAGACATCGGACGTATAGACGTGATGCCAAGATATGCTTACGCAGCCATTTCAAGAGAAAAACTCTCAACAGTGCTTCGCATGACAGCTGGCGAGAAAATCAAAGGTATACGTACCGTTGTGGAGGAAATCAAATAGAAGATTTGACGAAATGTAAGCGAAATACTCTATTTTAAATCCATGTTTGCACGAATTACTTACAATATGTTTTGAAAAAACCGCCAAATAATTTGGTCGGTTCAAAATAAAGTTGTAAATTCGCAGTCGAAACATAAATCTATTATTTATATATACTTAAAAGTCTTAGAGATGAAGAAGTACAATTTCTATGCTGGCCCGTCGCTTTTGCCGCGTGAGGCCGTTGAGAACACTGCAAAGCAGATTCTGGATTTCAACAACACTGGCATTTCGCTGATGTGCTACAGCCATCGTTCGCCGGATTTCCAAGCTGTGATTGATGAGGCTGAGGCTCTTATCAAGGAGTTGCTTGATGTTCCAGAGGGATACTCTGTGATTTTCCTTGGTGGCGGTGCTTCTCTGCAGTTTATGCAGATTCCGGCAAACTTCTTGATTAAGAAGGCTGCTTATCTCAATACTGGCACTTGGGCTAACAAGGCCATGAAGGAGGCTAAGTTGTTTGGTGAGGTGGTTGAGGTGGCCTCTTCTGCTGACAGCAACTATTCTTTCTACCCCAAGAATTTTGAAGTACCTGCAGATGTTGATTACCTGCACGTTACCACCAATAATACCATCTACGGAACGGAGTTGCGTAAGGATTTGGATGTAAATGTTCCGATGATTGCTGATATGTCTTCTGACATCATGAGCCGTCCGGTTGATGTGTCCAAGTATAAGGCAATTTACGCTGGTGCTCAGAAGAACATGGCTATGTCTGGTGTTACTGTCATTATCGTTAAGGACGATGAGTTGGGCAAGGCACCGCGCGAGCTCCCCACAATGATTGACTACCGCACTCATGTGAAGAAGGGTTCTATGTTCAATACTCCTCCTGTGGTGCCCATCTACTCTCTGATGGAGACCATGCGTTGGGTGAAAGCTCAAGGTGGTGTTAAGGAGATGGAGCGTCGTGCTCAGGAGCGTGCCGACCTGCTCTATGGCGAGATCGATCGCAACAAGTTGTTCCGCGGTACTGTCGCCGAAGAGGACCGTTCGCTGATGAACATCTGCTTCGTCATGAACGATGAGTACAAGGAACTTGAGAAGCCGTTCTACGAGTTTGCTACCGAGCGTGGCATGATCGGTATTAAGGGTCACCGCTCTGTTGGTGGATTCCGCGCTTCTTGCTACAATGCCATGTCTGTTGAGGGCGTTCAGGCATTCGTTCAGGCAATGAAGGAGTTTGAGGCTCAGCATTAAAAAAGTTAAGAATTAGACAAGGGGAGTGTTATCCCCTTGTCTAATTGCAAATTTAAGAATATACTATCATGAAAGTATTGATCGCAACAGTTAAGCCGTTTGCCGCTGCCGCTGTTAATGGAATTAAAGAAGAGTTAGAGGGTGCAGGCCACGAGGTTGTGCTCTTGGAAAAATATGAGACCAACGAGCCTTTGTTTGAGGCTGTTAAGGACGCAGATGCAATGATTGTTCGTTCGGACAAAGTCACTGCCGAGGTTCTTGATGCAGCTAAGAATTTGAAGGTTATCGTTCGTGCTGGTGCTGGTGTTGACTCTATTGACCTTAATTATGCTAAGGAGAAAGGTATCGTAGTAGAAAATACGCCAGGACAGAATGCCAATGCTGTTGCTGAATTGGTAATGGGTATGTTGGTATTCTGTGCTCGCAACCATTTCAACGGAAAGGCTGGCCATGAACTGAAAGGTCGCCGTTTGGGATTGCTCGCTTATGGAAACGTTGGCCGCAATGTAGCCCGTGTAGCCAAAGGCTTTGGCATGGAGGTATCTGCTTATGATGCTTTCGTCCCAGCAGAGGCCATTGAGAAAGAGGGCGTGCATGCTTGCAAAGATCAAAAGGAACTGTTTGCTAATAACGACATCATTTCATTGCACATTCCTGCAACCCCAGAGACCATCAAGTCTATCAATTATGACATGGTGAACCTCATGCCGAAGGGTGGCATCCTTGTAAATGCAGCTCGTAAGGAGGTTATCGATGAGGAAGGACTTGTTAAGCTGATGAATGATCGTGAAGATCTTCGCTATGTTGCAGACATTAAGCCCGATCTTGACGAGGAGTTCCAAAAGTTTGACACACGCTATTTCGCAACACCGAAGAAGATGGGTGCTCAAACTGCAGAGGCTAATATCAATGCTGGTATTGCTGCCGCTAAGCAGATTAACGCATTCTTCAAGGACGGCTGCACCAAATTCCAAGTTAATAAGTAATTAAAAATAATGCCCCCGTCCATGTGAAAATGGACTGGGGCTTTCTCATATTATGGCAGTAGTAAAACCATTTAAAGGCGTTCGCCCACCGAAAGAGTTTGTAGAGCAAGTAGAATCTCGTCCTTATGACGTGCTTGATTCAGAAGAAGCACGCGTGGAGGCTGGTGACAACGAGAAGAGCCTCTACCATATTATAAAGCCGGAAATCAACTTCCCAGAAGGAACCTCTGAGTACGACCCCCGTGTCTATGAGAGCGCAAAGGAGCATTTTGAAATGTTCCAAAACAAGGGATGGCTTGTACAAGACGAGGAGAATCACTATTACATCTATGCCCAGACCATGAATGGTCATACACAGTATGGTCTTGTGGTTGGTGCTTATGTTGAGGACTATCTTAACGGTGTTATCAAAAAGCATGAGCTTACACGCCGTGACAAAGAGGAAGACCGCATGAAGCATGTTCGCGTTAATGACGCGAACATTGAGCCTGTGTTCTTTGCTTACCAAGATACCCAAGCACTTACCGATTTACTCAATCGTTATGCTGCTACTGAGCCGGAGTACGATTTCATTGCTCCGATTGATGGATTCCGTCATCAACTTTGGGTCATTAGCGATGCTAAGGATATTGAGATGATTACCGAGGAATTTGCCAAGATGCCGGCCCTTTACATTGCCGATGGTCATCACCGTTCGGCTGCTGCAGCTCTCGTTGGTGCAGAAAAGGCTAAGCAGAATCCTAACCATACGGGCAAGGAGGAGTACAACTACTTCATGGCTGTATGCTTCCCGGCCAGTCAACTTACGATTCTTGATTACAACCGCGTTGTTCGTGATCTCAACGGCATGACTTCTGACGAGTTCCTCTCTGCATTGCAGGTTAACTTTACGGTTGAGGACAAGGGCGAGGAGATCTATCATCCGCAACACTTGCATGAGTTCTCTCTCTACCTTGACAACCATTGGTATGCTCTTAATGCTAAGGAGGGAACTTACGATGACGCAGATCCTATTGGCGTGCTTGATGTTGACATTTCCAGCCGATTGATTTTGGATGAACTCATGGGCATCAAGGATCTCCGTTCAGACAAGCGCATTGACTTTGTTGGTGGTCTGCGTGGTCTTGGCGAGTTGAAGCGTCGTGTTGATAGTGGCGAAATGCGTTGGGCATTGGCACTTTATCCTGTGACGATGAAGCAAATCATGGATATTGCCGACAGCGGCAAGATTATGCCTCCCAAGGCTACTTGGTTTGAACCGAAACTCCGCTCTGGCTTGATTATCCACAAGTTGGAGGACTAATTAGTTTATACCTTCGCCTAAATGGCAGACAAGTATAAAACAATTTCTGAAAATGTTAGCGAGGGATTTTACTCTGAAAAGCGGAGTAAATTCCTCGCTTTTGCTCATCATGTTGACAGCGTGGATGAAGCAATGACAATAGTCAAAGACTATAAAAGGAAATATTATGATGCCAGACATTGCTGCTATGCTTACGTCTTAGGGGAAGAACATAATATTTTCCGCGCCAATGATGATGGCGAACCTTCCTCTACGGCTGGCAAACCTATTTTGGGGCAAATAAACCGTTTGGAACTGACTAATATCCTTGTTGTTGTTATCCGTTATTATGGTGGGGTAAATCTTGGAACGGGTGGTTTGATTGTTGCTTATCGTACAGCAACCGAAGATGCGCTGAATAATGCTAAAATAGAAGAGCGCATAGTAGAAGCACGTGTTTCATATCAATTTACGTACCCTATGATTAATGCCGTGATGCGTGTCGTCAAGGACACTGGTGCGCGCATTGTTAGTCAAACATTTGATAACACCTGTGAGATTATACTATCTGTACCCAAAAGCCATGCGGAAGAATTAAAATCACGTTTAGAAAAACTTTCTTTCGAATAAATTTGGTTGTAACGAATTTATTAGCTACCTTTGCAATCGTTTTCAAACATTATATGTTTGAAAGGAACAGGAAAGTTGGCAGAGTGACCGAATGCGCTGGACTCGAAATCCGGTATACCCATTACGGGTATCGGGGGTTTGAATCCCTCACTTTCCGCAAAGAGAGGTAACATTAGCGTTACCTCTTTTATTTTATAATCCTCAATTGCTTTGAGAAGAAATTCCTATTATATAGGAAACGTATGATTTCTGCAATTGGAGTTATTTTATCCGCAATTCTTATAATTGCGTCTTTATTTTTTTATTGTACCTTTGTCGCAGGATATAATAAAAAAAGAAAATGGAAAAAAATCGGCTTAATAATGGGGTAGAAATGCCCGTGATAGGTTATGGAGTGTTTCAAATAGCTCCGCAAGAAACTGTAAGGTGCGTAGAAGAGGCACTTGCTGTAGGCTATCGTTCTATTGATACAGCACAAGCCTATCAAAACGAAGAGGCTGTGGGCAAAGGTATTAAACGTAGTGGGGTCAACCGGAGTGAGATTTTCTTGACCACAAAAGTTTGGATAAGCAATGCGGGTGAAGAAAAAGCCGCAAAGTCAATTGATGAGAGCTTGCGCAAATTAGGAACAGATTATATAGATCTACTACTTATCCATCAGCATTACGGGGATTATTATGGCACATGGAGAGCTATGGAAAAAGCACTAAAGGCAGGAAAATTGCGTGCCATCGGAGTGAGCAACTTTGACATAGCTCGCTTTACAGACCTTACATTGTTTAATGAAATCGCTCCTGCCGTGAATCAATTGCAAACTAATGTTTATATGCAACAACGAGCACAATCGGAATTTCTCAAATCATATAATACAAAAATAATGGCTTGGGGGCCAATTGCCCAAGGAAGCGAGGAGCTATTGTCTTCACCAATACTTGTGGAAATTGCTGCAAATCATCATAAGACTGTTGCACAAGTTGCACTACGATGGTTGGTGCAACACAACATTATCGTTATTCCGAAAAGCACTCATCAAGAGCGGATGGAAGAGAACCTCGATATTTTCGATTTCCAATTGGCAAAAGAGGAGATGGAAAAGATTAGAACACTAAATCAGCACGATACAGGGATGGTAGATTTTGACGATCCACGGTTCATCAAGTGGCTTGCCAGTGCCTATAAATAGCTGGGCTATAAATTTACAAAAGGTGGGAATTCTTGGAAATAGACCTGTATCGAAAAGATTACGCATAATGGCAATTCTTTGAAGTACAATGGCTTATGCCAACGCCTCCGCAAATTGCAAGGGTAATTAATTAGTGTTAAATAACTATTGATAAAAGAAAGATTGTTTTGCTAATCAACGGAAAATAGGTAACTTTGCAGCCGATTATGCCGTTATGGCTTGTATAAGTTCCACAAAAGTGGGCGCCAGACGGTAAAAACCGTTTATACATAAAAGATTCAAATGTACGCGATTGTAGAAATCAACGGTCAGCAGTTTAAGGCCGAGGCTGGCAAAAAACTTTTTGTCAATCACATGCGTGAAGCCGAAGAGGGACAAACTGTTGAGTTTGACAAGGTTCTGCTCGTAGACAACGAGGGAGCAGTAACTGTCGGCGCACCTACCGTAGAGGGTGCAAAAGTTGTTGCCGAGGTGGTGAAACCTTTGGTAAAGGGTGACAAGGTTGTCGTTTTCAAGATGAAGCGCCGTAAGGACTCACGTAAGAAGAACGGACACCGTCAGCAGTACACCCAAGTAGAAATCAAATCAATCAACGCTTAAAGTAGGAGGACTAAAGAAATGGCACATAAAAAAGGTGTAGGTAGTTCGAAGAACGGACGCGAGTCTCACAGCAAGCGACTTGGTGTCAAGATTTGGGGTGGACAAAAGATCATTGCTGGCAACATCATCGTTCGTCAGCGTGGCAACCGCCATTATCCGGGTGAGAATGTTGCTCAGGGCAAAGACGACACACTTTACGCTCTTGCCGATGGTGTGGTTTACTTCCACAAGGGACGTGGCAACAAGAGCACCGTACACGTTCTCACAGAGGAGCAGTACGCTGTGAAAGCACAAGTAGCCCCTGAGGCTTAAGCCCATTAAAACAAAAACTATTCCAAACAAACATAGAAGCCTTTCTCTTTTAATAAGAGAAAGGCTTTCTACTTTTCTCCATTTATTTCTCTTTCAAATTTGAGAAAACTTGTGGTTCTTATTTTTTAACTTTGCATTTGCTGCAGTGTTGAGCAACTTGGTATACTCGGATATTCTATCCCGCAAGCAGGAGACAATGCAAAGAAGATATGCCATTTTTATATTTTACCTGTTTGAGCGAGTATACAGAATAGCCTTGGGGTGAATTGCGGAGGCTAATTTTTTGCGCACAGATTTTCCTGAACCTTCTTTTGAACAAATTAGATGGTTGACACAAATGTGTTACTTCCAAAAGTTGGTTGTACTCCAAAAAGAAATGTGCCACCATCCGTTTTCTCTTCAGAAGAGAAAGGAGGATGGTGGCACTTTAAAATATAATTGGTTAGGCTTTGTGCTGAAAGGCATTAACGTTTTACCTATCCAACCTTACCTGATCCTATCCATGCTTTTAATCAAATTCTCGTCATGCTTGACCCCTTTATAGGCCAAGGCATTCAGAATGATGCTGACAAGTGGCAACACAAACGAGATTCCCCAATGATAAAGACGAACCTCGCTCCAATCAACACATATGGTCAGCAGCAAAACGTACCATAGTACAAGTATAATGGATGAAGCATTGACTATAAGCATCTGCCGTTTGCGTGCTTTGTACTGGAAGATAGCCACACCATCACACAGAAAAGCCGCCAGCATACTAATGAAAAGGAGAATGCTTCCCTCTATGCTTGTACCTTGTGCGCAAAGGTTGAAAAGCAAATCCTCTTTGCCGTTTTCTCCGTCAATTCCCAGAATAGGGAAGAAGAAGCCTAACGCCATGGCTACCATAGCCAAAAAGAGGAAAATGGTTTGTTTGCGTTGTATCATGACAGCTCTTCAAGTTCTTCCTCGTCTTTCTTGGAGGGATCGCGCCAATAGACATTACCGTCCAAAAACTCTTGGGCAGCAAGCAGTGTTGGCTTCGGAAGTTTCTCGTAAAAGCGTGAAATCTCAATCTGCTCTCTGTTTTCGAACACTTCGTCAAGTGAATCATTGTAAGATGCAAACTCAGCCAACTTTTTGCTTAGATCCTGTTTGATTTCCACTGCAATTTGATTGGCACGCTTAGAAACAATGGCCACACTCTCATAGATGTTGCCTGTCGGTGTCCAAATCTCCTGCAAATCGCGGGTAACAGTGTTGACTGGTGCTTTCGATTTCTTATAATCCATTTCTTCTATTTAGAAATATAAAGTTTAAACTTCGTTCTATTTCAAGGTATATATTGGGTGCAACGGAAGCTATTCTTTCGTGTAGTGCTTGCACTTCTCAATATACTTTTCCGCCGTGGCTCGCTCTTTAGAGTCTGGGTATTCATTAATGAAGCCATAGCATTCATCTTCAGCATCTTGGTAGCGTTGCAACTTCTTGGCCTCAACGCTCATATTAGCCAGCTCATATTTGCTCTTCATCACGAGGATGGCAAACTGCTCCCGCATATTGCTGTACGGGTAGTCATTGAGTGCATTCTCTGCTGTAACGATGCAAGCCTCATAATTGTTTCCTCCACTGGTGCAGTTTCCAAAGTATGAGCCAAGATTATAATAGAGTTTTGCCGATAGAAACTCCTTCATTACGAGCTTGTCTTGCAACTCAAACATTCTTTGCTGCGCCGTTCCTTTCAGCTTCCCATTCGGGAAAAGGTCAAGATAATCTTGAAAAGCGGCAATAGCGGCCACCGTGGGGGTTTGGT
This sequence comes from uncultured Prevotella sp., assembly GCA_964487905.1. Classification (GTDB taxonomy): domain Bacteria; phylum Bacteroidota; class Bacteroidia; order Bacteroidales; family Bacteroidaceae; genus Prevotella. The sequence continues at coordinate 2,538 of CAZASQ010000007.1, read as the reverse complement.
CAAGTCTCGGTTCTGGCGTGCTTTGGTAAAGGCTCTGTCCTACGTAGTATGAGGCCATTTCGGCATAAGTACCACGCGGATAGCTTTGGTAATACTTTTTGAAAGTCTCTGATGCAGCCTCATAATCTTTGAGATTGTACTCGGACATAGCCAGCATATAAAGACATTCTTGGCCATTGTCAGTACCTTTCTCTATGGTGACCAATTCTTGCAGGAGCGTAACAGCATTACTGAATTTGCCTTTGGCAAAACACTCCTTGGCATATTCGTACTTATAATCGTTGTCGGTAGTCTTGTACACCTGGTTGAATTCGCGAGCGCAGCTGCCAAACAACACCATCGTGCCAAGAGCGATAAATAAATTCTTTACCATAAACATACTTTGAGATGCAAAGTTAATTCTTTTTCTCTGAATGGCAAAGCTGCAAATGCTTTTTTTAGTATTTTTTGCCATATACTTTTGTCAGTAAATCACATCTTTGTAACTTTGCATCTTATGACGAAGTTTAAGCTCACATCGCGCTATAGCCCTACAGGGGATCAACCCGAAGCCATTCGTGAACTGACGGAAGGTATCAGACGTGGCGACAAAAGCCAAGTTTTGCTTGGCGTGACAGGCTCAGGTAAAACATTTACTGTGGCCAATGTCATTCAAAACGTGCAGAAGCCCACGCTGATTCTTTCTCACAACAAGACACTTGCAGCCCAGCTTTACGAGGAAATGAAAGCTTTTTTCCCGTCCAATGCAGTGGAATACTATGTGTCTTATTATGATTACTATCAGCCAGAGGCTTATTTGCCCGCCTCCGACACTTATATCGAGAAAGACCTTGCCATCAATGAGGAAATAGACAAGTTGCGTTTAAGTACGATTTCCGCTTTGCTTTCTGGCCGAAAGGACGTTGTTGTAGTATCTTCCGTGTCGTGCATCTATGGTATGGGAGGCCCAACGGCTATGCAGGACACGGTAATTCACATACAGAAAGGTCAAAAACTGGAGCGCAACGCCTTTCTGCGTCAGCTTGTCGCAGCCCTTTATGTCAGAAACGATATTGATTTGGCACGGGGCAACTTCCGCGTCAAGGGCGACACGGTTGATATTGCCATGGCCTATTCGGACAATGTTTTGCGTGTAATATGGTGGGACGATGAAATAGACGCCATAGAAGAAGTAGACTCTGTGACTTTTCGGCGGCTTTCCTCTTTTGACGCATACGAGATATACCCAGCCAACCTATTTGTTACCACAGAAGAACAGACCAAGTTAGCTGTCAGCCAAATACAAGACGACTTGGTTAAGCAAATAGACTTCTTTGAACAACAAGGAGATCGCCTCAAGGCGCAACGCATCAAAGAGCGGGTGGAGTATGACTTGGAAATGATAAAGGAACTGGGGCATTGCTCTGGTATTGAGAACTATTCTCGCTATTTCGATGGTCGTGAAGCGGGGCAACGCCCCTATTGCCTTCTTGACTTTTTTCCCAAGGATTATCTTTTGGTCGTGGACGAGAGTCATGTCACTGTTCCGCAAATTGGAGCGATGTATGGAGGAGATCGTGCGCGCAAAAGAAACCTTGTGGAGTTCGGCTTCCGTCTGCCCGCCGCTTTCGACAACCGCCCATTGAAATTCGAGGAGTTCCACAGCCTCATTCATCAAGCAATCTACGTGTCGGCCACACCAGCCGATTACGAGTTGCATGAAAGCGATGGGGTAGTGGTAGAACAGGTCATCCGTCCAACGGGATTGCTCGATCCGCAGATCGTTGTTCGTCCGTCAGAGAATCAGATTGACGACCTCATGGAGGAGATTGTACGGCGGAGCGAGCGTGAGGAACGCGTCCTTGTCACCACCTTGACCAAACGCATGGCGGAGGAGTTGACGGAGTATCTTTTAAACCATGATGTCCGCACTGCTTATATCCATAGCGATGTGGCCGGACTGGATCGCGTAAAGATTCTCAACGACTTGCGCGGCGGCATCTACGATGTGCTTGTTGGCGTAAACTTGCTACGCGAGGGGTTGGATTTGCCCGAGGTGTCACTTGTTGCTATTCTCGATGCCGACAAGGAGGGATTTTTGCGCAGCCACCGAAGCCTCACACAGACAGCGGGGCGTGCTGCGCGCAACGTCAACGGCTTGGTTATTATGTATGCGGACACCATTACCGACAGCATGCAGAAAACCATTGACGAGACGAATCGCCGCCGCATGAAGCAGATACAATACAACACCGAGCATCATATCACGCCTCAGCCCATTGTCAAAGCTATTCATGACACTTTACCTGCACAAAAGGGAAGAGACGAAATCGCACCAATGAAAGTTGTCAAGCCCACACTTTACGTAGAGCCAGACTTCACGGAGGCATTTGCCGCCGACCCCATCGTTGTCGGTATGACGCGTCCGCAGCTTGAAAAGAGCATTGCCAACACCACGGCATTGATGAAAGAGGCAGCAAAGAATCTCGATTTCCTTCAAGCCGCACAATACCGTGACGAGATTATCCGACTTCAGAAAGAACTGGAACTTAAATGATG
>CAZASQ010000006.1:84766-98824 GCA_964487905.1 uncultured Prevotella sp. | reverse complement strand
AGCCCCGCTTATGCAACTCTGTCAAAGCTATATTCAAGATCTGAAGCATAAATATCCTTTGCAGGAGATAGGGGCATACATTGAAGAAAGCAATGAACGCAATTTGGACGGCAAATTTACAGAAAAGGATGTTCGTGGAATAGCAACATCGAAAGGCTTGATAGAAACAAAAGCGAAATTAAATGGGGTCTCGCTAAAGTCATATAAATTGGTGAGGCCTAAAGAAATCGCTTTTGTGCCTGATACCTCTCGTCGTGGAGATAAAATGAGTTTAGGAATGAACGATTCAGATAAAACTTATATTGTTTCATCTATTTCGTCTGTGTTTAACGTGGATGAGGAATATATTTTACCAAATTTTATTTATCTGTGGTTCTGTCGTCCGGAATTTGACCGTTATGCCCGTTTCAATTCGTGGGGAAGTGCACGTGAAGCATTTTCATTTGAAGATATGAAACGTTGTAAGATTCCTATTCCTCCCATTGACGTTCAGCGCGCCATCGTCAATATCTATAAGTGCGCAAATGAAGCAAAGCAAATAGCCGAAGAAGCCGATCGGCTTTCACGAGAAGTGTCTCCGGCATTGCTTCAACATGTCATACATTCTTAATAACAGCAACGATTATGGCAAACAAAGGGAAATACTATGAAAGCCAGTTTGAGGAGGCCGTTGTGGAGCTTCTCCGTGAGGCGCATTGGCAATATACATTTGGTGACGACATTCACAGAAAGTATACCGATCCGCTCATCGAAACGGATTTAAGGAATTTTCTTGCTGCTCAATACAAAGATAAGGGCTTGACCTCTTCAGAAACAGACGCCATTGTGGCCAATTTGCGCAATACAGGCGGACAGAATGACTATTACGCGCTTCGCAATGCTTTTCACCTCTATCGTGATGGTTACGACTTTGCTTATAGCGATGGCAGGGGCAATCCGTTTCGTTTGGAATATATTGACTTTGAGCATCCCGACCATAATGTGTTCCGTTGTGTCAACCAGTTTGTTATGGAGCAGGGGCGTGAAAACCGCCGTCCCGACATTTTGCTTTTCATCAACGGCATACCCGTCTGCATCATCGAGTTGAAAAACCCAACCAAGCAAAACGCTACCATACGCGATGCGCATACGCAGATTTGCACACGCTATGTGCGCGACATTCCGGCATTGCTGAAATATTGCGCATTGGCGGCAATCAGCGATGGAGCTAAGAATGCTTTGGGCACTACCTACACGCCTTTTGAGTTTTTCTACGAATGGAAAAAGATTGAGAATGAGGACAAAGCGGGGAAGGGGCTTGACACGCTTCGCACGCTCATTCGCGGGGCACTTTCTCCGGAACGCCTTTTGGAGGTGTTGCGAGATTATGTCTATTTCCCCGACCCAGCGAAGGAAGATGACACCACCGAGATAGTGTGCCGCTATCCGCAGTTCTTTGCCGCGCGCAAACTGCGCGACCACATTCTGCACCATTTGCGCTCCGCAGGGGGAGACGGAAAGGGTGGCACCTATTTTGGGGCCACAGGGTGTGGAAAAACCTACACTATGTTGTTCCTTGCCCGCCAACTGGCATTGCGATGCAGGGAGCAATTGGGCAGCCCCACTGTTCTTATCATCGTGGATCGGGAGGATTTGGAGACGCAAAGTGGAAAATTGTTTTGCCGCTCGAAACAGTATCTTGAGGATGAGGCTGTGAAAGTGTTTGAAACAAGGGCTGAACTTGCCGAAGAGATGAGCTTGCGCAAGACAGGGGGTGTGTATATTACCACCATCCAAAAGTTTGCAGAAAGCACAGGGTTGCTGACAGAGCGCTCCAATGTCGTTTGCCTAAGCGATGAGGCTCACCGTTCCCAGAACAATATAGGCTCAAAACTGTCTATCCAAACCGAAGGCGAGGCCGACAAGATAGGAGCGAAAATCACATACGGCTTTGCCAAATACCTGCGGGATGCATTACCGAACGCCACATACGTGGGTTTTACGGGAACACCCGTTGACGACACGATACATGTTTTTGGAGAAATCGTAGATCAATATACGATGAGAGAGGCGGAGGCCGATGGCATCACTGTCCCAATCAAGTATGACCCTCGGCTGGCTCGCGTGTTTCTCAACAAAGAACAAGCGGAAAAGATAGAGGAATACTATCGGCTCTGTGCGGAAGAGGGGGCAACGCCGGAAGATATTGCCAAGAGCAAGACGGCCATGTCAAGCATGGAGGTGATTATTGGTGATGAGGAAGTGCTGCGCCGTGTGGCCAAAGATATTATAGAAGATTACAAGCGCCGGACTGAGACAACAGACCGCTTGCAAAAGGCCATGATTACTTGCGCCGACCGCAAAATAGCGTTCAGGCTGTATAGGATCATGCGGGTGGAGCAGCCCGACTGGTTTGAGAAGAAGAAGGCGCTGAACGAGCTTGTATTGACCGCAGACGAGAAGAGCAAACTCAACGACATCGCTTTTGTGAATATGGTTATGACCCGGGACAAGGACGATGAAAAGGAACTTTATGATCTTCTTGGCGACAAGGAGCATCGCAAGTTCCTTGATGCGGAGTTCAAGTCGGAAAAGTCGAATTTCCGTATCTCCATCAATGTGGATATGTGGATTACGGGATTCGATGTGCCTTGCCTGACAATGCTTTACAACGACAAGCCGTTGTCTAAACACACGCTCATTCAAACCATTTCGCGCGTAAACCGCAAATACGGCACAAAAGAGTGCGGGTTTGTTATCGACTACATAGGCATTCGCAAAGAGATGAAAAAGGCCATGAAAAGCTATGGTGGCGACATGAGCCCACGGGAAGACTTGGAGGTGGCGCACGAAATACTGCAGAATGAGTTGCAGCTTTTGCAAGAACAATTGTCCGGAATTGTGTTCGACCGTTTCTTTGGCAACAATGATCTTGCCCGCCTGCAACTCATTCAGGAGGCGGCCGAATATATTCTTGCCAACAGCGTAGAGCGGAAAGGCGAGGTGTCGTTTCTCCGGCTTTTCAAGGAACACGTAAAACGACTGCGCTCTGCCTATAATATTTGCAGTCCGGCCGGCATTCTGACCGAAGAGGAGACGGCATGGAGTCAATGCTTCATGGGCATCTGCTCATACGTGAACAAAATGACCACCACGGGGCATGATATGGAGAGCATGAACAAGCACGTGGAGAAGATGGTGCAGGAGGCTATTCGTGCCAGTGGCGTGGAGCGGGTTATGAGTGAGGGCGTGGAGGAGAACATATTCAGCGAAGAGTTTATCCGGGAACTGGATGAGCTGAAAATGCCGTTCACAAAGTTTCAGATTCTATGCAAGCTTGTGGCTCAGGCCATTAAGGCATACAGCAAGACAAACAAGGTGAAGGCCGAGCATTTCCAAAAGATGCTTGAGGAAACCATAGAAGCCTATAACACGCGCGACAATCTGACTTTTGTCAACAAAGTGACACAGGACGTGGTGAGTGATGTGTGCGACATGGTCTCATACAAAATCAACGGACTGTCGGGCAGACTGATGAACATTCTGAAAGAGCTGAAAGCAGACAGTGAGAAATTCAAGGTGCTGGGCATTACTTTTGAGGAGAAAGCGTTCTATGATGTTCTTGTGGAAGTTCGCGACAGGCATAAGTTTGAGTATGCGGACGAGCGTTGCATGGCATTGGCAAAGAAAATCAAAGAAAAGATAGATGATACTGCCGTCTATGCCGATTGGTTGAATAATGACAACCTGAAAAGCAAGCTCGCCAGCGAACTTGCCTTTCTTCTCTTCAAAGAGGATTATCCTCCTCAATGGGATGATGAGGTCTTCCAGAAAGTTCTGGAGCAGGTGGAGAATTATAAGAAAAACAATATTTGACGCCGTGTGAGTGCAGGCGAAAAGGAGGGGGCGCGGAGCGCCTTTTCGTAGTAAAGCGCGCGTATGCCCATGCGGCCATGCTTTTGGTGCGCTAATATGGCGCGCGGCAAAAGGTATGGTTTAGCCCTGCGAAAGCATAGGTTTTGCAGGGCGAAAGGTTACCTTTCGGAAGCCAAAAGGTATGGTTTGGAAAAGCGGGGGCAAGGCGCCGGCTGGCGGGGGAGGCCAGACGGGCGCGCGGAAGCTGACGGGGCGGCGTGGTTTTGCGTGTGGCAGGGGGAAGAAAAGCACCCAAAAGTTTGGCTCGCTAAGCTAAAAAGCGTATCTTTGTGCCAATGAAAATGCAAGGAATCAATTCCGTAAAATGGAGCAAGAACATCATCATTGCCGATGCAGACTACATCGACCATGTGGCGTTCGACCTGACTGTGAACTTTGAGCGTATGCTCGGGCGGCGCATTCCGCAGGCCGACTTGAGCCAGTGGATAGTGGATGTGGCCCTGGACGGGCGGCTTCGCCCCGGCGACCATGAGACGCAGGTGGTGCTTTTGCACGACGACAGCCGCGCTGCGCTGGAGCATTTCGCGCCCTCGGCCTATGCCACGGAGCTTGACGGGCAGGCTTTCCGCTCGGATCGGCTGGGCGAGTTTGTCATCAACTGTGTGCCCACGGGTGGTGAGGCTTCGCGCAAGGATGCCGTGCTGCTCGACTTGGTGCGCCTGCTGCTGACCGAGGAGCGGGTGACGCGGCTGATGGTGGTGCCCAATGGCGAGGACGGCGCGCTGTGGCAGGACTTGCGTGCCGCGCTGCGCGACGTGGACGACGAGCAGAAGCGCGTGACGCTCTTCACGATGCAGCCGGGCAGGGCGGGCAACTACCGCGAGGAGATGCTGGGATTCTCCATCATGGACGCGATGGGCATCACGCAGGCGGAGATTGACGGGAAACTGAAATAAGGAAAAAACAAAATAGAAGAGATGAGCAGAGTTTTAATGATTGGCGCCGGAGGCGTGGCCACCGTCGCTGCATTCAAGATTGCACAGAACACGGATGTGTTCACCGAGATGATGATAGCCAGCCGTCATGTGGAGAAATGCGACCGTCTGGTGAGGTCGATTCACGAGAAGGGCTACACGATGGATATCAAGACGGCACAGGTGGATGCGGACGACGTGGAACAGCTGAAGGCGTTGATGTCGGACTACAAGCCCGAATTGGTCATCAACCTTGCGCTGCCGTATCAGGACCTGACCATCATGGAGGCTTGTCTGGCGTGCGGCTGCAACTATCTGGACACGGCCAACTATGAGCCGAAGGACGAGGCGCATTTCGAGTACAGCTGGCAGTGGGCTTATCAGTCGCGCTTCAAGGAGGCCGGGCTGACGGCCATTCTGGGCTGCGGCTTCGATCCGGGCGTGTCGGGCATCTTCACCGCCTATGCGGCCAAGCACCATTTTGACGAGATTCAGTATCTCGACATCGTGGATTGCAACGCGGGCAACCACCATAAGGCGTTCGCCACCAACTTCAATCCGGAGATCAACATCCGCGAGATTACGCAGAAGGGTCTCTACTATGAGGACGGCAAGTGGGTGGAGACCGACCCGCTGAGCGTTCACAAGCCGCTCACGTATCCCAACATCGGCGCGCGCGAGAGCTATCTGATGCACCATGAGGAGCTGGAGAGCCTTGTGAAGAACTTCCCGACCATCAAGCGGGGACGCTTCTGGATGACGTTCGGACAGCAGTATCTCACTTATCTCGACTGCATCATGAACCTTGGCATGGGCCGCATTGATGAGGTGACCTACGAGGCGCCGCTTGCCGACGACCCGGCGAAGACGGCCAAGGTGAAGATTGTGCCGCTGCAGTTCCTCAAGGCCGTGCTGCCCAACCCGCAAGACCTTGGCGAGAACTATGACGGCGAGACCTCCATTGGCTGCCGTATCCGCGGCTTGAAGGACGGAAAGGAGCAGACCTACTACGTCTACAACAACTGCAAGCATCAGGAGGCATACAAGGAGACGGGCATGCAGGGCGTGAGCTACACGACGGGCGTGCCGGCCATGATTGGCGCGAAGCTCTTCTTGGAGGGAGTATGGCGCAAGCCGGGCGTGTGCAACGTGGAGGAGTTCGACCCGGATCCGTTCATGGAGCAGCTCAACAAGCAGGGATTGCCTTGGCACGAGGAGTTCGGCAAGGATCTGGAACTGTAGTTCCGGGGCAACGCAAGTGTGTGGGCGGCTGGTCTGCGGAGCGGGTTTCTGTGGGCGGTCGCCGCGCTTAAACGACATAAAAAGAGTACAATGGCAAAGAAAGAAGAGGTGGCACAGGATGCCAAAGCTGCCAAGTTGCAGGCTTTGCAGGCCGCCATGGCAAAGATAGAGAAAGACTTCGGCAAGGGTTCCATCATGCGCATGGGCGATGAGAAGGTGGAACCGGTCGACGTGATTCCCACGGGTGGCATCGGACTGGATGCCGCGCTGGGCGTGGGCGGCTATCCGCGCGGTCGAATCATTGAGATTTTCGGCCCGGAGTCGTCGGGTAAGACCACGTTGGCCATCCATGCGATAGCCGAGGCGCAGAAAATGGGTGGTGTGGCCGCCTTCATCGATGCGGAGCACGCCTTCGACCGCTTCTATGCGGAGAAGCTCGGGGTGGACGTGGACAACCTTTGGATTTCCCAGCCCGACACGGGCGAGCAGGCGTTGGAGATAGCCGACCAGCTCATTCGGTCGTCGGCCATCGACATTCTGGTGGTGGACTCCGTGGCTGCGCTCACTCCCAAGAAGGAGATAGAGGGCGACATGGGCGACAACAACGTGGGTTTGCAGGCGCGACTGATGAGTCAGGCGTTGCGAAAGCTCACCGGCACTATCTCGAAGACAAACACTTGCTGCATATTCATCAACCAGTTGCGCGAGAAGATTGGCGTAATGTTTGGCAATCCCGAGACTACGACGGGCGGTAACGCCTTGAAGTTCTACTCTTCGGTGCGCATCGACATCCGCCGCGTCACCTCCATCAAGGACGGCGACAAGATCTTGGGCAACCAAGTGCGCGTGAAGGTGGTGAAGAACAAGGTTGCTCCGCCTTTCCGCAAGGCCGAGTTTGAGATTACTTTCGGCGAGGGCATCTCCAAGGTGGGCGAGATTGTCGACCTTGGTGTGGAGAACAACATCATCCAGAAGAGTGGAAGCTGGTTCAGCTATAATGGTACGCGCCTTGCCCAAGGACGTGATGCCACGAAGAAACTGCTTCTGGACAACCCGGAGCTTTGCGAGGAGCTGGAGGGACTGATCAAGCAGGCTATAACGGACAAGAAATAAGTTTGCGGTAGCATCTTTTCCGCGTCTCTTCTGTCGTCTTTCGGCCTTCTCCGCGTTCTTTGCGGTGGGGCGTTGGTGCGGCAGGTGGGACGCGGATTTTTTGTTTTGTCCTGATGGTTGCAGGCAAAGTGGGCTGCAAGCGGTGGGCAAAGGGTTGGTAAAAGAATTGGGGTCTCAAAGGAAGCAATGTCCTTTGAGACCCCAATAGTTTGGTTTATGCAGTGTCGTGCTGATTATTTGTCAACCTGGAAGAGCGGGTCTTCCGGCATAACCATGAGCGGCTTCTGCTGCTCGGCCTTGATAACGCGGTCGGAGCAGTACTTCTTGTCCACCACGAGGCGGAAGGTGAAGTTGTTGAACCAGTCGTTGGTCATAATCAGGCAGCCACCTTGGCCGTAGCTCGGACCCCAGCTGTTCTCCACTTTCCACTTGATGGGCTGGCCGTTCTCATCGAGGTCAACGGCCGAAAGCGTCATGGCGTGGGTGGAGCCACTGTCGAAAGTGCTGATGCGGTCGGCCTTGTCCATGGGGAAGGTCGTGCCGTAGAGCATGCCATAGTCGTAGTTGTTCATGTCGAGATAGCCGCGCTTGCGGTCGAGCTGCTTGCCTACATCGTAGCTGGAGTACATCTTCGTGCTGTCCTTCAGTGAGGTAATGGCGAGCTTGGCAATCTCCTCCATCGGCAGGTTGAGGTACTTCCAGTTGTGTCCGTCGTAGGTGTGGCGGTCGTATTCCACCTCGTAGGTCTTCCAGTAGGGGCGGCGCGGGTCGTTCATCACCATGACGAAAGTGCCGTTGAGCGGATGTCCCACGGTCTCATCGTAGAACTGCTTCGGTGTGTATTTGCGTGCCTTGCCCACGGTTTTGCCGTTCTTGTCCTTGAAAGCGTAGGTGAACTCCTTCACGGGGTTGCCCAGTGAGAGGGTGAGCATATGATAGACAGTGCCGAGCATTTCGGTCTTGCGCGCCTGAATGTCGCGTGCCGACTTCTTGTCGGCCACCATCTTGCGCAGTTCAAGTCCAAACTCGCGCAGCTTGGTAGAGATAAGCTGTGCCATGCGCGACGTGTTCTCTGCCGAATACGGCTCCGGCATAGCCTCCATAGGCACTACGCCGTACTTCTCGGCCAAGTCGGCTGCACCGCAGAACGTACCGCCATCGTTGATAGGATTCTTGAAGAAGAATTGCACGCGCTGGTCGTCCATCGGCTTGTTGGCGCAGTCTATCACGCCTTGCAGCATGAGGTTGGCCTTCTCCAGCTGATCGTAGAACGACAAGTACACCTGGCTGTACTCCACGCGGAGGCTGTCTTGGTGCTTCTTGGCAAAGTTGGCGCGCAGCACATTCAGACCAGAGAACAGCCAGCAGCGTCCCGAACTCTTTTGGTCATGGATGCTTTGCTTGGGTGTTTCCACGCTGAAGTGCGTGTCGATGGCGCCCTGATTCTTGAAGTTCTTGGCCAAATTGTCGATGTTGTTCGTTGCCAAGGCGTTCGAAATGACGCAGTCGCCGCCCTTGACTCCGTTTTGCTCAATCTTGGAGAGCATCTCCTGCGAGATGCCGCCTCCCTTTGTGGCCGTCTGCGCATAGCCTTGCAGTGCGAGGCCGAGCAGTGCCGCTGCTAATAGATGGTTCTTTCTCATAAATTAGTGTTGCCGCCCCGTGTTGCCGTTCCCTTGTTGTGATGCGCGGGACAGCCGCCGGGGCATTTCCTTTGGTTGTTTTGTTATTTAAATGATTTATTCTTTTTTCTTGTCGTATGCGTGCCGGGGATAGTCGGTGGTGTAGTGCAGGCCGCGGCTTTCCTTTCGCTCTATGGCCTGCCGGGTGATGAGGTAGCCCACGTTGATCATGTTGCGCAGCTCGCAGATGTCGCGTGTGGCTTTCACCCGCTTGAAGAGTTTCTCGGTCTCCTCATAGAGCAGGTCAAGCCGTGCCCACGCTCTCTTCAGCCTGAGGTCGGAGCGCACGATGCCAACATAGTTCGACATCACCTCGCCCACTTCTTTCACGCTTTGCGTGATGAGCACTTTCTCCTCGTTGGTCATTGTTCCCTCATCGTTCCATTCGGGCACATTGTCGTTGAATCCGTAGTTGTCGGCCACGCTCAGACTGTGCTTTGCCGCCACATCGGCGTATACCACGGCCTCTATGAGCGAGTTGCTGGCCAGCCGGTTGCCGCCGTGCAGCCCCGTGCGGGAGCATTCGCCGATGGCATAGAGCCTGTGTATGCTGCTTTCTCCGTTCAGATCCACCTTGATGCCGCCGCACATATAGTGGGCTGCGGGGCGCACGGGAATCATCTCCCGCGTAATGTCGATGCCCATGGAGAGGCACTTGTGGTAGATGTTGGGGAAGTGGTGCTTCGTCTCCTGCGCGTCCTTGTGGGTCACGTCCAGGCAAACGTGGTCTATGCCGTGTATCTTCATCTCGTTGTCGATGGCTCTTGCCACGATGTCGCGCGGCGCGAGCGACAGCCGTTCATCGTATTTCTCCATGAACGTCTCGCCCGTAGGCAGCTTCAGTATGCCGCCATAGCCACGCATGGCCTCGGTGATGAGGAATGCGGGGTGGGTCTCGCCGGGATGATAGAGCGAAGTGGGGTGGAACTGTACGAACTCCATGTCCATCACCGTTCCCTTGGCGCGGTATACCATGGCCTCGCCGTCGCCCGTGGCGATGATGGGATTGGTGGTGGTTTGGTACACTGCGCCGCATCCGCCCGTGCATATCAGCGTGACGCGGCTCAGATACGTGTCCACCTTCTGTGTGTCGGGAGCCAGCACGTAAGCGCCAAAGCACTCTATGTCGGGCGTGCGGCGTGTCACCTCCACGCCCAAGTGGTGCTGCGTGATAATCTCCACGGCGAAGTGGTTCTCCCTGACTTCTATCTGCGGATGAGCCTTCACGGCCTCCATCAGTGCGCGCTGTATCTCCGCGCCCGTGTCATCGGCGTGGTGCAGGATGCGGAACTCGGAGTGCCCGCCCTCACGGTGCAGGTCGTAAGAGCCATCGTCTTTCTTGTCGAAATTCGTGCCCCAGTTCACCAGTTCTTCAATTTGCTCCGGCGCGTTGCGCACCACCTGCTCCACGGCATCGCGATCCGATATGTAGTCGCCGGCTATCATGGTGTCCTCGATGTGCTTGTCGAAGTTGTCAACGGCAAGATTGGTGACCGACGCCACGCCGCCTTGCGCGAACGAGGTGTTGGCCTCGTCGAGCGAAGTCTTGCAAATCATGCAGATTTTGCCTTTGTGCGCCCTGGCTATTTTCAAGGCGTAGCTCATCCCGGCGACCCCCGCGCCGATGATTAGAAAGTCGTACTTGTAAATCATTTCAAAGCAAACAGTTGTGCCCGGTGTAAAGGGCAGTTGATGTTTCGCCCGCAAAATTACAGATTTATTGTCAGACGGGCGAACGTTTAGTATTTTTTTTGAAATATGTGCCCGCGCGTGGATATGCCGTTTGCAAACCTCTTGTTTTTCAGGAGGTTACGTTTTGGGGATGTTTTTAAATTAAAAATGTCGGATTTTTAATTTATTTTTCTCCAATTTTTAAATTAAAAATCTTCGCAAAACCATACCTTTTGCATTGCCATCTCTGCGCGGCCGTTTTCTCGGCTCGCCTCTTGCTGTATATGGCATGGGCGGGGAGGCAGGCCGAAGGCTTGACGGCTGATTGTGGCGGCAGCTTTTCGGGCTTTCCGGCAATCCGCCCCGGCATATATAGGAAACCCCGCGCGGCATGCTGCGGAATCATATTTTTTTCGTAATTTTGCAGTCGTAATTATGACAAGGGTATTTCATCATCGGCTCACGTTGGGCGAACTGTGCGGCATCATCTTGGTGGCTGCCGCCTCGCTCTATTGTTTTCTGTTCGGCACGTTGCCCATGGCCGTGCTGGGCGCGTTGCTATTGGTGGCCTCCGTCAGGGGCATAGACCGCGGAATCCACACCGACTATGTGCTCTCCGACGACCATCTGGCCACAAAGCGTGGGCGGCTGGGCAAGCGCGGCGGTCAGCCCATAGAACTGGAGCGCGTCACGGCGGTGCGGCGTATGCCCCGCCATCTGCTCACGGGGTCTTACGTGCTTGTGGAACATGGTGACGGGCGCATCGACACCTTTACGCCCGAGAACGAGCAGTCGTTTGTCGATGCCCTTTGCAAACGAGTGAGGCAGAAGAAACAAAATGCTTAGAATCAGACAATTTATCTTTTGGATGGCCGTGTGCCTGTGCTCGCCTTTGACGGCGCAGGTGCGCGATGCCTATATCGACAGTGCCCACGTGGCGCGCTTCCTTGCCGAGGATGCCGGCATTGTGGTGGAGCCGGCCGAGGACGACACCGTGGGCATGGCCGAGGCGTGTCCCGCTGTGGCCGATGGGGCGGGGTTCGATGCCCGGTGGGCGGAGCGGTTTGGCCAGCGCATGAGCGACATCCTGCAAGACCCGCTCCTCCGCTCCACGCAGATGGCCGTCATGGTGTGGGACTTGAGTTCCGACAGGGCGGTGTTCTGCCACGATGAGCAGCAGCGCATGCGCCCCGCCTCGGTGCAGAAGTGCGTCACGGCCATCGCCGCGCTCCATCGGCTGGGCGCAGACTATGAGTTCTCCACCAAGATTTACGCCACTGGCGACATCGACTCCACAGGCACGCTCCATGGGTCGCTCTGTTGCGTGGGTGGCATGGACCCGCTCTTTGCCGATGCCGGTATGCGGGGCTTCGTCGATGCGGTGCGGAAAGCAGGAATACGCACGGTGGCGGGCGGATTGCTGGCCGACAAGAACATGAAAGACGACAAGCCGATGGGCGAGGGCTGGTGCTGGGACGACGACAGCAGCAATCCCTGCCTCTCGCCGCTCACCTATGGTCGGCGCGACCGCTTCCTTGGCGAGCTGGCGGGCAGGCTGCGCGCGGCGGGCGTGAGCGTTCAAGGCGGCTATGATGACGGCGCGCTTCCCCCGGGGGCAACGCTCATAGGCGAGGAGCGGCACTCCTTGCAGCAGGTGTTGCGGCGCATGATGAAGCAAAGCGACAATCTTCATGCCGAGTCGGTGTTCTATCAGCTGGCCAAAGCCTCGGGGCAGCGTCGCGCCGGGGCACGTCAGGCGCGGCAGGAGGTGAATGCCGTGGTGCGCGAAGTGGGGCTTACGCCCTCCGACTACTATGTGGCCGATGGCTCTGGGCTTTCGTTATACAACTACGTGAGTGCGGAAATGGTGGTCAGGCTCTTGCGTCTTAACTATCAGGACAGCACCGCCCATGAGGCGTTGCTGCGCACTTTGCCCATTGCCGGACGCGATGGCACGTTGCGCGGCAGGCTTGGCGGCACTGCTGCCGATGGCAATGTGCGTGCCAAGACGGGCACTGTGGCGCGCATCAGTACGCTGGCCGGCTTCTGCACTGCAAGCAATGGCCACCGGTTGGCCTTCGCCATCCTCAATCAAGGCAGCCCCAAGGGGCGTGCCGCGCGCGACTTGCAGGACAGGGTGTGCCGTGCCATGTGTGAGTGACGCGCTTTGGGGGCATGACGGCGAGTGTTTTAGCTTGCGGAGGGGGCACGTGCGCCGCATGGCAAGCTAAGGAAGGCAGCGAGTTTTCATCCCTGTTCCCGTGTGGAAGTGATGGGCGGGCTGCGCAACAACTAAGAAAAAACAGAAGAAATGGAGGAGATAAGGCTTTTTGTGGAGCACTTGCTTGAGCTGATGGGGCTACATGGCACGTGGCTTGTGGTGATGCGTCATGTGCTGCTGGTGCTCGTTGCGCTGGTGCTCTCATCGCTTTCGGGCATTCTTTGCCGCAAGATTCTTGTGCCGTTGGTGCTCCGGGTGAGTGCCAAGACAAACACCAAGTGGGACGATGTGTTGTTCGACCGCCCCGTGCTGAACACCGCTTGCAGCATTGTCCCGGCCATAGTGGTGTCGTGGCTCTTGCCTTTGGTGTTCTATCAGTTTCCCCTTGTGGAGGAAGCACTTAGCCGCATCACGTCCGTTTACATCACCGTCAACAGCGTTCGCCTGGCCGTGGGCATCATAGGGCGTGTCCGCTATCTCGACATCCACACCTCCGGCACTGCCGCCCATCAGTATCTCAATTCCTTTTGCATTGTGTTGCGCGTGGCCATCATCTTCATTGGCGTGGTGGTGGGCGTGGCTTTGCTGCTGGGCAAGAATCCGCTGACGCTCTTTGCCGGACTTGGTGCAACATCGGCCATCCTCATGCTCGTGTTCAAGGATGTCATTTCGGGGCTGGTGGCTGGCATTCGGCTGACGAGCAACGAGATGTTGCTTGTGGGCGACTGGATTACCGTGCCGGGAACGCAGGTGAACGGCGTTGTGATAGAGATGACGCTCACCACCGTCAAGGTGCGCCAGTTCGACAATAGCGTGGCCACGGTGTCGCCGCTTACGCTGGTGAGCGGGAGTTTTCAGAACTGGCGTGCCATGCAGCAGAGCGAAGGGCGGCGGATGCAGAAGCGGATATACTTCGACTTCCGCAGCGTGAGGCTTTGCGGAGACGAGTTGAAGCAGCGTCTTTTGGGCAGAGGCTACGCCACGGAGGACGACTTGCGGGGCGATGTGGTCAATATGGGCGTGTTTCGCAAGTATGTGGAGCGTTATCTGCGCGGCCGCGATGATGTGAATACCGACCTGACACTCTTCGTCAGGCAGCTGGAGGCCACGCAGAGCGGTATGCCCGTGGAGGTGTATTGCTTCTTGCGGAAGAAAGAATGGGTGGCTTACGAGCATGCCGTGGCCGACATACTGGAGCATATCTATGCCTATGCCCATGAGTTCGGGCTTGTCGTCTACGAGCAATACCCCGAGCAGTAGTCCGCTTCCGGCTCTCGCGCCTTTTCGTGTGAGGGATGTG
>CAZASQ010000006.1:79186-84666 GCA_964487905.1 uncultured Prevotella sp. | reverse complement strand
ATTTTTAATTTATTTTTCTCTGATTTTTAATTTAAAAATTGCGCATTTTTAAATTAAAAATCTCTGCAAAACCATACCTTTTGCATTGCCATGTCTTTGTGTAGGGCTTTGGCTGGTGCTTTTCGCCCTCTCTGGGAGCGGCTTTGGCAAGTCAAAAACCTACGCCGTCGAAATTCTTCCCTTTTTGTTTGGCTTTGCACCCGCTTATTCGTAACTTTGCAAAAATATTATAGTTACTGAAAGAAATGGCTGAAGATAAGCAGCAAAAGTTGTTGGACCAAATCCATTATCCCAGTGATTTGAGGAAATTATCGGTCGGCGAGCTTCCCGAAGTGTGCCGGGAGCTTCGCAGGAACATTATCCATGAGGTGGCCGTCAATCCCGGACACCTCGGCTCAAGTTTGGGTGCCATTGACATAACGGTGGCTCTTCATTACGTTTACGATACCCCCGAGGACAGGATAGTGTGGGACGTGGGCCATCAGGCCTACGGTCATAAGATACTGACCGGCCGCCGCGAGCAGTTCCCGGAGAACCGAAAGCTGGGCGGTTTGCGACCTTTCCCCTCGCCATTGGAGAGCGAGTACGACACGTTCACCTGTGGCCATGCCTCCAACTCCATCTCAGCCGCGCTCGGTATGGCTGTGGCGGCGAAGCTGGGCGGAGAGGCCACGGCCAAGCGACACGTTGTGGCCGTCATTGGCGATGGTGCCATGAGTGGCGGACTGGCTTTTGAGGGGCTGAACAATGTGTCGAGCCAACCCAATGACCTGCTCATCATCCTCAACGACAACGATATGAGCATTGATCGTGCCGTGGGCGGCATGGAGAAGTACCTGCTCAACCTTGATACTAACGAGACTTACAACCGTCTGCGCTTCAAGGCCAGCCAGTGGTTGAGCCAACGAGGCTATCTGAATGATGACAGGCGGAAGGGCATCATACGCTTGAACAACGCCATCAAGAGCGCCATTGCCCATCAGCAGAATATGTTTGAGGGAATGAACATCCGCTACTTCGGCCCCTACAATGGCAACGACGTGAAGGAACTTGTGCGCATCCTGCGGCAAATCAAGGACATGACGGGCCCCAAGTTGCTCCATCTGCACACGGTGAAGGGCAAGGGATACAAGCCGGCCGAGGAGAGCGCGACCATCTGGCACGCCCCCGGAAAGTTCAATCCCGCCACGGGCGAGCGCGTAGTGTCCGACAATGCCAACCAGCCGCCCAAGTTTCAGGACGTGTTTGGCGAGACGCTGCTGGAGCTGGCGCGTCAGAACCCGCGCATCGTGGGCGTTACGCCAGCCATGCCCACGGGTAGCTCGCTCTGTGTGATGATGAAGGAGATGCCCTCGCGCACCTTCGATGTGGGCATAGCCGAGGGACACGCCGTCACTTTCTCTGCCGGCATGGCCAAGGATGGCTTGCAGCCGTTCTGTGTCATCTACAGTGCCTTTGCGCAGAGAGCCTACGACAACATCATTCACGACATGGCGTTGCTCAATTTGCCCGTGGTGCTCTGCTTGGATCGCGCCGGAATCGTGGGCGAGGATGGGGCTACGCATCATGGCGCGTTCGATATGGCCGCGCTGCGGCCTGTTCCCAACCTCACGATAGCAGCCCCGATGGACGAGCACGAGCTACGCCGGCTTATGTACACGGCACAGTTGCCCGGCAAGGGGGCGTTCGTTATCCGCTATCCGCGTGGCCGTGGCGTGCTCACCGACTGGCGTTGCCCGCTCACGGAGGTGGAAGTGGGCACCGGACGCAAGCTCACTGAGGGCGAGCCGCAGCAAGGCGATGTGGCCGTACTTACGATTGGGCCGGTGGGCAACGATGTGCAGCGTGCCATCAAGGCCTTGCAGGAAGAGGGAAATCCGCAGGGGCACCGCGTGTTCCATTACGATATGCGCTTCCTTAAACCGCTCGACGGCAAGCTGCTTGGCGAGGTGGGCGAGCGTTTCTCCCGCATTGTGACCATTGAGGACGGCGTTCGCGATGGCGGAATGGGCACGGCCGTGCGCGAGTGGATGGACGATCACGGTTTCACACCGCACATTACGCGCCTCGGAATGCCCGGCGAGTTTGTCGACCAAGGCACTGTGGCGCAGCTGCGGAAGCTCTGTGGCTACGATTACGACAGCATCAAGGATGCGTTAAGCAAGAAATAAGGGAGGCGCACGCCGTTTTTTTGGGGTGCGCGTATCGCGATTTTAGGAAACGTCAAGCAAGAAATAGGAGAGTATGAGAATCGTTATTGCCGGCGCATATACCATCGGCTCTTATCTGGCCAAGCTGCTTTCACGCAACAAGCAGGATGTTATCCTCATGGATGAGGACGAGGAAAAGTTGGCCAAACTGGCTGCCGACTACGACCTACTCACCATGAACGCATCGGCAACGAGCATCCGTGCCTTGCGGGAAGCTGACGTTGAGGCTGCCGATCTCTTTATCGCCGTCACGCCCGATGAGAGCTTCAACATGTCGGCTTGTGCGCTTGCGAAGGCTCTGGGTGCAAAGAAGACCGTGGCAAAGATAAACAATGCCGAGTATGCAGACCCGCAAAATCAGGAGATTTTCCACAAAATGGGCATCAGCAGCGTCATTTATCCCGAGATGTTGGCGGCAAAAGACATCATTAACGGGCTGAAAATGTCGTGGGTGCGCCAGCGATGGGATGTCCATGATGGCGCGCTCGTCATGCTGGGCATCAAGTTGCGCGAGACGTGCAAGGTGCTTGACAAGCCTTTAAGGGAGATAAGCGGCCCCGATGATCCCTATCACGTTGTGGCAATACGCCGCCGTGGCGACACGATTATTCCCGGTGGCAACGACGTGCTGAAGCTCTACGACCTCGCTTACTTCATGACCACGCGCAATTATATCCCCTATATCCGTCAGGTGGTGGGCAAAGAACACTACGTTGATGTGAAAAACGTGATGGTGATGGGCGGCGGTGCCACTGCCGTGCGGGCGATAAGGCAGATGCCGGAGTACATGAGCGTGAAGGTTATTGAGCGTAATCCCGAGCGTTGCGAGGTGCTCAACAGCTTGTTTGACGAAGACACACTGGTCATTAACGGCGATGGGCGCGACCTTTCGCTGCTCAATGAGGAGGGAATACGTTCCACGCAGGCTTTTGTGGCCTTGACGGGGAAGGCCGAGACCAACATTCTTGCCTGCCTGACGGCGAAGCGCATGGGCGTGAGAAAGACGGTGGCGATGGTTGAGAACGTGGATTATGCCCTCATGGCCGAGAGTCTTGACATCGGAACAATCATCAATAAGCGCGTCATAGCCGCAAGCCACATCTATCAAATGATGCTTGATGCCAATGTGGAGAACGTGCGTTTCCTCATGTCGGCCGATGCCGATGTGGCCGAGTTTGTGCCCGTTCAAGGTTCGAAAGTTACCCGCCGACCTGTCAAGGACTTGGGATTGCCCAAGGGAATGACCATTGGCGGACTGGTGAGGAACGGCGAGGGAATGCTCGTGTCGGGCAATACGCAGATTGAGGCGGGCGACAGCGTGGTGGTGTTCTGCCATAATGTGAGCGTCAAGAAGCTGGAAGGACTTTTCAATTGAGGCCATGCTCAACGTCAAACTCATATCCAAGATTTTCGGTTCGTTGTTGCTCATCGAGGCAACGCTTATGTTTTGGTGTCTGGTGGTGTCGGTTTACAGCGGCGGTGCCGACATGCTGCCTTTTGTGATGAGCCTTGCCGTGCTCATTGCCGCAGGTGTGGCCTTCCGGTTGGTGGGGTTGCACGCCGACAACACGCTGAGCCGGCGCGATGCCTACTTCGTTGTCACAGTGGCATGGGTGCTCTTCTCGCTTTTCGGCATGCTGCCTTTCCTCTTCGGTGGCTATCTTCACAGTGTCACCGATGCTTTCTTTGAGACCATATCGGGGTTCACCACCACCGGCGCAACCATCATCGACTATCCCGAGCGGCTGCCCCGCGGCTTGCTTTTTTGGCGATCGCTCACCCAGTGGATAGGCGGATTGGGCATCGTCTTCTTCACCATAGCCATTCTTCCCTCGTTTGTGGGCGGCTCGGTGCGCGTGTTTGCCGCCGAGGCCACTGGCCCGCTGACCACCAAACTGCATCCGCGGCTCAGCACGGGGGCTAAATGGATTTGGGCAGTCTACGTGGTGCTCACCATTGCCTGCATTCTCTCCTACAAGTTGTGCGGCATGAGCTGGTTCGACTCCGTCAACTATGCTTTCACAAGTACGGCCACGGGTGGGTTCTCCACCGAGAGTGGCTCTATTTCCACCTTCCATTCGCCAGCCGAGGAATACGTTTGTGCGCTCTTCTGCTTCCTTTCCGGCATCAATTTCACGCTGTTGTATGCCTCCGTAACCCACTTGCGCATCAAGCAACTCTTCCGCAACAGCGAGTTCCGGTTCTATCTTTTCGTTGTTGTTTCGTGCACTTTGTTTATCATGGCCGAGCTGATGTGGCGCAACCATTACGATATGGAGCACGCGTTCCGCAGCGGACTGTTCCAAGTGGTGTCGTTCATCACCACAACGGGGCTTTTCAGCGATGACGCGGCACAGTGGCCGCACGTCACTTGGTTTGCCCTCATCCTGTGTATGGTGGTGGGCGGCTGCTCCGGGTCGACGAGCGGTGGCATGAAGAGCATACGTGCCGTGATGCTGCTGAAGGTGATTCGCAATGAGTTCAGGCAGATTCTGCACCCCAATGCCGTGCTCCCGATGAAGGTAGACGGGCAGAATGTGCCGCAGTCCAAGCGCGTCACGCTGCTCGCATTCGTTGGCCTCTACCTCATTTTGGCCTTTTTGCTGGGCTTTGCCATGATGGCTTGCGGCGTGGATGCGGCCAACTCGTTCACCATAGCCATTAGTTGCTTGGGCAATGTAGGCCCCACGCTGGGCATAGAGATTGGCCCTACAATGTCGTGGTCGCAGTTGCCCGATGTGGCGAAGTGGATTTGCTCTTTCCTGATGCTGGTGGGGCGTCTCGAACTCTTCACCGTCCTCGTTTTGTTTACCCGCGCTTTTTGGAAGGAAAACTGATTTTCGCTGCCCTTTGAGGGCTTTTGGGTAGTGCTGATGTGGGCATACTCTCGCTTGTGAGGGTGTGCCTTGTTTTTTGTAGGCAGGTCTGCCGTGAGGTCATATCTAACCTATTGCGATTATTTTTAATTTATTTTTGTGGAAAATTAATTTAAAAATTCTCTATTTTTAAATTAAAAATCTGGCATTTTTAATTTATTTTTCTGTGTCATTTTTAACCTTTTGATTCTCAGTAGGTTATTCTCCTTCTTGCGAGGGCTTGTGTGGCGTATTGCCGTGTTTCTTGGTTTGTGTGGGAGGAGGGATGATGGGGGCGCGTGGAAGAGAATGTATGGTGGGGGCGTAAACATGCTTTGGCGTTGGCAAAGGGGCGATGGGGAAGCGGAAAAGGCGGATGCAGATTTTGCGCAAGAATGGGGCTTGTGGTGGCAAG
>CAZASQ010000006.1:54321-79086 GCA_964487905.1 uncultured Prevotella sp. | reverse complement strand
GTGTGATGAAAGTGTATGTTGAGGGGGCGAAAATGGTTATAGTAGCTTGTAAGTTGCCCATGTAGAGGGTGATAAAGGCAAGAGGAGAAGACAATGACTAAACGAAGATTATCAATGTCAAAGAAATGCAGAGGTGATAAGAGCGAGAGGAAAAGGGGAATGGCGGAATGTGGCAGGGAGGGTTCGTGGGTTGTGGCGGGGCGTGTGGCAGACGTGACAACGGTGATAGCGGATGGCGTGCGAGTGTGCTTGGCAAGAAAATCCCCCACTCTTGGCGTAGCGTTGAGGCTATACAAGGGTGGGGGATGGCGTTTCTTGACAGTTGTGGGGTGCTTGCTGGTGAGCGGGCATCCCACGTTTTGGCCTGTGTGGTTGGGGCTTACAGGCCGTTGGCCTTGCGTGTGGCTTCCACGTCCAGGGCTTCGGCGATGGTGGAGATAGGGTTCTTCACCGTGTAGCCCGTCGACATTTCTATCTGCCACTTGCACGTTTCGCAGTCCGTGGACACGAAGTCGGGGTTTGTTTCCTTGATGTGCTTGAACAGTGGGGCACCTATGGCCTGCGACCGCTGGTAGTTCTCCTTCTTGAATCCGTAAGTTCCGGCTATGCCGCAGCACTGGCTGTCGAGCACGGTGAGGCTAACGCCCGGTATCATGCGCAGCAGCCCCGTGCTGTATATGGCCCATCCCATGCGTTCCATGTGGCAAGCCGTGTGATAGGCTATCTTTTGGCTGAAGTCCTTGCGGAAAACGAGCTTGATTTTTCCCGCCTCCACCATGCGGTAGAGCCAGCGCGTGGCCAGGGAGAGGTGCTGGCGCACGTCGTCGTTGTCGATGTGCAGCAGGTGTTTGTACTCATCGCGCATGGTAAGCGTGCAGGTGGAACTGGTAGTCAGCACCTCATCGCCGTTGGCAATGGCCTTGCGCATGGATGCCATGTTCAGTTCGCCTTGCCGGCGTGCCTGTTCGCTCATGCCATTGGCTATCAGAGCCACGCCGCAGCACTTCTCTTTCTCCAAGAGACGTACCCCATAGCCGCAGGCATTCATGATTTTGACGAGGTCTTTCGACAGTTGGGGGAAGTTGTAGTTGGCATAGCAGCCGTGGAAATAGCTGACGTGGCGGCTGAAAGCGGCCTGTTCGGCGGCGTGCTTCTTATACCATTGCTCGAAAGTTTGGAAAGAATAGGCCGGGAAAGTGCGCCGCTTGTCTATCTTGAGCACGCTGTCCATGGCCAGTTTGGCGGGTTTCAGCCCCAGCGCAAAGTTGGTGATGGGCGCGAAGGTGTGGGCCAGCGTTCCCACGAAGTCGGTGTTGGCCAGCATTCTGTCGCGCAAGGACGGCTTGTGTGTGCTGTGGCGTATGCGTGCGGCCTGTATCAGGTCGCCCACTCTCACGTTTTCGGGGCATGCCACTTCGCAACGTTTGCAGTTGAGACACAGTTTGAGCATCTCATCGAAGTAGTTTCCGCCCTTCAAGCGGTAACGCTCGTTGTCTGGCCCGGCCTGTTTGGGGCCGGGATAGAGCGGTTCTACGGCCGAAACGGGGCAGTAGACCGTGCAGATGGAGCACTTCAGGCATTGCTCAAAGTTGAATGTGCTCTTGCTTTCTTTCTGTATCTGGATTGGATTTGCTTCTGCCATGGTGTTATTTGCTTAGAATGTTGTGGGCCACCTCAAGGGCTGTGAGCATGGACACGCCCGTTCCGTCATCAAGTTTCAGCGCGTTGTGCCCCGAGAGCACAGAGCCTGCCGCGTAGAGGTTCTGCACGGGCTTGCCGCCAAGGAGCGGATGCAGGTTCGCATCGGTGCGCACGCCGAAAGCCATGTAGGGCTGGGCGTCGAAAGCGTAGTCGGCGTGCCAGTTGGCGCGGCTTTCGTCCGCGTCTACGTCAAGTCCGAACACAGGTTCGTAGACGTGTTGGAAGTCGCTTCTTAGGCCACGGCTTTGGAAAGAGCCTGTGCAGAGCACGTACTCATCGGCATAGAGCCGCTCGTCTTGCAGGTTCTCCGTTTCGATGTAGGCCACTTTGTCTCTCACCAGCGTGCCTTTCGTCACGATGTCGCTGCGCAGGTAGGTGCCGCCGAGCGACTGGAATTGCTTGATAAGTTGCGTTTGGATGCGTACTCCGGGCACCGACGGCGGCATTGTGGCCACGAATGCTATGGGCTTGCGCACCTGCCGGCGCAGCTTGTCGGCCGTGTCGCCACTCGTAATGCCCAGCACTGCGGGCAGGAGAATCACCTCTCCCGTGGCATTGAGTGCGTTGATGGCTTGCGATACCTCGGTCAGCAGCTCGTCATCATTGAGCAATTTGGCGATGTTGGTGGCTCGCATCTCCGACGGACTGCGGCGAACGGAGTCCAATTGAGGCGTGCCGAAGGTCAGCAGCTCCACTTCCACGCCCATCTTGCGCAGGTTGTTGGCCAGAAACTCAGTGGGCCAGTCGAGGAATCCGCGAATGTTGGCCAGCGTAACTTTGGCGTATGGCAGCTTGCCTTCGGCCTCGCTGGTCGCTAAACCATCGATGGTGAGCCATGCGGGCTTGGTGATGCCCATGGGAGTGAGGCGGAAATGGTTTTTCCCGGCGTGTCCCCGCATCTTCAAACCGGCTTCCTCGAGCAGTTTCGTGGCCTCTTTGGCGCGCGCTGCCACATCGCCCACGCGGCGGTAGGGGTGGTTATCGGGCAGACGGGGAATCTCTTCCAGCGGATTGGTTACCGTTTTGCCCGCGTTGTCGTATCCCAGCAGGCTGATAGAGCCGGAACTGAAGTGCAGCGTGCTTTGTCCTGCTGCCACTATGGCCACCTTTCGTCCGGCCTTGGCCAAGGCGATGGCGCAGGTAAGTCCTGAAAGGCCGCCACCGATAATGATATTGTTGAATTTCATCTTGCTACCTCCTTGTCGTTACCGGCCATGCGGTCGATTCCGCAAAGCCCTTCATAAATCGTAGATGTGAGTTGTGCCTCGGCCAAAGTGTCGCCCCAAGCCACTGGCCGCATACCTTTCCATCGCTCGGCGATGAACGATGCGAGGTCGCGCCCGGCCTTTTCAGCATTCATATTGGCCACTTGGCAGAGCACGTTGGCTCCACGGCAGGCGCAAAGCTCCCCTTGGCACGTGCCCATGCCGAGCCGCGTGCGGCGGCGGAGGTTGATAAGGTTGCGCACATGGAGCTTCTCGGCGGCAAAGCGCACCTCGCCCACGGTCACATTCTCGCACTCGCAGACGAGCGCATCATCGCCGCTGTTGCCGGCGGGCACTTCCTTGGCCATTGTCCCGTGGCGTCCAGCCTCCACGTAGCGGCTGTAGGCGTGGGCGTTGGCACTTGTTCCGTGCTCGGCCGTAGTGGTCTCGCTGCCCGGAAGGGGGGTAGTGGCCGTCTGGCAAGGCTTGCTCACGCCCAGTTTCTTACATGCCAGGTCTGTGGCCAGCTCGGCCATCATGCGATAGGTCATCATCTTGCCGCCGGTGATGGTGATCATGCCCTCCAAACCATCGCGCGTGGCGTGGTCGAGGAGCACAATGCCACGGCTGATGGAGCGTCCGGACGGGTCGTTGTCGGCTGCTACGAGCGGGCGCACGCCGCTATAGGCGCGGATGGTGCGCGTGGTGGCGCACGCCGGAGCCAAGTCTGCCGCTCCGCGCTCCAGTATGTCTACCTCTTCGGGCGTTATCCGCAGGTCGTCGACCGTCTCGAAGGGCACGCGATCGCTGGTTGTGCCGATGACGCACACGCTATCATCGGGAACAAGTATGTCGGCGTTGGCTGGCTTGCGGCAACGGTTGAGCACCATGTGGTTGACACGGTGGCCGAAGATGAGCAGCGTGCCCTTGGCGGGGAACATATTGACGGCCACCCCGGCCATTTGGGCTATCTGATGTCCCCATATTCCGGCGGCATTGATGACGAGACGGCAGCGCGCCTCGGTCTCCTCGCCGTTGTGGTTGTCGCGCAGACGCACGCCCACAACGCGCCCGCTCTCGATGACAAGCGATGTTACCTCGTGATAGGTGAGCGTGGTGGCTCCGTGGCGGCGCGCATCAATGATGTTGGCCGTGGTGAGACGGAACGGGTCTATGGATGCATCGGGCACGCGCACCGCCCCCGTGAGCTTCGGATTGACCGCTGGCTCGATACGGAGAGCCTCCTCGGGCGAGATGACATCGGCGCGAATGCCTGCCTTGCGGCACGCCTCAACGAACGTGGCCTGATAGCCGAGGTCGTCTTCGGGCAGTGTGATGAAGAGACCATCGGTCTCCTCAACGCAGTGGCGCGCGATTTTGCGCAGCGTCATGTTCTCCGTGATGCACTCTCTGGCCGATTCCTCATCGGTCACGGCGTAGCGGGCGCCGCTGTGCAGCAACCCGTGGTTGCGCCCCGTGGCTCCGTTGGTGAAGTCATACTTCTCTACGATAAGCACCCGCAGCCCGCGCATGGCGCAATCTCGCGCCGTGCCTGCGCCGGTGATGCCTCCGCCGATGATGATGACGTCGTATTCTTGGCTCTTGTTCCTATCCATTGACGTTGGGTTGAGGTAGTTTTATTTCGATGTTTTATGTTGTGTCGTTGCTGATTTTTGCATGGAGCACTGATGGCTTGCCATGTCTTGATGTTGCTTTCGGGATTCTTCTTCCCGAAACATCGGTTTTATAATTTCACAACAAAGTTACTATAAATATCGGCTGGGTGAGCTTTTTGTTGACAATATTTAACATTAAAGTTTCGTTTCAGAATTCTGCGCGTTACAATCGGAAGTTTTTTTTGGGTGCGAGAAATGCTTGGCTGTATTGCGTTTTTTGGTCATTTTGCAAGCGTTTGGGGCGTATTTATATGCGTTGGACGTGGGCTGGGATTGCAAAATGTTGCTGTTTGCGGGTTTTGGGCGTGTGAATTGTTTGGTCAAAGTTGTGCGGTCTTGGATGGTGATTTGCCCTTGCGGCGCGCATGATGGGGATGGGTGGCTGACGAAACCATACGTTTGGCCGTGCGAAAGGTTACGTTTGACCATGCGAAAGGTCACCTTTTGGGGCTCAAAAGGTGACCTTTCGCAAAGAGGGGGAATATGCTTGTCTCGCGAGTGTGAAGCGGGCGTGCCGCTCAAGTTGCGCCGTAGCCTTGTGGCGGGGGCGTGGCGGCGGGGTTATCGCGTGAGGCTGAGCTTGAAGTTGAACCCGAAATCGTGGGTTGTGGTGGGGTAGCTGCTCGACGCGAGTAGCGGCGTGTTGGTCTGCATGTCGTAGTAGAAGCTCATGGTGATGAGCCGCGAGAGCGTGTAGTCGGCCGTGAACGACATCTTGAAGGCCGTGTTGCCGCTTGATGCCGATGAGGTCATGCTGGCGATGTCGCGGGTGATGGCTGCCTGCTTGCGGTATGAGAGGTCGAGGCGCAGGTTGAGGTCGCGGTTCACTCCGTTTCGGCTGCCGCTTCGGCTGCTTTGGGTGCTCTTCTGGTTGTTGTCGTCCTCAGTTCCCTTGCCTTTGTTCTTGCTCTTCACCAAGCGGCTGTTGCGCGGGCCGAAGAGGTTGAAGTTGTTGATCTTGTATCCCAGTCCGAGCACCCAGTCCTTGCTTATGGCCTCGTTGATTTGTATGGAGGTCATGGAGAGTGAGAGCTGCCGCGTCTGGTTGTACTTGATTTCGGCGGTGAGGTCGTTCTGCGTGGTCACCGACACGCCGAGGAGCGGCGAGAAAGCCTCGTTGATGCTCACGGCGGAGATGTTGTACATGGAGCTGGGGACGGGGCTGCCCGTTGTGGCATCTTGAATGAAACCCTGGTTGCCGTTGATGGCCATCCACGTGCTGTAGCTCTGGTAAGAGCCGATGGCGAAGATGCTCTTGTAGGAGTGGTTGATGTTGACGCTCTTGAACACCTCCTTGAACCAAGGCAGCTGCGAGAGCCCGCTGTAGCGCACTGTCCAGTTGGGCAGCAGCGAGGCGAGTTTGGGGAAGATGTTCAGCCCCACGCTACCCATGCTTGTGTAGGCGTTGAGGAAAGCGGGTATCATCACATCGGCACTGTACTTGTTCACGCCGCCATTCTTGGGGTCGAACTTGCCTCCGCCGAATGCCGAGGGGTAGGAGAGGCCGTTGTATTGTGCCTCCACGCGGTCGCGGTAGCCATCGAGGGAGTTGACGAACTTCTCGAATGTTGCGCTGTGATAGCCGTTGGTGGCGTTGCCCATGCTCTCGAAGGCCGTGCCGAGCGAGAGGGTGGTCATGGTGAATGAGCCGCTCTGCGTGGTCGGGTTGCCGGCATACATATATTGTATGCTCTTCGCCGTGGTCTTCGTGCGCGAGGCGTTGAGGTCTATCTTCAGGTTGCGCACCGGCTCGAGCGTCATGCGCAGCTGCAGGTCTTCCGTCTTGTTGGTTGTGGCGGGTGTGGCCACGCTGTCATTGACGAGCAGCCAGCCCATGTCGCGCGATTTGTCTATGTAGCTGTCATCGATAAGTCCGAAGGCGAAGTCGAGACCCGGCGCGAGCGCGTCGCCCGACCTTTGGCCGAACGCCTTGCCAATGACGGGCATGAATCCCGGCAAGGTCATCGCGTACTGGTCGCGGTAGGAAATGCTGATGGAGCGCACCGTCATCAGCGCGCGTGCCACGCATTGCGCCGTCTTGTACCACCGCTGATTCTCGAGCGGCTCTTTGGCAGTGACGGTAATCTTCATGCGGATGGCGGAGTCGGTGCGGTTGAAGACGCGTATTTTGTTGTCGTCCACCTTCTTCCACTTCAACTTGAGGGCTTTTCCGTCTGCATCCTTGGCCGCAACGGTGAGCCTGCGGGTCTTCTTTCCGTGCGTGACCACCATTGAGGTGTCGGGCTTGATGGTGATTTCGCGCTCGTAGCTGCGCTTGTTCTTGGGCAGTTCTTTCTTGAGCTGCTCTTTCTTGTTGTCCTTGTTGTCGTCCTTGCCTGCCGCCGTGGCGTTCTCGCCTTTGGCGTTGCGGCTTCTGTTGGTCTTTGGGTTGGTGCGGCTGGTCTTGTCGGCCTGGGCTATGCGGTTTCGGTTCTTGGAGCGTGCTGGCTGCTTAAAGCGGTCGTTGGCCTTTTTGAGGAACGGCACGTGATTGTAGAGTTTCTCCAAGTTGAACGTTCCGTTCACGTTCAGCGTGCGGTTCATGGTGATGGTGTTGCCCAGCGAAGTGCCGTCCTCCAAGTCGGAGCCGCGTACCCATGTGTAGGTGGAGGTGTAGTTGGCATCGGCGTTGAGCCAGTCGAAGATGGGCACAAGGTTGAGCGGCAACTGATAGGAGAGGTTGAAACTCTGATTGTAGTCGAGCGGCCGGCCAAACTCGCGTATGCTCTGCTTCACGGAGTCTTTCCATGCGCTGTACTGGTCGGGATACAAGTCCTTGTTGATGGGCGTGTAAGGCTCCTCAATCTCGGCATGGGTGGCGCTTTGGAAGTTCATGTGGAGGTTGCGCGTGAGATCCCATCGCAGCGTGAAGTCTCTGTTCCAGAGGAACTGCTCGCTGAATGTGAGTGGCAGCATGCTGTTCTCGGTCGACTCCATGTCACGTTCTTGCAGCTCATAGTAGGAGCGCGTCATCTCGGTGTTGAAGGCAACGTTCTGCGGGAGCCAGTTCAGCCCGAATCGTTTGAAGATGTCGAACCACTTGGAACGGCTCTTGATGAGTTTCTTGAATGGCTCCCATGCCTTGTAGACGGGAGTCCAGTTGTAGCTCAGCGAGCCGCGCCAGTTGTCCTCATTCTCGTACACGGTGGTCTCGCCGCTCGTGTGGGAGTGGCTGTGAGAGTAGGAGAAGGAGAAGTTGGCGGGGTCGTATGGCATCGGATGCCGCTTGTTCTGTATGCCTACGCGCACATTGGAGAGCGAGAAATTGGTGGTAGTCTGCTTTGTTATGGCTATTGCCTCCACGCTGTCGCGCTCCTGTCGGCTGCCAGTGGCGTCGAGTGCGTCCTGCAGTTCCATGTCGGAGTCGAGCGGATTGTACTTCGGGCGGCTTTGGGTCTTCTGCACACTATAATAAATAGGTGCGGAAACGCGTGCCTTGTCAGGGAAGAACTTGCCGAGGTCGAAGTTGGTTGTGATGGTGTAGTCGCTGGTTGTCTCTTGCTGGCGTTCGTTCACTCCCTGCTCAATGCCACCGAATCCATCGGTGATGTAGCTTCCGTTGACATCGATTGTTCCGAAGTCCGACAGTTGGATGTTGAGCTTTCCGCGTGCAGCCCATCCGCCTTCGTTGTTGTATTCCAGCAGTCGCAGTTCGTTTACCCACACTTCGCCGCTCTTCTCCTCGCCGCTCAGGTTGCGCACACCAATGATCATGGTCTTCACTTCTCCGAGCGTCGGGTTGCCCACGATGGTGATTTTATTGGCAGGCTTGGCTGCATCGTAGGTCACGTAGGGCTGTGTGTAGCTGGCTTTTCCTGCGGCCTTGGCCTCGTTGCGGGCTTTCTTGACGGCAGTGAATGTAGACAACGACACATCGAGCATATTCTCCTCTGGCCAAACGGCTTCGCATCCCTCGCGCGAATAGCCGTTGTAGCGGCCTTCGGGCGTGAGTGTCAGTGGGATTTCGTACTCGTAGTAATTGTTCTTATAGTCGGAACCGAGGCGCACGAACACGGCCAGTTGGCTGTTGGAGAGGTTGGTTGTGTTCTGCTCCAAGGCGTTGGCGTGGGCAAACATTTGGATGCGCTTGTACTGGCGCAGGTCGAGTGTGGTGTTCTTGTAGACAGCTTTCGACTCGCCCGTACCCAAGTGGTTGACCATCATCGACAGTGCCTGCTCGTTGCTTTGCACGAGTTGCGGCTGGGTGGGGTCTTGCTCACGGCTGATTCCTGGCGGAAGAACGTAGTTGACGGGCGTTTTGTCGGAGTTTTCCTCAATGCTCACCGCGCTGACCGACATTGTTCCCGACGTTGATGCAGAGTTGGTGAGGTTCTGGGTGTACTGTCGCCAGTCGCCACGCACGAGGTCGAACGTTCCGAAGCGCAGCACGATGGGCTTTTCGAATCCCGTAAGGAACATACGCATGAAGCGGATGCTTGTAAAGTCGGAGATGCCGCCCACGCGTTTTTCAAATTCCCGCAGCGGAATGCGGAACTGATACCACGTGGCCTTTCCCGTTCCGCCCTTACGCAGCGAAGGCGTGGTCTCGCGTTTGTCTACGATGTAGTTCTGTCCCACTACCAAATCCTCGGGTCGGATGGAGACGTGGTATTGATAATACTTCTCGTATTCGTTGAGCGTATAGTCTTGGTTGATGTCCTCTACGTCGGGCGTTGTCTTGTACGATGTGTCGTAATTCTCCGGCTGATTGTCGGAATCGGGCGAGTTGCCCTGCGGCATATTGATGCGTTTGTAGCGGTTGAGGATGGACATTTGTGCCTGGTCGTAGTCGCTACCACGGAAGTAGTGGTAGTTGTCGTTGGCCGGGTCGGCCCAAATGGAGTCGAACACAGCCTGATTGACCTTGCCGCGTATCTCGGTGAGGAAGTCTTGGTAGGATTCGAACTGTTGCTCCTGCTCATCGGTGAGTCCGTTGAATCCCACATCCTGCAAGGCGCGGCTTCCAGATGTCGTGGCGAAGGCATAGGTGACGGTGGGTTGTGTTGGGATACGTCCCCACTGTGTGGTCGTCCATGCGTTGCTGCCATCCACGGGCATACCGCTCTCATAGAACTTCTTGCCATCGCGGAGCACGTCCTCGCTCACTTCGCCGAGGTTGATGTAGAAGTCGCCGCCGTATTTGTTGGCATCTGCCTGCTCATTGGAATAGATGAAGGGGTCGAGCATCCAAAATTCGATGTACTCGATGTTGGCTGTCTCGAAGTCGCTGGTGTCCAGCTTGCGCATCATTCCGCCCCATTTGCCCTTCGGGTTTGAAAATCTTCCGTTCAGATTGAGGTCGGGGTTGAAGTTGTACGGGCCTCTCTCATCGGGATAGAAAGCCAGGTTGAGCACGGTGAGCATGGATGATTGCCCACTGTAATTGTTTTGGTCGCGGTTCGGGAACAGCTCTCGCGTGTAGACTTCGCGGACGTAATAGTTCGAAAGCTGTTCAAGGTCGCTCCGGATATGACCCGGCGTGAGCGATGAACTGCGCCGTGTGAAGAGCGGGTCGATGTTGTACCATGCCAGCAAGGAGCGGTTGTAGCCGCTTCGGAGTGTTGTCTTGTCTGCCGATTCGGGGAAGTCGCTGGGCACGGAAGAGATAATCCATGATGTGGGTTGCGACACATCGATGGTGCTTTTTGTGTTCTCGAAGTCGTCCAGATAAGACGCGTTGTCCTGCGTTCCGTGTGCCTTGCCCGCTATCAGCTGCGCAAATTCCGCCGAAAGCGATATTTGCGAGGGCTGTGTGAGGTGCAGGAACGGAATCTTGTCGAGCATATTGGTGAGCCACTGGCTCTCTTTCTTCCAGTTGAGGTTCAGTCCCCAGATGGTGTTGTTGAGCGGTTCGGCTCCCATGCTCACCTTGGTGGTAAGAGCTTGCTCGCTCAGATGCATGAGCGTACCGCCCACCTGGAAGTTCTTCGAGAAGTCGTATTCCCAGTTAAGTCCCACCATCGTCTTGCGCTCTTGCCCGTAGTCGCTTTGGCTCTCCAAGCTGACGTTGACGCTTGTGCCCGCATCGATGATGCTTTGGTTCAGTATGGTCACCTCTCCGGCGTTGTAGTCCACGGTGTAGTCGCTGCCCTCGTTGAGCGTTACGCCACCCGCCGTCACCACGACCGACCCTTGCGGCACGTTGTACGCTCCGAGCGAGATGACGTTGGCCGATGTTCCGCTGTATTGACCTACCAGCACAAACTTGTCTTTCTCGGCTATTTGCTTGGCGATGGTCTTCGTTGAGTCATACAGTTCGGTAAAGGCGTACTTGCTGGCATCGCTTGCCGACACGCCATGTTGCGTGAGATAGTTCTGAATGTATGAGCCGAAAGGCTCTGCCACGGGGAAGAATACGCGGCCATTGCTGACCGTGTAGCCCTCAACGTAGTCGAAATAGCCGTTGGAGTTGGCCTTGTTGTTATTGTCGAGCCGGTCTGCGCCGAGCATCTTGATGAGCGTTGTGCCCTTCACTTGCTGCTCTGGTAGATAGGAAATGTAAACGCCCGTGGTGTCGCTTTGGTACTTCACGTCCAAGCGGAACTTCTCTTTCTGCACCGATGAGGCCAGATAGTAGACGTTCTTCATCATCAGCCGCCAGTTGCCTTGTGCGGGATTGTTGCTCGTGTTCTTCAGTGACTTCACGAACAGTGCCTCGTTCACGTTGGTTCGGTCGCTGGAGAATTCGCCCACTTGATAGGTTACGCCGCCATAGGTGTATTCGTAGGCGATGGCCAGCACTTGGTCTGTTTGCAGACCGGTGCGCAGCGACACATAGCCCAACGCCGTGTTGACGCTGTACTCCGATGGGCTGAGCAGTCGCGCGCTGGACAGTTTCTCGAAGTCTGCGCCGCCCACAAGCCCCATTCCTTCAAGCACTGTCGATGCTTGGTCGATGTCGCGTGCCTCGGGATGTCCTTGGGCAATGCTCTGGTACTCGGCGTTGGCGTTGTTGGCCGGCACTGTTCCCGCGCCGCTTCCCCACAAGTCGGGGCGGCTTACGTCGGAGTTCTCGCCCAAGTCGGTCAGGGCCACGATGTTGCGGGTGTTGGAAGTGGTTCCCGTCTTGTTGGTTACCCAAATCTCCACGCGGTTAATCTTCACGCCCGTGGTGAGGTTGGGCAGCGTGCGCATTCCCGCATCGTAGTGCGTGCGGAAATAGTTGGAGAGGAAGAAGTGGCGGTTTTCCTCGTAGTCTGATACGTTTATCTCGAACGGCGTGAGCTGTTTGCCGCCCTTTGACGACACGCTCTTGTTGGACGATTTCTTCTGTGAGAACACCGTTTGCAGCTTCAGTTTTCCGAATTGCATGTCGGTGCGCAGTCCGAACAGGCTGCTTGCGCCTTGCACGAGCGAGTTGTTTGACGGGAAGGAGATATTGCCGGCCTCTACGAGTTTGATAATCTCGTCTTCCTTGCCGTCGTATTTCAGCTTGAGGTTTTGCGAATCGAAGTCGAAGGTGGCATCGGTGTTGTAGTTGAGGTTCATGTTCACCTTGTCACCCACTTTGCCGTTGACGTTCAGATTAATCTTCTCGTCAAAGTCCATCGTTGTTGTTTTCCTGTTGCGGATGGGCAGCGAGGGGTTGTCAATGTTCTTCAGCGTTGCGCCAAACTTCAGTTCTGCGCTTCCCTGCGTCTTGATGCGCACGCCGCCGGGGCCGAAAATCTTCTCTGCCGGGCCGAGGTCGAAGTGCATATTGGAGAAGTCGAACTTCTCCTTGCCTTGTGTTTGCAGGATCTCCTTGTTCTTCTCGCGGTAGAAGTCGGCCCAGCTCTTGCGCTCGCTCCACACGCGATACTCCTCGGGAGTCATCATGATGGGCGTGTTGACGTAAGTTCCGCCAATCTTGTAGCCAATCACGTAGCGGTCGATGGAGTCGTTGTACTCCACGGTCTGCCTCATGTTCTCCGGCCTTTGCAGGTCGTAGCTCCCTTGGTCGAGGTCATCGTGTGTGACGGGGGTGGTGCGCTGTATTTTCCATCTCGGGTGCAGCAGCGAGTCGGGTATCTCCTCTTCGTCAATGATTACGTCGGGCATGGCCGGCTTCTTCTGCGTGCTGTCGGGCGGGGTCTGTGCCAATGGTGCGCCCATGCGGCTGAGCAGCGACGGCGCGTCCAAGCCCAGCAATGCCTTGCTTGCGATGGCCATGAGGCTTATCGCGAGCAAGGCGAATATGATTATGATATGTTTTTTCCTCATCATCACGCGCCCACTCCTGTCCGGTCAGCGGGAAGGGGTGGTGAATGGTTGTTTGTTAGTTGCCGGATTTATTTAATCATTTTCAGAGCCTGCTTCACCACTTGCTCCACGGGCAGGTCGGGCTGTCCGCTCAGGATGGTCATGACCACCTTTGATGATGGTGCGGGCGCGAAGCCGAGCATCACCAGCGCGCTCACAGCCTCGTCGCGCACGGCTGTGTCCACCGTTGTTGCGGCGGGCGCATCGCTCACGTGCAGCTCGTCGGCTATGCCGCTTGCCACGATTTTGTCCTTCAAGTCCACGATGATGCGCTGTGCCGTGCGCACGCCTATGCCCTTGACGCTTTTCAGCACGCGCTCGTCGCCGTTGGCAATCACGTTGCACAGTTCCTTGGGCGAGAGCGATGACAGAATCATCCTTGCCGTGTTGGCTCCCACGCCCGACACGGTGATGAGTAGGCGGTAGAGCGAACGCTCCTGCTTGGTGGCGAAGCCGTAGAGTGTGAAGTTGTCATCGCGTCCTCCGGTCACGAGCGACTCGTGTACGTAGAGCCTTGCGTCTTTCTTGCCTTGTAAGGTTGTGTATGTGTTGAGCGAGATGTTGAGCGCGTAGCCCACTCCCGCAGCCTCGATAACGGCCAGTGCGGGGGTAAGCTCGGTCAGCTCGCCTCGGATGTATTCTATCATGTTGATTGCAATCTTACTTATGCTACATGACTAAACGCCATGCAGGGGGCTTTTATTGCCTTGCCGGCCGCTTTTTTACGTATCGTTTTGCGGGTTTGCGGGGTGGGGTGTCGGGGCGCGTTTTTTGCGCTGTTGCGGCTTGTTGTAGCAAGGGGCGTTTGGCGTGCGTGTGTCTCTTGCGTGGCCATACCATAGGTTTGGCACGGCAAAAGGTGTGGTTTTGCCGTGCCAAAGGTATGGTTTTGGCGGGCAAAACCTATGGTGTTGTCAAGTGGTTGAGGGACAGGTGGTTGCTGGGATGTGCTCCGCCGCTCCTGCCCGGGGGCTTGGAGGGGTGGCGCCTATTCCTCGGATGGGGGCGTTTGCTTCTTGGGCTGTGCGGAGAAAATGGTGAAGTTGACGCTGCCGTAGCTTCTGTGCTCCGCAAAATGCGGGTGGTTGCTGAAGTCGTTGTGCGCGCTGTGCTCGAAAAGGAGGTATCCGCCGTCCTTGACAAGTCCGCTCTGGAGAATCAGGTCGGGCAGCGTGGGCAGCTCGGGGAGCGCGTAGGGCGGGTCGGCAAACACGAGGTCGAACTGCTCGTGGCATGACTTGACAAAACGGAACACGTCGCCCCGTATGAGAATGTTGCCCTTTGCCCCGATTTTCCCCATGCATTGCTGTATGAAACGGGCGTGGTCGCGGTCTTTCTCCACGCTCACCACCTCTTCGCATCCGCGCGAGAGCAGTTCCAGCGATATGCTTCCCGTGCCTGCAAACAGGTCGAGGGCTTTCGTTCCCTCCAAGTCCAGATAGCCTCTGATGACGTTGAAGATGTTCTCCTTGGCAAAATCGGTTGTTGGCCGCGCCTTGAATGTGCGTGGTATGTCGAAGTGCCGTCCTTTGTATATTCCGGTAATGATGCGCATGGGTTGTCTTTTTTGTTGTTCTTGGCGTTGTTATTCCCCGCTGTTGGCCTGTGTTCCGCGCGTGGCCGTGGCCGTTGGCGGCACGGTGGATTGCCATCCCTCCTCGTCCAGATACACCGCCTTGAGGTCGTAGGGTATGGTCTTGTCGGCGGCCATGGCGATGTTGCGGAACTCCACCTGCGGACTGATGCAGACCACGCGGCGCAAGTAGCTGGCCAACTGTCCGCAAAGCCACTCTTCATCGGCGATGTTGCCCACGAGATGCAGTTCATCGTTCTCCGCATCCATGCCCAGCTGTCGCCAAACGTAGAGCAAATAGTAGAGTGCATCGTGCGAACGCGCCGCATCGAATGTGTTGCAGAACTTGAAACGGTTCTGTCCGAAGCGGAACACGTTCATCTTGCGGTCGAAGAAGTAAGCGAATAGTTTTTGGCGTGGCCCTGTGAAGTTGCGCTTGTAGAGGTGTGTCCACACTGGCTCGCACAGCGAGGTGAGCCGGATGTCCTTGAAATGGTCCTCGACAACCGTGAGCAAGTCTCTGTTCATGGCCATTACGGCCACGCAATTGAGGTTGGGCAGCGCGCGCCACAGCACTTTGTCGCTCCCGGGCAGCGTGTAGGCGTAGCGGTAGAGCGTGTCGGCGGAGGCCTCGCTGAACTCTTCGGCGGGCACAAGCATCACCGGTGCATCGGTAAGGATGAGCGCGCGCCGGTAGCCGCTTTCCAAAAGCTCCGACTTGCGGAACGCTTCGCGCAGGTTGGCGGCAGGCGAGATGGCGTTGTTCAGCTCGTATGGGTCGTAGACAATGCCACCGTGCGACTGCGGATCGCCCACTGATGCCGACATGCGGTCACGCGTCACGCGCAGCGTGAGCCTGAGCATCTTGTCTGATAGGTCGTCTTTGTTTGCCATTACAGCGACAAAGTTACGCATTTTCTTCCATATACGCAAAAACGGCGCGTTGGTGGCGGCAAGATATTTCTTTTTTTGCGTAACTTTGCACGACAATCGCCCCATTGGCGGTTGCGATGTTTCATCCAAGAAGAAGAGAGATTATGCTTCAAGACGAGATTGCCAGACGGATACTCGATGAGTTCCGGTTTGCCCCCACGGCCGACCAGCGGCACGCCATCGGCGTTTTTGCCGGCTTCCTGCTCTCCCGCGATGACCACTCGGTGATGGTTCTGCGCGGCTCGGCGGGCACGGGAAAGACTGCTTTGGCCGCAGCCATGGTGCGAACGCTGCGCGGCTTGGGGCAGAAAGTCGTGCTCATGGCCCCCACGGGACGCGCCGCCATGGTGTTTTCGCTCCACGCCGGCCAGCCGGCATGGACCATCCACCGCCGCATCTATCGCGAAAGGGCGTTTGCAGGCCCCTCCGGCACGTTCAATCTCAACCATAACCCCGGAGCCAATGTGCTGTTTGTTGTGGATGAGGCTTCGATGATAGCCAATCAAGGGGGCGGCTCTTCGGCCTTCGGAAGTGGCCGGCTGCTTGATGATCTTGTGAGCTACGTCTACAACGGACGTTCCTGCCGCCTTGTTCTCATAGGCGACAGCGCGCAGCTTCCGCCCGTTGGCGAGCGCGAAAGTCCCGCCCTGTGTGCCGATGCGCTTGCCGCGATGGGGCTTTCTCCCCACGTTTGCGACCTCGATGAGGTGCTGCGGCAGGGCAGTATGTCGGGTGTGCTCTTCAACGCCACCGCCATTCGCCGCCTCATAGGGGGCGATGCCGGCGCGCCGCTGCCCGTTGTGCGGCTGAAGGGATTTGCCGATGTGGCCGTGGTGAGGGGCGATGAGCTGATAGAAACGCTGGCCTCGTCGTACAGCGAGGTGGGAACGGACGAGACCATGGTCATCACGCGGAGCAACAAGCGCGCCAATGTCTACAATCAGGGCATCCGCAACACGATACTCGACCGTGAGGAACTGCTCGTTACGGGCGACATTGTCACCATAGTGCGCAACAAATATCTCACTGGCGAGCAACAAAAGCTGATGCCGATGCTTGCCAACGGCGACCGGGCACGCGTGGTGAGGGTGCGCAACACGCGCGAACTGTATGGCTTTCGCTTTGCCGACCTCACCATCTCGATGATAGATTACGGCGGAGTGGAGCTGGACTTGACGGCCATTCTTGACACGCTTACCTCCGATGCGCCTGCGCTGACGCGCGAGCAGGACGAGTTGCTCTTCTCGCGGGTGATGGAAGACTATGCCGAAGTGCCCCGCAAGGCCGACCGGATGCGCCAGTTGCGTGAGGACGACTACTATAACGCCTTGCAAGTGAAGTTTGGCTATGCCGTCACTTGCCACAAAGCGCAGGGCGGACAGTGGGCGCACGTTTATCTCGACCAAGGATTCGTGACCGAAGAGATGGTCTCTGACGACTATTTGCGCTGGCTTTACACGGCGTTTACGCGCGCCACGGAACGCCTTTACCTCGTTAACTGGCCTCGGGAGCAGACCGAGGGTGGGGCGGCAGACTACTAACGACAAGCGGCATGGCACGATGATACCTACGAAGGAATACTTGCAGGAGGCTTTTGATGGCTACAACAGATTGTGTTTTGGCGGCGAACTGCCGTGTCCCACGCTGAAACTGTCGCGCGCCCGCACTCGTTTAGGCTGGATGCGGTACAAGTACAGGAAGGACGGGGCAGGGCTGACGCGCTATGACTTCGTGATAGCCGTGACGGTGGCCTATGATTTGCCGCGCGAAATGCTCGATGACGTGATTATTCATGAGATGATTCATTATCTCATAGCCTACAAGGGGCTGCGCGACACGTCGCCCCACGGAAAACTGTTTCGCCGCTTCATGCGCGAAATCAATGAGCGTCATGGTCGCCATGTCTCCATCAGTGCGCGCCGCGCATCGCTTGTGGGCTGTCTGAAAACTTCGTAGTGGGCAGTTTCCTTCCACGTTTTCGGCTGCGACAGGGCAGGT
Organism: uncultured Prevotella sp.; assembly: GCA_964487905.1. GTDB lineage: Bacteria > Bacteroidota > Bacteroidia > Bacteroidales > Bacteroidaceae > Prevotella. Next base: position 61,759 of record CAZASQ010000006.1, on the reverse strand, counting down.
TGGGATGGCGTGTTCCCCCTGTTGTGTGTTGTGGAATAAGGTGCTTTTGCAAGTAGTTCATAATCAATTGGTTGTAAGAAGCGTTGGCGTGGTTTTCCAAAACGCCCCCTTTCGCTGTCCGAAAGGTATGGTTTTGCAGGGTAAAACCATACCTCTTGCAGGGCGAAAGGGGACGTTTTGTTTTGTCGGCAGAAAGTGCTCGTCCTTCGTTGGTGGCAGGTGTCAGTCCTCGTTGGGCTTGTCTGGCTCTATGACGTATTCCTCTTCTTCCTCCGTTTGCTCCTCCTCGACCACCTGCGGCGGCACTGGCGGGGCAACGGTGGGGGCGGGCGCGCTCTTGCGGAGCAGCTCCGTCATGAGCCGTGCGGCCTCTTCCGGGGCAACGTTGTTGCCCAGCAGCTTGGCCACCTCGCGATAGTTGGCCAGCATTTCCTCGCGGTGGGGCTGGCCGGGGAGGATGCGATGAAGCTCGCTCATGATGTTGTAGACCGAGAAGAGGTCGGCCATCAGCTCCTTGACCACCTCCTTGTTGGCCACGAGATTGACGAGCGAGATGTACTTTACCTTAATGACATGGTTGAATCCGAAGCGAATCAGCTTGGGCAGGGGGGTCTCGTAGCACACCACTTGCGGCACGCCCAGCAGGCAGGTTTCCAGCGTTGCCGTGCCGCTCGTCACCAGTGCGGCCACGGAATGGGTGAGCAGGGCATAGGTCTCATTGTCTACGATGGCCACTTGCTGCTCCCCGAGCACCTTCCTGTAATAGTCGCGGCTGATGGACGGCGCGCCGGCAATGACCATCTGGTAGTCCTCGAAGTGGCGCGCGGCCTCCACCATGGCCGGTAGGTTGTCCTTGATTTCCTGTTTGCGGCTTCCCGCCAGCAGGGCTATGATGGGCTTGTCGGACAGACGGTGGCGGGCGATGAAGTCGGCGCGCGTCTCCTTGTAGTCGTTGCGGAACTGTGCCACCTCCTCGGCCGTAGGGTTGCCCACATAGTGTATGCGGTAATTGTGGCGCTCGTAGAAGGGAACCTCAAACGGAAGAATGGAGAACATCTCGCGGATGTCGCGGCGTATGGACTTGATGCGCCATTCCTTCCATGCCCAAATCTTGGGCGAGATGTAGTAATAGGCGGGAATCTGGGTGTGCTTGTGCAGGAATTTGGCGATGTTGAGGTTGAATCCGGGATAGTCTACCAGTATCACCACGTCGGGTTTCCATGCCACGATGTCCTCCTTGCAGAACTTCATGTTGCGGAAAATGGTGCCCAGGTGGAGCAGCACGGGCACGAAGCCCATGTAGGCCAAGTCCTTGTAGTGGCGCACGCGTGTGCCGCCGACGGCCTGCATGAGGTCGCCGCCGAAGAATCGGAACTCCGCAGCCGGGTCGTGGCGCAGCAGTGAGGCCATGAGGCGGCTGGCGTGGAGGTCTCCGCTGGCCTCGCCCACGATGAGATAGTAGCGCATAATTAGAACTTAAGTTTGTCGAGCAAAGCGTAGTCGGTCACGTCTATGGTGGACGGGGTGACTGCCACGTAGCCATGACTCAACGCCCATTGGTCGGTGTCGGTGGCCTCCGGCTCGTCGTTTTCGTATTCGCCCACCATCCAATAGTAGTCGTATCCGCGCGGATGCTTGCAGGCCTTGACCTCGTTTTCCCATCGTCCGTAGGTCATGCGGCACGCCTTGATGCCCTTGAAGTCCTTTCCCTTGGGGAAGTTTACGTTCAGGCACGTGCCCTTGGGCAGTCCCTCGGCCAGCACTTTCTGCACAATCTGCCGTATGAAGGGACGCAATGGGGAGAGGTCGGCGTTGGGATTGTAGTCGCATGAGGAGAAAGCCACCGAAGGGATGTACTTCATCGCCCCCTCGTAGGCCACGCCCATGGTGCCGCTATAATGATTGTTGACCGATGAGTTGTCGCCGTGGTTGATGCCACTGAGTATCAAATCGGGCTTGCGGCGGCTCAGCAGCTGGTCGATGGCAATCTTTACGCAGTCAACGGGAGTGCCGGAGCACGACCACACCTGCGCGCCGGGAATGTTGTCGCGCCGCTTCAGATAGAGCGGGGGGACGGCCGAGAAGGCACAGGAGTAGCCCGAGCGTCCGCCATCGGGCGCGCAGACGAGCACATCGCCCATGTCGAGGATGGCAGAGGTGAGCGTTCGGATTCCGTTGCTGTCGAATCCGTCATCGTTGGAAACGAGGATGAGGGGTCTGTTCTGAATCATCTTATATCAATCTTTGAGGCGCAAAAGTACGAAAAAATCTTTAGAAAGTATGCTTTCTCATAGTTTTTGTGTACCTTTGCCAAACATTCCGCATTGGAATCAAGCCCCTGTTGTACTTCCTTTGGGGAGATGGCGTGGGGCGCGTGTGGGGAATGTGATTTGCCAAAGGAGGAACCCGGGCTGGCCCGTCTGCTCGCATGGATGAGACGGCGCGGCGTTCGGAATAGGGAGAAAAGAAGAATTGACATGGGAAAAATTATTGCATTAGCCAACCAGAAGGGCGGTGTGGGAAAGACCACCACCACCATCAACCTTGCTGCATCGCTGGCCACGCTGGAGAAGTCGGTACTTGTGATCGATGCAGACCCGCAGGCCAATGCGTCGAGTGGGCTTGGTGTGGACATCAAGGAGGTGGATTGCTCCATCTATGAGTGCATCATCGACCACGCCGACATACGCGACGCCATCTACACAACCGACATTCAGGGGCTTGACATCGTGCCCAGCCACATCGACTTGGTGGGTGCGGAGATTGAGATGCTCAACATGAGAGACCGCGAGAAGGTGCTCAAGACGCTGTTGCAGCCCATCAGCGATGACTACGACTACATTCTCATCGATTGCAGCCCGTCGCTCGGACTGATAACGGTCAATGCCTTGACGGCGGCAGACTCGGTTGTCATACCCGTACAGTGCGAGTACTTCGCCTTGGAGGGTATCAGCAAGCTGCTCAACACGATTAAAATCATCAAGAGCAAGCTGAATCCGAAACTCGAAATAGAGGGATTCCTGCTCACGATGTATGATAACCGCCTGCGTTTGGCACGTCAAATCTATGATGAGGTGAAGCGTCATTTCCAGGAATTGGTGTTCCGCACCGTCATTCAGCGCAATGTGAAGTTGTCGGAAAGCCCCAGCCACGGCTTGCCGGTCATCCTTTACGATGCCGACTCGGCGGGAGCGCGCAACCATTTGTCCTTGGCCAAGGAGATTATAGAACATAATAAGGAGTAAGAAGCCCATGCCAGTACAGAAGAAATACAACCGTAACATCAAGACAAACGCGCTGGGGCGCGGACTTGACGCGCTCATATCCACCGAGGCGGTGAGCACGCAGGGCAGCAGCACCATCAATGAAGTGCCGTTGGGGCAGATTGAGCCGAATCCTAACCAGCCAAGGCGCGACTTCGACCCCGTGGCGCTGGAGGAACTGGCTCATTCCATCCGCGAGCTGGGCATCGTTCAGCCCATCACATTGCGGCAGGTGGACGACCATCGCTTCCAAATCATTGCGGGAGAGCGTCGCTGGCGCGCATCGCAGCTGGCAGGGCTGGCCTCCATACCGGCTTACATACGCACCATCAAGGACGAGAATGTCATGGAAATGGCACTCGTCGAGAATATACAGCGCGAGGATCTCAACGCCATAGAGATAGCCTTGGCCTACGAGCATTTGTTGGAGAAGAGCGGAATGACGCAGGAGAAGGTGGCAGAGCGTGTGGGAAAGAGTCGCGCGGCCATAGCCAATTACCTGCGGTTGCTCAAGCTTCCGGCCTTGGTGCAGATGGCTTTGCAGAAGAAGGAAATCGATATGGGGCATGCACGCGCCCTCCTTTCGCTCGACAGCCCGTCGCTTCAGCTCAAGGTTTTCCGCGAGATTCAGAAGAACGGATGCAGCGTGCGCAAGGTGGAGGAGATGTGTCAGCTGCTCAATAGCGGCGAGGACATCGCATCGGCAAGGAAGAACATTGCCCCGGCACGTCGGCTTCCGGAAGAGTTTAATATATTGAAGCGGCAGCTTTCCGAACTTTTCGATGCAAAAGTGCAGATGAGTTGCAACGCGCAAGGCAAGGGAAAGATAAGCATTCCCTTTGCCTCGGAGGAGGAACTGGAGCACATCATGGGTGTGCTTGACAAGATGAGGCAGCAGCCCAACGCATGAGATGATGAGCAAGACTGTGCCTATGATCAAGCGATTGCTGATTGCTGTGGTCATGTTCTTAGCTTGGAATGCGGGCGCAAGGGCGCAGGTGGCTGTCGTTGACAGTGCTTTGGCGACCAGTCCGCACGACTCCTTGCTTGTGGTGGAGGACATTGCGTCGGCAGTGGCTGACGTTGAGGCCACGTTGGGAGATATGTTGCCCGCCGAAAGCGTTTTGGCGATGGGGCAAAGCACGGACAAGCCATCGCCAAAGCGGCCGAAGCGTGATTGGAGCACGTGGCGGCCAGACACGAAACGTGCCATGTGGCTTGCCCTTGTATTGCCCGGCGCGGGGCAAGTCTACAACCGCAAGTACTGGAAATTGCCCATTATTTATGGCGGATTCGCCGGTTGCATCTACGCCATGACGTGGAACAACCAGATGTATAAGGATTACAGCCAAGCCTATTTGGATATTATGGATGATGATCCCAATACGCAAAGCTACAACAACTTCCTCCATTTGGGGACGAAGATTGACGAAACCAACATCACACGTTATCAAGAGGTATTCCGAAAGCGCAAGAACCGCTACCGCAGGTGGCGCGATCTGAGCGTTTTCGCCACAATAGCCGTCTATGCGCTGTCCGTTATCGATGCGTATGTTGACGCTTCGCTTTCCGAATTCGACATTTCTGAAGACCTTTCGCTGCGCGTCGCCCCCGTGGTGATGGGCAATGGCGGGGCAATGACCGTACAGCGCGGCCCGTTGGGGCAGCATTCCGTGGGCTTGGGATGCGCCCTGCGCTTCTGAAACCACAGGGCGCGAACAATCTAAACAGCTAAATACCAACACAGGAGGAGAATAATCACAAATAAAGGAGGGTAATAATGGAGAATACTACTTCTGGCAATCAAGAGCCAAAAATCGAAGACCAAGACCTAAAAGCAAAAGAGATGGTGGACAAGGCGTTCCAGCACCTGCTCGATACCTATGTTGCTTCCCGCCACCGCAAGAAGGTGGGCATCATCACCAAGGCTTTCAACTTTGCCCGGCAGGCACATAAAGGCGTGCGGAGGTTGTCGGGCGAGCCGTATATCATGCACCCCATCGCCGTGGCGCAAATTGCTTGCGAGGAGATAGGGCTTGGCTCGACAAGCATCAGTGCGGCTTTGCTGCATGATGTGGTGGAAGACACCGACTACACGGTGGAGGACATAGAGAACATTTTCGGCCCGAAGATTGCCCAAATCGTTGACGGACTCACCAAGATATCGGGTGGAATCTTTGGCGACAAAGCCTCTGCGCAGGCCGAAAACTTCAAGAAGTTGCTGCTCACCATGAGCGATGACATCCGCGTTATCTTGATTAAGATATGCGACCGTCTGCACAATATGCGCACGCTGGCCTCGCAACCGGCCAACAAGCAGTATAAAATTGCGGGTGAGACCCTTTACATCTATGCGCCGCTGGCCAACCGACTGGGGCTGAACACCATCAAGACGGAGCTTGAGAACCTCAGCTTCCGTTACGAGCATCCCGAAGTCTACCAAAGCATCTCCAAACGATTGGAGGAGACGCAGGCCGGCCGCGATGAGCTGTTCCGCGAGTTCACCGCCCCCATACGTGAGGCGCTGGACAGGATGGGGCTGAAATACGAAGTCAAGGCACGCGTGAAGACACCTTTTTCCATTTGGAACAAGATGCAGAAGAAGCACGTCACCTTTGATGAAATCTACGACATACTCGCCGTACGTATTGTTTTCACGCCCAATGTGCAAGAAGATGAGGTCAACGACTGCTTCAGCATCTACGTGGCCATCAATAAGATATACAAAAGTCATCCCGACCGCTTGCGCGACTGGGTGAGCCACCCCAAGGCCAACGGCTATCAGGCGCTCCATGTCACGCTGATGTCGAAGCAAGGACGCTGGATTGAGGTGCAGATACGTTCCGACCGCATGGACGAAGTGGCCGAACAGGGATTTGCTGCCCACTGGAAGTACAAGGAGGGAGGAGAGATTACCGAGGACGAGGGCGAACTGAACGACTGGCTGCGCACCATCAAGGAGATACTTGACGACCCGCAGCCCGATGCGATGGACTTCCTTGATGCCATCAAGCTCAATTTGTTTGCCTCCGAGATATTCGTCTTCACACCAAAAGGAGACATCAAGACGATGCCGGCTGGCTGCACGGCACTCGATTTTGCTTTCCAGATACATACATTCCTTGGAAGTCACTGCATCGGAGCTAAGGTGAACCACAAGCTCGTGCCCTTGAGCCACAAGCTGCAAAGCGGCGATCAGGTGGAGATTCTCACCTCCAAGGCGCAGCACGTGCAGCCATCGTGGGTCAACTTCGTGGGCACGGCCAAGGCCAAGGGCAAGATTCTGGCTCTTTTGCGCAAGGAGGCGCGTGAACTGCAGAGGAAGGGCGAGGCCATGCTGGCCGAGTGGCTTGCGCAGAACGGCATGGAGGCATCGGCTACGCAGACCGACCGCCTGTGCGACCTGCACAACCTGCAACGCCCCGAGGACTTGACGCGCGCCATTGGCGCAAAGTCTATCGTGCTGGGCGATGACGACTTGGCCGCATTGCAGGGCAAGCGGGGCAAGGATGGCGGAGCAAGGGCATGGATGCGCTACGTTCCTTTCCTGAACAAGCGCGACAACGATGCCTTCAAGCGGCAGGACACGCACACGGTGACGCCCGCAGTGGACGGGCTTATCACCGTAGATGACAAGCTGAACCGCAAGAAGCCCATCTTCATCAGCGAGAAAAACATCAACGGATACATATTCCCCACCTGCTGCCACTGCATCCCGGGCGATGACGCGTTAGGGTTTATCGACAATCGCGGCCATATTGAGATTCACAGCCGCAACTGCACCGTGGCCACCAAGCTCAAAGCGAGTTTCGGCAACCGCATTCTTGATGCCAAGTGGGACATGCACCACCAGCTCTACTTCGATGCCACCGTCCATGTGCGCGGCATTGACAGACCGGGGATGCTGCGCGATGTGGCCGAGATGCTGTCCGACAAGCTGGGACTGAACATGAAGCGCATCACCATCACCTCCGACAATGGCATTTTCGATGGTACTATTGAACTGGGTGTGCATGATGCCGAGGAGATAGACATCATTACGGAGAACCTCAGACAGGTGGACGACTTGCAGGAGGTGAACCGCGTGTAGTCCATAGATGAAGGGGGCATAAACGAAACGTGCGGTTTTGCATTGCAATACCGCACGTTTTGCATTGCAAAAGGTATGGTTTGAC
>CAZASQ010000006.1:50950-54221 GCA_964487905.1 uncultured Prevotella sp. | reverse complement strand
TGCGGTTTTGCATTGCAATACCGCACGTTTTGCATTGCAAAAGGTATGGTTTGACCTTGTCAAACCATACCTTTTGTTTTACCCCGTTGCAGGAACGGCATTCCCTTTCCGCAACGGGGGCATTTAATTACTTGATTTCCAGTGCGCTTGCCTCGCTGATGTCGGCTGCGCGCGCGGTGATTTTCACGGGCTTGGCCGCGTCCTTGACGCGCAGAATCAGCATGGCCTTGCCGAAGAAAGCCTTGCGGTGGTTGTCCTTGAAACGCTCCGTGGAGAATTGGCTTCCGTTGTCCACGCCAATGATGTCGGCGTTGTCGGCGGCAAAGTGTATGTCGTTCTCGGCCAGCGGGCAGAGATTGCCCTCCCGGTCGGTCACCTCCGCTGCCACGAAGATGGTGTTCTCGCCCCGGTAGTCGGTGGTGAGGCGGATGCGCTCGGCCGCTCCCGCCGTGCGTATTGTTTGCGTACGCACCTCCTTGCCGTCCTTGCGCGCCACCACTCTCACCTCGCCCGGCTCGAACTGCACGCGCCACATCACGTGATACTGGTGGTCGTCGGCCTTGCTGCGCACGCCTTGGCTGCGTCCGTTGATGAACAGTTCCACCTCATCGGCCTGATTGTAGTAGCACCACATGTCGATGGTCTGCCCCGGAAGCCAGTTCCAATGGGGAAAGAGGTGCAATACGGGCTTGTTGGTCCACTCGCTCTGGTACATATAGTAGACATCCTTGGGGAATCCCGCCAAGTCGATGATGCCGAAGTAGCTGCTGCGGGCGGGGAAACCGTAGGGGGTAGGCTCGCCTATGTAGTCCCAGCCGGTCCAGATGAATTGTCCGGAACAGTAGGGCGTGTGCTTCACCACTTCCCATGTGGCCTCGTGGGTGGCCGACCATGGCGCGTGGGCATTGTCGTAGGCCGAGCACATCATCGTGGGGTCGGTGAAGGGACGGTCCCATCTCTCGGGCATCACCATCACACTGTCTGACGGCATACGGTAGTAGCCGCGCGTTTGCAGTGCCGACACGCTCTCCGTGAGCAGGAAGGGCTTGCCGGGGAAGTTGCTGGGCACGTCTTTCACCCACTGGTGGTGGTAGTTGAAGCCAATGAGGTCGATGGCTCCCGACTTGAATAAGTGGTTGTCGGGCGATGGCTCGTTGCAGCCCGCCGTGATGGGGCGTGTGGTGTCGTAACGCTTAATGATGTCGGCAAGGTGCTTGGTGAGCAGCGAGTTGGGCGAGAGGTCTTTGCCGTGGGCCAGCGTCGATGCATCGTGGCCGGCGTTGAGGATGAGGTTGGCCTGTTCCAGCGTCAGTTCGTCTGCGTCTGCGCCCGTCCATTGTTCCAGCACCTCATTGCCAATGCTCCACATGATGATGGAGGGATGGTTGCGGTCGCGGCGCACGAGGTCGGAGAGGTCGCGCTCGTGCCACTCATCGAAGAAGCGTGCGTAGTCGTTCTTGGTCTTGCGGCGGCGCCACATGTCGAAGCTCTCGTCCATGACGAGCAGTCCCATCGTGTCGCACATGTTGAGCAGCTCGGGCGCGGGCGGGTTGTGGCTGCACCGGATGGCGTTGGTGCCCATCTCCTTGAGCCGCTGCAGCTGTCGGTGCAGGGCGTCCTCGTTGAGTGCTGCGCCCAGTGCGCCAAGGTCGTGGTGGTCGCAAACGCCGTTTATCTTCATGTTCTTGCCGTTCAGCCAGAAGCCTGTCTGTGCGTCAAAGCGGAATGTTCGGAAGGCCGTGGGAGTGAGCACTTGGTCTACTACCTTTCCTCCCACGATGATTTCGGTCTTCACTTGGTAGACGTTGCCTTGGAAAACGTCCCACAGTGTGGGGCTTTTCACTGTGAGCAACTGCCTTGGCGACTTGCCCTCGCGCTTGGCCACAACCTTTCCCTGTGGGCTGATGAGGAGGTTGCGGTAGGTGGGCTGCTGTGCCAGATGGGTGTCGTTTTGCAGGGTCACGTCCACTTTCACCTCCCACGTGTTGCCTTTTTTGAGGCTTGGCTCGGCGTGAACGCCCCACTGCGCCACTCGGATGGGTGAGCAGGTGGTGAGCCATACGTGGCGATAAATGCCGCAGCCGGAGTACCATCGGGAGTTGGGCTGGTCGGAGTTGTTCACTCTCACGGCCATAATGTTGTCGCCTTCCTTATTTAAATAAGGAGTAATGTCGTATTCGAAGGTGGCATAGCCGTAAGGGCGTGTGCCGAGTTCGTGGCCATTGATGTAGACCGTGGAGTTCATGTAAACGCCGTCGAAGGTGATGAGCGTTCGTTCGTTGCCGTTGTTGGGGCTGACGCGGAAGTGCTTTCTGTACCATCCTACGCCGCCGGGGAGCGCGCCGCCGCTGGCTCCGCTGGGATTGTCGTAGGCAAAATTGCCTTCTATGGCCCAGTCGTGGGGCAGGTTGAGGCTGCGCCAGTTGCTGTCGTCATAGCTTGATTGCGCCATGGCGGGGTTGTCGCCGAGCGTGAAGAGCCATCCGTCATCGAAGCAAACGCGCTCGCGGGCGGCACTTGCGATGGCAATGGACAAGAAAATGAGCAGAGAAAGAATCTTCTTCATTTCAATTTTGTTTTTGTTTCAGTTGTCTTGTGTTGTGTAATTGTGTTGCAAAGGTAAATGTTTTTTGTCATAAAAGGGTGATGGAGGAGGGCAAAAAGTGGTTTGCCGTCAGTGTCTTGGCGTTGGGTTGCGTGTGCGTAGAATGACTTGTGGTGGAGAAAAGGTGTTCGGGCGTTTTGCCATCTCGCCCTTTTTGGCTAATTTTGTCCCGTCAGACGGTGCCGGAAAGTGGCTCGCTGTGCTTGCCTGTTTGCCTTGCTTGCGCCTTTGCGGGGGTAGTAGGGACTTGTCGAATGGTTGTTGCCGTGGCCGGGCTTTTGTGCTATGGAATTGCTGTTTGGCGCGTTCGGGCGCATGATGGTGGCTCTGCCCATATTTGAAAACGTACAAAAACAGAACGAACAATGAAGAAACCGAAAATCAAAATCACCTTGGTTGACAGGAAAGGGACGCACGCTTGCCATCGCGGACACGCGATAGGCGACTCTTGGGACTTCGATACGGAGCGTGGAAAGTTGTGCCCCATGGCCGTGCATGTGGCTTTTCCCTATGTCGATATATTGCGTTATGGAGGTCAGTTGCCAGGCAACGATGGCAACAGTATTTGCATTTGCTGCCCCGATGCCGAGGTGATGAATGTCTTTAAGGTGGAGAAAGTGGTGGAGGAGTAGTCCTGCTTGTTTCCTTTTTGCGCAAACTCCATGC
>CAZASQ010000006.1:0-50850 GCA_964487905.1 uncultured Prevotella sp. | reverse complement strand
GAGAAAGTGGTGGAGGAGTAGTCCTGCTTGTTTCCTTTTTGCGCAAACTCCATGCAGCTTTGAGCGTATCATGGCGTTTGTCGAAGTTCTGTCTGCTCTCTTTTTTACGCAAAATCTATGCGCCCTTGAACGTATTGTGGCGTTCGTCCGTGTCCCACTTGTTCCCCTTTTTTACGTAAAATCCCCTCTTCCGGGTGAGGAAGAGGGGAGCGTTATTTGCTTGATGGCTTGGCTTAGAATGCCTTGATGCGGAACATGAAGCCCAGTTCAAGACGGTTGGTGTTGTAGTCTTTCAGACCGCAACGGTCGCTGTAGTCGTACTTTCTGCCCGTATAGGCCAGGAAGAGGCGGAAGTCCTCACCCTTGACGGGGTAGTATTCCACGCTGCCCATGTAGGCGTAGCTCTTGCGGAAGTCCTTCAACGCCTCCACGCCCGACACGCTGGCGGTCTCATACATTCCCTTGAGCATGAGGTTCCACTGCGGGGCGAACTGCCAATTCATCTTGGTGACGAACGAGTTGTAGTGTACATCGCTGAAATAGCACTCCTCCGGCAGAATCTCTCCGGCCTCGCGCGTTGCGATACGCAGACGGTCGAGGCCCTCAAAAGCCCCCATGTAGTCGAAATACCACTGCAAGCGCGGGAGATTGAGCTGCTGTCCGAGGTAGACCATGCGGCTATACTTGTGCTTGGCCTGTGTCTGGATACCCCAAGACCAGCGGGTGAGGAGCTTGTTGTTGAAGAAGTTACCGTTCCAGAGGAAGATATAGGACAGCGGATGGTTGGCTTTCTCCAGCACGCGCCGCGTTCCTCCCGCCTCAAGCGAAGTGGCTTTCTCACCGTATTCATCGGCAAACGTGTTGTTGTATGCATCGGTGATGTTGATGTTCAACTCCTGTGTGGGGATGGGACGGTAGGAAATGTTCACGCCGGCCATGAAGTTGTCGATGTTATTGACCATGTCGCTGTACTCATAGATGTACATTGGGTTCTCATCGAACTCAAATCCACCCCAGTTTTGGCACAGTTTACCAGCCTGCACGCCCCATTTGTCGTTGAACTGGTAGCCAACGCTGAGAATGTCGGTAGCTTTTGCGAAGTTGTCCTCGCTCTGCGCATCGTTGCCTTTGTTCAGGCGGTGACGGAAACGGTAGGACAGCTTGGGCGTGATGTTACCCTTGATTTCTATTCGAGCCTGTTTGTTCTTGAAAGATGAAGTCCACTCCTCTCCGTTGTCGAACTCTTGGAAGCTGGCAGCGTAGTTGAAGTAGATGTTGATGGCATCGGTCTTCTTCTCAATGTTGAACACGCGCTCGGCCAGGCTCTTGTAGCCCTCGTCATTTCCGCCCATTCCGGTGTTGTTTCCCTGTGCGGCTGCTCCCATTGTGATGGTGAGCGCGGCGGCGGTTGCTAATAATTTTTTCATGTAATGATAAGTTAGGTAATTTGTTTTTTCAATAAACGGATTGCCTTATAGATGTTGTTTCCATTCAATAGGGTGGGGATGGCGGCTGCTGGCATTGTGGCCGCGCGCCGTCCCCACCTTGATTGTATGATGTGAGTATGCTGTTGGCGTGACAGGATTAGTACTCCTCGAAGTACTTCTGTATCTGCTGCCAGTCCTTAGTCTTCGTGAGGGCGAGCATCAGCAGCACGCGCGCCTTCTGCGGGTTGAGGTTCAGCGAGGCCACGAAGTGATATTTGGCATCGTCCACCTCGGCATTGAGGTTGGTCGGACCATTGGGCACGCGGCTGGAGCGCACCATCTGTATGCCGGAGTTCTGCGCTTTCACGGCAAGATCAAACACATCCTTGTAGTAATTGCCATCGCCTACGCCTGCGAGCACTACTCCGTCAAACTTGGCATCGATGAATGCCTGCAGCGGCAATGCGGATGCGTTGGCGTATCCGTAGATGATGCCCACCTTGGGCAGCTCGGTGAGGTTGCTTACATCGAATTCCGAGGTCAGGCCATGCTTGGTTACGGTGTTGCGAAGGTAGACAGCCTTGCCGTTATAGACGTAGCCCGTCTCGCCGTAAGTGCCTCCCTTGAATGTGGCGCAGTCGGTGGTGTGGCTCTTGTACACGGATTTGGCATCGAAAAGCTCATTGTTCATGCACACCAGCACGCCGTGTCCCTTCGAAGCGGGGTCGCAAAGCGCGGCCACACCGTTGTAGATGTTGGCCGGGCCATCGGCCGAGATGGCCGTGGAGGGGCGCATTGAGCCGACGAGCACTACGGGCTTGTCGCTGTGTACGGTCAGCGAGAGGAAGTAGGCCGTCTCCTCCATTGTGTCAGTGCCGTGGGTAACGAGCACGCCATCATAGCCTTCCTCGTTCAGCAGCTGGTTGATGCGCTTTGCGAGCTTCAGCCACACTTGGTCGTTCATGTCCTGTGAGCCTACGTTGACGAGCTGTTCGCCGCTCACTTCGGCCAAATCCTTAATCTCTGGCACGGCGTTGATGAGCGTCTGCACGCCCACTTGTCCGGCACCGTAGGCCGAAGATACGGCCGACTGGCTCACTCCGGCAATCGTTCCGCCTGTGGCGATGATGCGAATCTTGGGTTTTGCGGCGACCGACAGTGAGGCCACGGCTACGAAGAGCAACAGAAATGTGAAAATTCTCTTAGTCATAATCGTATGGTTTTAAATGAATTATTAGTTGATTGTCTGTTTCTTGCCAGTTGTTATAGGAACAAACTGATGAGATAGCCCACGCCAATGGAGACGATTGTGGTGATGAAGCCTGGCAATTGGAATGAGTGGTTGACCACATACTTGCCCACCCGCGTTGTTCCCGTGCGGTCGAAGCCCAGCGCGGCCACCTCCGTGGGATAGTTGGGGAGGAAGAAATAGCCGTTGACGGCGGGGAACATGGCCACCAGCAGCATCGGGTTGATGCCCAGGGCGATGCCCACCGGATAGAGCGTAGTGACGGTGGCGGCCTGCGAGAAGAGCATGATGCTCATCAGGAAGAGTGCCACGGCGAAGGTGATGGGTGCGGTGGCCACCATGCCCGACAAGGCGTTGTTGATTACTTCCGCGTTTCCCGTGTAGAAAGTGCTTCCCATCCATGCGATGCCGAAGATGGCGATGACCGCGTTTACGCCCGCGCTGAACACGTTGCCCTTAACCGCATCGGAGGCCTTGATTTTGCCAATGAGCAGGATAAGCACCGCATCCGACATCATAACCATCTCGATGGTCTCCGACATGGTTACGCCCTCGGGCTTGAGCTGCGGGAAGAAGCCGAACAGCACCACAAGTGCCACGCCGAACAGGAAAGCCCATACGGAGTATTTGGCCTTGGGGTCGCTTGCCGTCTCGGCCTTGTGGAGATTCTTTGCGTCCTCCTCGGGGTTGATGATGCCCGCCTTGACGCGCCGCTGATACTCCGGGTCGTCCACAAGTTCTTTGCCCACGCGGTTCTGTATGAACGCCGCCACGAGTATGGCCAGTAGCGATGAGGGCACGCAGATGAGGATGATGGTGCCCAGCTCCACCCCCTGTGCCCCCAGCAGGTCTTGGGAGATGATGGCTGCCGTGGCCGCCGACACGGGAGACCCCGTGATGCCGAGCGACGCGGAGATAACGGCGAGGCTCAGCGGACGCTCCGGGCGTATCTTGTTGGCCTGTGCTATCTCGCTGATGATGGGCAGAAGCGAGTAGGAGGTGTGCGCCGTTCCGGCCACGAGGCAGAAAAGCCATGTGCAGAGCGGGCCATAATAAGTGATGTGGTCGGGGTGTTTGCGCAGGAAGATGGCTGCCTGCCCCACGAGGTATTCCAGTCCGCCCGATGCTTGCAGCGCGGCGGCGGCCGTGATGACGGCAAGAATAATCATCATCACATCAATGGGCGCGCTGCCCGGCTTCATGCCGAAGCCATAGACAAGGATGAATACGCCAAGCATACCGTAGATGCCCAGTCCGATACCGCCCACCCGGGCGCCGATGAAAATCATTGCCAGCACAACAGCCAGCTCCAAAAGTAGAATCGTTGTTGCCATCGCTATGTTGTTAAGTTGCTTATGTTAGTTACTTTTTGTTGTAGCGGGCGTTCCGTTGCCGTCCGTTCGCGCCTCTTGGCGTGCTTGTGCGCGGCAAAGGCAGTTGTTGATTGCCATGCACGATGATTTTGCAAAGGTAACGTTTTTTTTGAAAACTTGCATAAGATTTATCAAAAATCGTTCTTATTGTTATGCGAATGTCGAAAATGCTTGCCTTTCTGTCAACTGCTTTCTTGACGTGTTGCGTCCGTTGGCTCAGTTTTTGCGCCCTTGCGCCGCTGTTGTGCCATGCAGGTGGTGTGGCGGAAGAAAGGTGGTGGGTAATGTGTTACTTTTCAGTAGGTTACGTTTTGTGTCTATTTTTAAATTAAAAATGCTGGATTTTTAATTTATTTTTCTTCGGTTTTTAATTTAAAAATCTCATATTTTTAAATTAAAAATATTTGCCAAACCATACCTTTCTCCTTGCGTGACTTTCTTGAATGCTTGGCGCGGTGTTGGCGTGTGTTTTCCTCTTGCTGTATGGATGGGGGAGGGGATGTATATAAATAAGGAGAGAAATCTTACATCGGTACTGTCAGCAACTGCCGTTTCGCGGAGGGGATATGTATAGGTAAGGAGAGGATAGGCTCATGTTGTTCGTGGATGGCGTTCGTCTTATGAGCAGGTTATTATATAAATAAGGAGAAAAACGCCAACCGGCGGTGGATGGGGCATTCCTCCACGCGGTAAGTTGCCATATATGTTAAGGAAGGAAACGTTGGGCAATGCCTCATCCATCAAAAGAAGATTCGAGTAAGTTATTATATAAATAAGGAGAGAAACGGCTTTCCGTTGCAGTTGGCGAGGGCGCGCTGTGATGCGCGGGCGCGCGGCCGAGGGGGGTGAAAGCGTGTTGTGGAGGTGGCGGCAAAGCGTGTGTGAAGCGGCGTTTGCTTGCCGCTGGCGTGCGCATTGTTGGTGGCGGCGTGGGGGAAAGCAAAGGGCTTGTTTGGGCATTTTGTCCCCGTAAAGGCCGTTTTTTGACCCAAAATGATGAAATTAGTCGCGTTTTATTTGCACTGGTCTATAAAAAGTGGTATTTTTGCCATCGGAAAGAAAATTAAAAACCTTTCGATTTGCCTAACAAACAAAAACACATTGCAAATGAAAACTGACATTGAGATTGCACGCGAGACCGTGCTGAAGCCTATTACTGACGTGGCCAAGGAAGTTGGCATTGGTGCCGACAAGCTGGAGCATTACGGAAAATACATCGCCAAAGTGCCTTTGGAGTGTATCGACGAGGCGAAAGTGGATCGCTGCAACTTGATTTTGATGACGGCCATGTCGCCCACGAAGGCCGGTATTGGAAAAACTACGGTGAGCGTTGGTCTCTCCATGGCACTCAACCGCTTGGGCTACAAGTGCGGACTGGCATTGCGCGAGCCGTCGATGGGTCCCTGCTTCGGCATGAAAGGTGGCGCGGCGGGAGGCGGCTACTCACAGGTGCTGCCCATGGACAAGATCAATCTCCACTTCACGGGCGACTTCCACGCCATCACAGCGGCACATAACCTCATCGCCGCGCTGCTCGACAACTACATATTCCGCCATCAGGGAGAGCCGTGCGAGCTGAAAACGGTCTACTGGGGACGCGTGCTCGACGTGAACGACCGCGCCCTCCGCAAGATTGTTGTGGGGCTTGGGGCTGGCAACGGCGTTGTGCGCGAGAGCGGGTTCGACATCTCCGTGGCCAGCGAAATCATGGCCATTCTCTGCCTTTCCAAGGATATGGAGGATCTGCGCCGCCGTTTGGAGAACATTCTCCTTGGCGTTACCTGCGAGGGCAAGCCGTTCTATCTGCGCGACTTGGGCAGTGTAGGCTCCATTCTCGTGGTGCTGAAAGATGCTTTAAGCCCCAACTTGGTGCAGACAACGGAGAATACGGCAGCCTTCATCCACGGCGGGCCTTTCGCCAACATAGCCCACGGCTGCAATAGCCTTATCGCCACGAAGATGGCCATGAGCCATTCCGACTACACGGTGACGGAAGCGGGCTTCGGCGCTGACCTTGGCGCGGAGAAATTCATCGACATCAAGTGCCGTATGGGCGGCATACGCCCCAAACTGAGCGTGCTTGTGGTGACCGTGCGCGGCCTGAAGTTGCAGGGAGGAATGGCCGACGATGCTGCGCCGGCCGAGCAGATGGAGGCTTTGCGCCGTGGCTTGGCCAATATGGAGCGGCACATTGAGAACTTGCAGAACATGGGGCAGACGGTTGTTGTGACGCTGAACCGCTACGGAACCGACACCGATGAGGACTTGAAGGTGGTGGCCGACCGCTGCAAGGAACTTGGCGTGGGCTACGCGCCCAATGAGTGCTTCGCCCGTGGAGGCGCAGGCTGTGAGGAGCTGGCGCGCGTTTGCGTGGAGGAGATTGCCCGCCGGCCGTCGGGCGAGATTCGGTTCCCCTACGGTCTGGACGAGAGCATTACGACAAAGGTGGACGCCGTGGCCAAGAAGATTTACCGTGCGGGCAGGGTGGAGTACACCGCCGCCGCCAAGAAAGCCATCAAGCGCATTCAGGAATGGGGCTTGGAGGGGCTTCCCGTCTGTGTGGCCAAGACGCAGTACTCGTTTAGCGATGACGCCAAGAAGCTCGGCGTGCCCGAGGGCTATACCTTCACCGTGCGCGACTTCGTAATCAACACGGGTTCGGGCATGATTGTGGCCATTGCCGGCGACATCATGCGCATGCCGGGACTTCCCAAGCACCCGCAGAGCGAGGTTATCGACATTGTGAATGGTGAGATAGAAGGCTTGGCATAGCGCACGGCCTAAGTGCTACAGGGTGAGCGGCTTTCCTGCCATTTGCGAATGGGGGGAAAGTCGCTTTTGCCTTTTGGTGGACTGCCGTGTTGCCTTGTGCTGGGCAATGGATGGTGCCTCGGCGAGTGAAAGCATACCTTTGGCGTGACAAAAGCATACGTTTTGCAAGCTAAAAGCATACGTTTGGCAGGGTGAAACCATACGTTTTGTTCGCCGAGGCGAAATCTTCTGCGAGGCGGGGGACTTTCTTTTGTTTTGGCGCGTAACGGTGCGGCGTTTGGCTGTTGCGTCTGCGCTTGTGTCAGAAAACGTTTTGCGGTACGGTTTTCGCACCGCCAATGGGTGTTACGTGTTGTTTCGATTGCTTTCAAATCGGAATTTTAACATTTTTGACATGGAAAAGTATTCGTCTTTTAATGTTTTTGTAAACTCAACCCGTTTCTTTAGATTTTTATCCTTAAATAAAGTTAATAGATTTGCATAACAGTTTATCTAATCGTAACTTTGCTGCGGTTTAGAGCCGAAAACGTTTTGAAGCGCAACAAGAATGGCTGGTGAATGGTTTCGCAAGGCAAGTCTTGTTGAAAGAGTACCTAATATATACACAAATTATAACTAATAACAACAATAAAAGGAAACGATTATGTGGAATTTCTTGGCTCCACCCGCGTTTAAACCCGAACAGACGGGACCGGAGGCCGACGCGCGCTACAATCGCTTGCGTTGGCAAGTGTTCATTGGTATTTTCATAGGTTATGCAGGCTTTTATATTGTCCGCAAGAACTTCTCCATGGCCATTCCTATGCTTGCGCCTTTCGGATTCGAAAAAGGCGAGTTGGGCGTGGTGCTTTCGATGAACGCCATTGCCTATGGCTTCTCAAAGTTTGTCATGGCCAGTATCTCCGACCGCAGCAACGCCCGCCGTTTCTTGCCGTTGGGTCTGATTCTCGCCGCCATCTCCATGATGTTCATGATCGTGCCCGTGCAGTGCATTGGCAGCGAGCACAAGGGGGCAGCCATTGCCTTGATGGCTGTGCTCAATTTCCTTGTTGGTTGGTTCAACGGAATGGGTTGGCCTCCGTGCGGTCGTGTGATGACCCACTGGTTCTCCATCAAGGAGCGCGGCACGTGGATGTCGTTCTGGAACTGTGCGCACAACGTTGGCGGCGCGCTCGTAGGCCCTATGTCGGTCTATGGTGCTGTCTGGTTCGGCTCTTGGTTCTATGGCGCAGACTCCGACAGTTATTTCCTCATCGGAACTTACCTCTTCCCCGCCGCCGTGGCCATTCTTATCGCCATTGTTGCCTATTGTATGATACGCGATACGCCACAGTCGTGCGGCCTGCCTTCCATTGAGAAGTGGCGCAACGACTATGCCGACACTTACAATGAGAAGGCCGAGGAAGTGCTTTCCACGAAGGAAATCTTCCGCACGGTGCTCACCAATAAGTTCCTGTGGTACATTGCCTTTGCCAATGCTTTCGTCTATATGGTGCGCTACGGTTGCCTCGACTGGGCACCGACCATCCTTACGGAGCAGGGTATCAACATCAAGGATGCCGGCTGGGCTTATTTCGCCTACGAGATGGCCGCCATCCCTGGCACAATCATCTGCGGCTGGCTCTCAGACAAGGTGTTCCGTGGTCGCCGCGCGCTGCCCACAATCATCTTCATGGCCGTGGTTGCCGTGCTGATAGTGGTCTACTGGCTGAACTTCAACAACATCAACGTGGTGATATTCTGCCTTATCGGTATCGGATTCTTCATCTATGGCCCGGTGATGCTCATCGGAGTGCAGGCTCTGGACCTTGCGCCGAAGAACGTGGCGGGCACTGCCGCCGGTCTGACGGGCTTCATGGGCTACGTGCTGGGCACCGCGCTGCTGGCCAACGTTGTGATTGGCTATGTGGCCGAGGCTGCCGGATGGGACTGGACCTTCATCCTGCTCATCGTGGCTTGCGTGCTCTCTGTCCTCTTCATGGCTCTTACTTATAAGAAGGAGCAGTATCTCGTGGAGGGCAAGGCTTAATGCCGCGAGTGAATGTAAAATAAAGGAATACAATCAATAAATTTTCATAGTTTATGACAAAGCAAATCTTTCGTTTAGGCTTGGCGGGCGCAGCATTGCTCGCTGCCTTTACCTCTTGCTCCGACGAGCAGCAATTCACCAATGTGAATACTGACGCCAAGCGTGTTGACGTGCAGCAGCTTTCGCCAGAGATGGCAAAGGTGCGTGACTATGTGCCTCTCTATGCCTGTATTGCCCACCGTGGCTCCACGTTCTGGGCACCGGAGGAGACCGAGGCCGCATGGCGTTGGGCTCGCGAGATGGGTGTGGACTACTTGGAGAGCGACTTGCAGGTGACCAAAGATGGTGTGGTGCTTGCCAACCACGATGAGAACTTCAAGCGCACGACCAACGTGGAGGATGTGTTCTCTGACGGAGTGCCCACCACGCGTAAGGATTTCTACCGCACGTTCCGCAACGCGGACGGCTCGCAGCGCTTCTCTGAGGCCGATATTGAGGCTCAGTACAACCGCGATGTGGCCGATTTCCGTGCCAACTATGCCATGTCTTACTACTATGCGGAGATTCTGATGCTCGACGCAGGCAAGTGGTTCAATGACGATACGCCCGAGCAGGCACGCAGCAAGTTTGCTGCCGGCCACAACGGCTACTACAGCTACGATGCCAATGGTGTGCCCACGATTCACTATAGCAACGGTCTTTATGTCTCTGCTTTGCAGGATCAGATCAACTACGCTATGGGCATGAAGCTCAACCGTAACGCCGAGGGTGAGCGTGTTCTCTCTTATCGCGTCAAGCCGGAGTATGCTAACATGACGCTGGAGGAGATCTACACGGCTTCCAAGGCTGCCGTGAAGTGCGATGACCCGAGTGTTGTGGGCAGCAAGGCCAGCAAGTACATGGACTTCGTGGAGTATAGCTTCGGAGACAAGAACGGTAAGGCCGATTGGGCAGCGAAGAATGCTTACGTGCAGGATGATGTTGACGCAGGCCACCGTCCCGGTATCTACCCTGAGTTCAAGGAGTCTTGGCTCAACCCGAAGGACATCGAGATTCGCGTTTACAACATTCTTGACGAGTGGGGATGGAACATCATCACCAAGAAGGAGAGCGAGAACAAGCCGTTCTACGTGAATGGCAAGGTGAATGTGGGTAATACGAATGGTAAGGTTATTCTTCAGACCTTCTCTTTCGATGCTCTCAACCGTGCCAACAGCATCTTCAAGGGTCAGATTCCTATGTGTTACCTGCTCTGGCTGAGCGATGGCGGTTCCACGGATATGAACTACGACACGCCGCAGGGCTACGCTGCCTTCATCAAGTGGGCACAAGACCACGGCGCACACATCATTGGCCCGTCCGTACAGGGTGCTCCCAACAACTATCCTGAGATGAACGCTCCTTGGATGGCATACATGATTCGCAAGAGCGGCATGATCAACCACCCGTATTCTTTCGACAGCTATGCTCAGACGGCCAAGTACATGGGCTACTATGTCAACTTCTGGGGTGAGAATGCCACCCAGTTCGACGATCTGCTCGGCGTTACCGTGCAGCCGACGGCTTACACAACGTTCTCCGAGGCGAAGTTCCACCCGGTTTATATGGATGGTTTCTTCACCAACCGCTCTGAGATGTCGCTTCAGTACATGATTGAGAACGGCTTCCGTTGCAGCTCTACGCTCGACAATCCGTTCCATGCCGGACAGAAGTATGACAACTCTCAGGCTCCCCACAAGGTGCCTAATGCCAACGATGTGCTCAACGCGCTGGGCTATTAATCCCGCAATGTGGCAAAGAAGAGAATGCTTAATACATCAATAAGTAAATAAAGACAATAATGAAGAAACATATTATTTTGCCATTGCTCGCGCTTTGCGCCATGGCAGCCAACGCTCAGGATTTCGATTCCAAGCCGACTGTGACCATCGACAATGAGAAGGAAGACCTCCACTTCACCGTTGGAGCGCGCTTCATGGCCGATGCCGCATGGTATCACACCGATTTCACCCCGATGCAGTCGGGCGCAAGCATCACCGATGCACGTATCCGTACCTCTTTGAGCTACGAAGACTGGTATTTCTATGCCGATTTCGGTTTCGGCGGAGGCAAGTTTGCTCAGAAGAACATCTTCCTGCGCTACAACCAGAAGGACAAGGCTGGTGCAAACCATGATGTTCAGGTGGGTTACTTCAACAACGCCGCCGGTTCTATGGCACGCAACACCTCTTTGGGAAGCTACCACTTCATCTCTCGCGCTGGTGCAGCCAACGCATTGGGTGAGGGACGTGAGCTTGGAATCACCTACAAGTACACCAACGACAAGTTCATGGCCTACCAAGGTGTCTCCACGGAGAACCAGTACAACAAGATTGAGGCCGGCTTCAATGGCATCGTGCTCTCCGGACGCTACCAGTATCGTCCCATCAATGATGGCACGCAGACCCTCATGGTTGGTGGTAACATCCGTTATCAGCACGTGGGTGGCGGCGTTGTGGAGAACAACGTGCTCAAGAAGAGCCTTCACCTTGGCCAGACGATGGAGACGTTCGTAGACGAGGACGACCAGTTTGTGAGCTGCGACCTGCCTTGGGCTGAGAACGTGCTCGATGCCGGTGCAGAGGCTCTCTATCACAATGACAAGATGTTCGTGCGTGGTGAGTATCTCTACAAGCACGTGACGAAGAAGCGCGACTCTAAGGCTCTCTTCGAGGCAAGCAACGACAATGTGGACACATGGGGTACGCTGGATGCTTGGGTGAATGCCAATCCGCTTCGTTCCAACAACTTCCATGGTGCATACGTTGAGGCTGGCTACATGATCTTTGGTAATCCTTACCAGTTCGACAGCCGCAACGGTACGTTGAAGGGCCTTTCCGGCCGTTCGCTCGAGGTGGTTGGCCGCTTCAACTACACGGGCTTGAACGACATAACCGAGGGCGACTACTACATGCCGGGCCGCGACCAGTACTATCCTGGCGGCGAGATGGCCGACTATCCCTACAAGTCTACCAGCGTAGGTGGTGGTGCTGTCCGCTCTTGGACGCTTGGTCTCAACTACAGCTTCAACCGCTATGTGCAGGCCATGCTCGACTACACCTATTCTAACTTGTCGAAGGACTTCTTGGGCAACGACAAGAACTTCCATCAGGTGCAGGCTCGCGTGCAGTTCATCTTCTAATATTCGGTCATGCGAGCGGGGTAATCCCTGCTAAGCGACGATTAGACAAATAGAAACGGGCAGACAGTTTGGACACGCCGTCCATCTGTCTGCCCGTTTTCTTTTTCTTCATGCCCGCGCACGGCCAAGTTGCTTTGCCGCGTGCGCCCTTTTGTCTGTCCTGTTGCCGTCTGCGCTTTGCAAGGTGGGGCAGGGAGCTATTGTATAAGGGTGGGGCGGGTATCGCGTTTCTATGTCTGCATGTTGCAACCCAATGGGGGACGCGCTGAAATCGCCGACTAGCGGTATTGCGTTCTGTATGTCTGCACGTTGCAAGGTGGGTCATAGACGGCTCACGGCGGCTGTGGCGCATCTTCTTTCTGTGGCTGGGAAGCCACTCCGCAGCCGTGCCTTGTGTGGCTTGCACGGGCTGTTGCGTGGCGTACAGGTGCCACGGTGGGCGTTTGGAACTTTATTCTTTGCCGCCCTGCATGGGCGAAAGCCCTGCTTGGCAGTGGGGCAAAAGATACGGGGGAGAGGCCGTTATGGCCTCTCCCCCGCTATTCATGGGGCTGCTTGCGCAGCTTCTTTGCTTTTGGGAATTAGAGGTTCGGGTTGATTTCCGACCACTTCTCCACCGGCGGCATGGCACCCAGTGCAATCACTTGGTCGCGCATGCCCTCCAAGTGCTTGTAGCTTGCATCGAGCGCGGCAATCTCCTCGGGAGTGCCGAGAACGGGCTTCGTGTAGACACCATCGCTGGTGATGCGGGCCGGCATGGCCATCATCACGTGGTTGTAGCGCGATGTGTCGGCATAGGTACCTGCGGGATAGTTGAACTCCTCGCCACCCATTGCGGCCTCAATCATCTTCACGGCCAAGTAAGCCGGGCTCTGGAAGGAGCTGCGACGGCGAAGCTCAATGATCTTCGCGCCACCCTGCGTCACTTCCACCTGCATCTTCTGCCACTCCTCGGCGGTGAGACCCTTGCCATTGGCAGTGGCCTTGCCGGCGATGATGTCGGTCAGCTTCACGCCATCGATGGTGGTGGGCGATGCGAACACGGCCATCTTCTCGCCGTGACCGCCATAGGTGAATGCGTTCTTCACCACGGCCTGGCTCACACCGAAGTGCTTGGCCAGCGCACCCTTCAAGCGGGTGGAGTCGAGAGCGGCCAGCGTGGCCACCTGATTGGGCTTCAAGCCAGAGTTGACGAGCGTCACGAGGCCGGTGATGTCGGCCGGGTTGAAGATGACAACGCAGAACTTGGCGTCCGGGCAGTACTTCTTGATGTTCACACCCAGCTCCTCGGCAGCCTTGGAGTTGCCCACGAGCAGATCCTCACGCGTCATGCCCTCCTTGCGGGGAGCACCACCGGAAGAGATGATGTACTTGGCACCGGTGAAAGCCTCCTTGGCATCGGTGGTGGAGACGATGTTGGCATCGTCGAAACCGCTTTGGCGCATCTCCTCAGCCACACCCTCGGCCGAGAATACGTCATAGAGCGTAATGTTGGGGGTGAGACCCAGCATCAGAGCGGTCTGGGTCATGTTGCTACCAATCATGCCGGCTGCACCGACAATCACGAGCTTATCATTCGTTAAATACTGCATAGCTTAAATAATGTATTTGATGTTAAATTCTTCTATTGTTGGTTGTTGCCTATCCTCGCTTCGGATTTGCAAGCGCAAAGTTACGCAAAAAAGTAGTAAGTGGGAAATATTCCCCGTTACTTATTTGTTATTTATTCTAAAAATGCCCGTTTCCTTCTCTTCCGTGCCGTCTGTTTTCTCATCTTTTGGTGTGGCTTTTGCCCATGTTGGTGGTAGTGCGATGAGGCGTAACGTTCTGTTTCTTTTCCTCTTTTGATGAGGCGTTTGCGGCCTTGTGCCGTGCTTTTTGCGTCCGTTCTTTTTGGTGCTGTGGGGCGGGGTGGCAGGGGCGGTTTGTAAGAGGTATGGTTTTGCTGTGCGAAACGTCACGTTTTGCCCGCCCAAACCATACGTTTTGCGAGGCAAAAGGTAACGTATGGCTGGCGGGCGTGCTGACACCATGCGGCGCGGGGGCTTTGACGGGGTGGGCACAAGGCCGTAACGAATGCCTTTGGGTGCTCGGAAATGAATTTAAACAGAAAAAATATTTGTTTTTTACTTTGTTGTTTGCCCAAAACGCGCTATCTTTGCACCGTCTTTTGACGTAGGAGAAGCAATCATTATAACGAAATTCATTTGATATGAAAGGCAATAAGACGCTTATCTACCACTTACTGGCCGTGTTTGTGGTGGCTGTTTGGGGCGGCACGCTCGTCAATACCAAGGTGCTTGTGCACGCCGGAATGTCGGCTTTGGAGATATTTTATGCTCGCTACATCCTTGCTTATGTGGCTATGTTGCTGGTGGCTCACAAGAAGATGCTGGCCGACTCGTGGCGCGATGAACTGATGATGATGGTGCTCGGCATCACGGGCGCATCGCTCTACTTCATCAGCGAGAACGTGGCCATCAGTCTGACCAATGTCAACAACGTGAGCTTCATAGTCAGCGCGTCGCCTATCTTCACGATGATATTCTGCATACTCCTCATCAAGGGCACGCGCATGACCTCCAAGTTTGCCTTGGGCACGCTGCTGGCCGTGGCTGGCGTGGCCATAGTGATATTCAACGGCAAGGGAGAGCTGCAGTTCGACCCTAAGGGCGACTTGATAGCCGTGTTCACATCGGCCTCTTTCGGTCTCTATTCGTTCCTGCTCAAGCCCATCAGTGCCAAGTATGACGCGGCCACTATCACGCGCAAGGTGTTTGGCTACGGCTTGCTCACGGGGCTTCCGCTCTTTCTGGTGTGGCCTTGGGAGTTCCCCTTGCAGAACCTGCTCCATGTGGAGGTGATGGGCAACCTGCTCTTCCTCGGTCTCATTGCGTCGTGTTGCTGCTTCTTCCTCTACAGCGTCATTGTGGCGAAGCTCGGCTCCATGACGGCCTCCAACTACAATTACCTCAGCCCGCTCTTCACGGTTGTCATCTCGGCCATGTTCCTCAGTGAGCCTATGACGCTGATGGCCTATCTGGGCTGTGCGTTAATTCTTTTCGGTGTCTATGTGGCCAATAAATAGAGGCTTCCGTTTGTCCTGTCCACGCATGAATTAGTCATAGCATAAAGTTTTGATTCCTCTGGTGGCGGGGCTTGCTTGCGGAGGCACAAGAAAGGGGCTGGCAGTGATGCCGGCCCCTTTTTGTCTTGCCTGTTGGCCGCGTGAATGCGGCCATGGTGCTTGTTGTAGTGTGCCTGTGTGGCCTTAGTAGGCAGCGTTCACGGGGTCGAAGTTGGTCCATCCTTTGGTCCAGTCGTCGGCTGCGTTGCGGAACGCGCCCACGTAGGTGGCGTTCTTGTCGAGCCAGCTGTTGCCCTGCAGTTCGCTGAACGAGCCTGTGAGCACGTTGGCGAAGTGGGTGCTGGCCGCGATGGCCGATGATACGCCCTGCCATGCGAGTGCCGTCCACTTGTCTATGAGCTGGTTGCCGTTGGCCGGGAGCAGGAAGAAGGTGCTGGTGAAGGACTTCTGCGTGGGGTCGGTCTGCTTGGTGGTGTAGTCGTAAAGCTCGTCTTTGTACACCTTGTTGAAGTCAGAGCCGGCAATGTCCATGCCTGCGAGCACAATGCGGTGGAGTTTCAGCAGTCCGTCCGTGGCCGCCTTCTGCGTGTTTCCTTTCTCGTTGTCGAGAATCAAGCCGATAGGCCAGCCAATGGCCACGCTGTTGTAGCAGTTCAGGCGCGAGTTGCGGCGAATGTGCATGGCTGCTTGGAACTTGCCCATGGAGGAGCCGTTGCCTGGGTTCAGTCCTCCGCCGTTGATATAGTCGGTTGTGTTGTCGAAGTTGGCATCAAACGTCTTCGGGCCGAGGAAAGTCATGTTGGAGAAAGTGGCCGCAGTGAAAGGCTCTGCCGCCGAGCCTTCGGCGTTGTTGTCGCTTTCGAAACCGTTGCTTTGCGACTGGTCGGCAATGCGCGAGTCGCGCACGCTGAGGCCAAACTGCACGCTTCCGGCGTAGCCATTGTCGGTATCGAAGTCATCGTCCCATCCCTTGTAGGCTATGAGGTACTTGCAGTTTACCGTTCCGCCAAACCATTCGTAGGAGTCATCGTTGGAGTAGCTCACTTGAATGTGGTCCACCGTGGTTCCTGCGCCCACCGAGCCGAGCGTCAGACCGTTGATTTCCTGGTCTTTCTTGAAGGGGTAGCCGGCAAACTCAATGCGAACGTATTGCAGCACGCCCGAGTTGTCGTTGGCATCGGTGCCGCCGTGCTTCGTGCGCGGGCCGCCCTCAATCTGCTGTGCCAGCACTCCGTTGTTGTTGGGTGCCTTGCCGCAGATGATGATTCCTCCCCAGTCGCCGGGTCGGCGTTGTCCTGCTGCCTGCTCCGATGTGAACACGATCGGCTCGCCGGCCGTACCTTGTGCGATGAGCTTGCCGCCCGGCTCCACAATCAGTGCGGCCTTGGTCTCCTTGTCGCCCTTGATGATGGTGCCTGCGGGGATGGTGAGGGTGCTGCCTTCGGCCACGTAGACCCAGCCTTTCAGCAAATACGTGCCCTTGTCGAGTGTCTGCTGACCCTTGAACACGAAGTTTTGGTCGCCATTGCCGATGACCTTGCCGCCGGCATTCTCCTTGCCATCGTTGTCGAAGAGCACGTGGTCGCACGACTTGAAGCCTCCATCGGTGCCCCATACGTAGGACGTTGTGCCGGTGGGGGGCGTGTTGGGTGTCTCGTCGTCGTTGTCGCTGCATGCTGTCACGGTAGCCGTGAGGGCGAGGACGCTAAGGCATCCCCAAATCATCTTGCTTGCTTTTTTCATTGTTTTGTTGTTTTAGTTTCGGCCATGTGGCCGGTTATGTTTTGTATTGTCTTGTTGGTTTGAACTCCTGCGTGGGTATTTGACCCCTCTGGAGTGGTGGCCTTGGCGCGCAGTCGGGCCAAGGCCGGATGGTCAGAGTGTGATGGTGGCCGAGAAGTTGATGTTGCGCCCCGGGCGATACTTGCGCGTCACCTGCTCAATGTGGCGTTCCTCGCCCTGCACGGTCACATCCGAGAACTGCTTGAAGGCCACCGATTGGTTGAGCAAGTCGCGCACGGCGAGCCGCAGTTCCACGGGTCCGAACAGTTTGCGCACCGTCAGGTCGAAGGCATCGCGTGGCATCTCGTAGCTGTCGGCCACGCGGATGTTTCTCGAAGCATCGCCTCCACCGGTGGTTCTGCCCACGCCCACGATGCGCTTTCCAATGCGGTTGTAGAGCAAACTGATGTCGAGCTTGGCCTGCTCGTTGCTGTAGAAGATGCCCGTATTGATGAGGTAGGGCGACTGTCCCTGCATGGGTCGGTCGTATTCCTTGCTTCCCGGTGCGAAGTGTACGCGGCTGTGGATGAGCGAACCGTTGAAACTCCATGAGAAATTGCGCAGTCCGAGGAAATCAAGGCTCTTCCGGATGTCCAGTTCCAGTCCATAGTTGTCGGCCGAACGTGCGTTCATGTAAGAGTAAATCACGTCTGTTCCTCCCGAAAGGGTGTAGACCCATTCTATCGGACTGTCGAAATGCTTGTAGAAAGCGGCCAGCGAGATGACCTCTCCTTTGGCTGGATACCACTCGTAGCGCAAGTCCACGTTGTCAACGTAGCAGTTTTGCAGGTCGAAGTTGCCTTGCACGTCGGAGGCCAAGTCGAAATCGTAGTACACCGAAGGCGATACCTCACGGAACTCGGGACGGTTGACGCTTCGTCCGTAGCTTGCTCGCAGCTGATGGGCATCGTTGACGTGGTAAGTTAGGTTGAGCGATGGAAACAAGTCGCCGTTCTTGTAGAAGTGGCTTTCGTGGCTCTCCACGGCCGATTTCGTGTTCGACACCAGCTCCATGCGGTTGTATTCATAGCGCAGTCCGGCATGAATGTCGAGCTTGCCCAAAGGCAGCGTGGCTTGTACGTAAGCCGCGCCTTGCAGGTTGTGGCCATCGTAGTCGTTCATCTTGTTGACATCCTCCAGCAGATAGAGCTTGTTGGGGCCGAAGTTCTCTGCATTGCTGAGCAGTGTGGGCATATCCATGCTCTTGAAGTTGCTGGGCAGGTCGTTGTCGGCGGTGTTGTACCAATAGAAAAGGTTGCGCGTCTTGTAGCTTCGGGTACGGTATTCGCCGTAGAGACCGCCTTTCAGAGAGGGCTTCCATTGTCCTATGGCAAACTGGTGCGTGTCGTTGGCCTGCAAGGATATGATGTGCTCGTCAAGAGAAGTCCATTCCCGCGAGATGTCGTTCTGATAAAGCCAGACGAAACTGTCGCTCTCTTGCGGGTTCTCGTTGTAAAGCGTGTACTTTCTGCGGTCAGGCAGTCTGCGGTTGGCATACGCATAGCCGACACTCCAGTCAAGGGCATCGCCACTGAAGGTATGATTTCCGGTCACCTGACCTGTGTAAGTGGTTCGGCTGCGGTAGTAGTACTCCGCCGAGCGTTCGGGTTCTGACTGTGCGCTTGTGCCCTCGCGCCATGTGTAACGGCTGTTGCCGATTTGATTGAGAATGTTTTTCAGCTGATACTTGCTGTTTCCGCTCCGTGTCAGAAACGTCAGATTGAGCATGGCGCCTAAGCGGGTGTTGCGATTGTACTGGTCATCGACAGACAGGCGTAAAGGATTCACGCGGTCATTGTCGGTATCGTAGGCGCCATAGAAGTTGTTTTCCATCCCGCGGTAGGTGCGGTACTCGTTCGTATAGTTGACAGCGGCGAGCAGTCCCAGCTTTCTTCCGTCCCAATTCCATCCCCGGCTCCAGTCGGCCGACAGCTTCAGGTCGCCAATGGGGGAGTGGCTGCGTGTGTTCCAGTCGTTGCTGAGTCCGTTTCCTTGAAGATCTATCATCTGATAGCCGCCACTGTTCGCGCCATGTGTGGCAAACTGCTTGTCCATACCTCCCGACAGGGAGCGCATTCCGCCGTCAAATCCAAGGAAATCAGTCCCTGACGACTTGGGAGAAAGAAATTTGCGGAAGGCCGACTGACTGTTCCAGCCGCCTCCCGCAGAGATGTGAAACGCATTTTCTGTAGGAATGTCCTTGGTGTTGACAAGGATAAAGCCGCCCGTATAGTCGGCTGGGTATTCAGCCGTGGGCACTTTGACAATCATAAGGTGGTCTATCTGCCCGCTCGGAATGATGTCGAACGAGAAAGCGCGGCTGTCTGCCTCGGAGCTGGGGGCTGCTCCGCCATTGATCCACACGTTGTTGTAGCGTTGCGACAGACCGCGCACCATGACAAACTTGTCCTCGATGAGGCTCACGCCGGGTATTCTGCGTATCACTTCGCCCGCGTTGCTGTCCTGGCTTCGCCGTATCTCCTGCGCGGAGACGTTGCTCACTATGACGGAGCTGTGCTTGGCCATGTCTATCATGGCGGCATCCGTGTTCAGTCTCTTCACCGCCGCCACTGTAACCTCGCCCAGCTGCTGTTCGTCGGGCAACAGCGTGATGCGCATACCATCTTCCGCGCCGTTGCTTCTCGCCAGAACTCCGTCAATATTCTTGGTCTTATAGGATATGTACTTGACGATAAGCGTATAGCTTTTGTCCGTGTCCAATCCCGTAAGTTTGAAGTTTCCGTCAATGTCGGTGGCTGTTCCCAACTGTGTTCCCGCCACCTGTACGGTGGCACCGATGAGTGGCTCTTGCGTACTTTCGTCCACCACGGTGCCTTGGATGTCCTGCGCCATGATTCCTAAGGGAATGGCCGGCAGCAGAAATGTTGCCATCCATCTTGTGTGCATTCTTTTCATTCTTTTCTTTTTCTGTCTTTTCACGGTGCAAAGGTATTCACGTGATAAGTCAGAATGGTGTCGAATGCGTTACAAGATGGTTAAACGTCAGAAGCGGGTCATAAATTCCACTACGATTTTGTCTTTCTCCGAGGTCTTGGCCGTGCCTCCGTGGCCGTAGAAATACTTCTCGAAGTTGATTCGGATGTCGCTGATAAACGGCTTGTCGAGGCTCAGCGTCACGCCGCCTGTTACGCGGCTGCGCCGGAAGTCGTTGATAATGAGCGACCCTTCTTCGCTTTCCTTCCCGTCCAGATAGCGCAGACCATCGCTGTGATCGCTCATGTAGTCGTAGCGGATGAGCGGCGACACCTTGCTGAACAGGCTGCGCCGCAGCGGAATGTCGTAGGAAACAAACGCGTTGAGTGCGTGGACAGGCTGGAACTCGTTGTTGGCATAATGCTTATATAGGTATTCCACTTCCGCAATCAGTCCCTTGCGGTGGAAGTTGATGCCCGCATCGTACATCATGATGTCCACATCGGAGGGGCGAATCTTCTGTGCGCTCAGCACCAGGTTGGTGTTGAAGGGGAGCATAAGCTGCGCCTTGGCGGAGAAGTTTACCTTGTTGGTCCAGTAATCCTTTTGATTGGTCAGTCCCGAACCGTTGTACATGCCCGCCTCCACCACGATGGGGAAGCCCGCGTGGAAGGTGTATCCCAGCCGCGCGCCCACGTCTCGCACGTTGCCCACTTGCTTGGCGATGAACGAACGGTTGGCAAAATACTGCTGATGGGGCGACCGGTGGGCATCGATGGTGAACGGCACGCGCATCTGGCCAATGGTCAGCGCGAGCGTTCTCCATGGTGTTATCTTCGTGTAAGCGTCCAGCATCTTGATTTTTCCCTCATCGCAGAGGTCAATCTCTGCTTTGTAGGACACGGTGCGGTTGATATCCCCGCTCACGCTGATGCGTGCCGTGCGCACCTCGAAGCGTCCTTGCTTCTCCTCCGTTTGGTATTCATACTTTCCGCGCAGTGTTCCGCCTATCTTCATTGTGCGCTCCGGCTGCTCCTTTTCGTTGCTGTTGCCATTCGTTTTCGCCTCTTGCGCCCCTACGGCCGTCCATGGCAGCAGCATGAGCGCGATGATGGCGAGTGGCTTTCTTGTCTTCTTCATTATTAATAATGTGTTTCTGAATGTTTCGAATGGCGCAAAGATACGTGCCAGATATGACAGACGGGTTAAGAAGATGTTACGAAGTTGTGACGAAGGCTGGCGTTCCCTCTCCGCGCGGGCGTGACGGCGATTTTGTAACATAATCTTCACGGCGGCATGATGGCTGAACCATCAAAACTTCTTACCTTTGCCGCGAACAAACAACAAAGGCTAAAAGAATATGGAAGAAAAGCAACGTCATTTGTTGATAGTGGATGATGAGGCCGACCTCTGTGAGATTCTGAGGTTCAATTTGGAGGCTGAAGGCTATGCCGCCGATGTGGCTCACTCTGCCGAGGAGGCACTTCTGAAAGACATTGCGGCCTACGACTTGCTCCTGCTGGACGTGATGATGGGCGAGATGTCGGGCTTTGAGATGGCCCACAGGCTCAAGAAAGACCCGCAGACGGCCAACGTGCCCATTATCTTTCTCACCGCCCGCGATGCCGAGGACGACACGGTGATGGGTCTGAACTTGGGCGCGGACGACTACATTTCCAAACCTTTCTCCACGCGGGAGGTGCTGGCGCGCGTGAAGGCCGTGCTTCGCCGTGCCGACCAGCGTGCCGACCAAGCCGAGCCGCAGCACACCCTTGTCTATAAAGGACTGGTGGTGGACGACGACCGCAAGGAGGTTACGGTGGACGGCAACCACATCGCGCTCACCAAGACCGAATATGCCATACTCCATTTGCTGCTCGAAAGCAAGGGACGCATCCTTTCCCGCCAGCAGCTCATCAACCATATTTGGCCACACGATGTCATCGTGCTCGACCGGACGGTAGATGTCAACATCACCCGGCTGCGCCGGAAGCTGAGTCCTTACGGCACAAACATCATCACCCGGCTGGGCTTTGGCTACGGCTTTGAGGACAAGTAGGCCGCAGGGCAGTCCGCTTTTCCCCTCTCTCTCGTGCCGTCCTTGCCCCGCAGGGCGTGTGTGGCAGGAGGGTGGGGGCGCGTGCGATGGCTTGCGGCAAGCAACTTTTTAGGACAAAAACATGAACAAAAGACACAGGCCGAACAAGGGCGACGCGGCGTTTTCCACGCAGTGGCATGGCAATGGCATGAGAATTTCTGTGGGCAGCCGTCTCTATTTGGGCGTGCTGGGCATCTTTTTGCTTTTCGCGCTCACCTTTATCATCTATCAGCACCAGCGCGAGAAGCTCTACAAGATTTCCGTGCTCGATGCCCATTTGCAGGATTTCAACCTCCAGTTCAGCGAGACCGTGGGCTTGTCGTCCAAGGTGTCGGAGCGTGCAGTCGAGCAGTATATCCGCCGCAACGGCACGAAAGGCATCCGCGTGACGCTCATCCGGCCCGATGGCACGGTGTTCTTCGACACTTGGCGCAAAGACTACAAGCACATTCGCAATCATGCCAACCGCACGGAAGTGCGCCAGGCACTGGCCGAGGGCAGCGGAATGGCCGTGGACAGGAAAAGCTCCACGGTGCCTCAGTCGTTTTTCTACTCTGCCACTTACTTCCCTTCCCGAAACTGCATCGTGCGCAGCGCGCTGCCCTATGATGACAACTTGGTGAGCGTGCTCGACACCGACAAGCACTATTTGTGGTTTGCCTTCGTGGCCGTGGCCTTGCTCACGCTCCTGCTCTATCGCTTCACGCGCCGGCTGGGCGACAATATCACCAAGTTGAGGCTCTTTGCCTCGCGCGCGGCGCGCAATGAATCGCTTGAAATACAAGACCTTGCAGAGTTTCCCGATGACGAACTGGGCGAGATAGCCGAACGCATCATCAAGATATACAAGCGGTATCAGCGCACAAGATGTGAGCAAGACGAGCTGAAAAGGCAGCTCACCCACAACATAGCTCACGAGCTGAAAACCCCCGTGGCGAGCATTCAGGGCTACTTGGAGACCATCATCGGCCATCCCGGCATGACCCCCGAGACGCAAGCCATGTTCATTCGCCGCAGCTATGCCCAAAGCCAGAGGCTCACATCGCTGCTCCGCGACATCTCCGCGCTGAACCTCATGGACGAGGTGGGCGGCCTCTACGAAAGGGAGAAGGTGGACATCAGCCGCATGGTGGGCGAGATAGCGCAAGACACGGCCTTGCAGTTTGGGCAGCGGGGCATGACGTTTCGCAACCTCCTGCCCGAGGGAATCGTGGTGGAGGGCGTGCGCAGCCTGCTCTACAGCGTGTTCCGCAACCTCACCGACAACGCCCTTGCCTATGCCGGGGAGGGCACTACGGTGGTGGTGGAGGCCTGGGAGACGGCCGATGGCTGGGAGTTTGCCTTCCACGACAATGGCAAGGGCGTGGCCGAGGAGCACCTGCCGCGCATCTTTGAGCGTTTTTATCGCGTAGACAAGGGGCGCAGCCGCACCTTGGGAGGCACGGGACTGGGACTGGCCATAGTGAAAAATGCGGTCATTATGCACCGTGGCAACATCCGTGCGGTGAGCAGCGAGGCGGGAGGGTTGCGCTTCGAGTTCTCGCTGGCCAAGGGTAGCCAGGCAGTGGCAACGGAGTCTGCGGGCGATAGCTAATGCGTTGAGACACAATATATTGGGTTTGGTGCGGAAAGATGAATTAAACCCTGTGGATTTTTAATTTATTTTTCCGCAATTTTTAATTTATTTTTGTTGAGTTTTTAATTTA
Source organism: uncultured Prevotella sp. (assembly GCA_964487905.1). Taxonomy (GTDB): domain Bacteria; phylum Bacteroidota; class Bacteroidia; order Bacteroidales; family Bacteroidaceae; genus Prevotella. Next base: position 27,211 of record CAZASQ010000006.1, on the reverse strand, counting down.
AAAATTTCGGCAAAACCATACCTTTTGCCTTGCCATCTCTTTGCTCTTGCCTTGCAAGGGGGAAGGTATGAATGTGGCGGGGAAGTATTTTTGTTTACAAAGTGGCGTTCCTCGGCTTTCCGTCACTTCTTGCCGGTGGTTGCGGGAAGCATTGTGCGGGCAATGAAAGGCTTGTCACGGGATTGTAACACAATGGCAAACGTGTTGTAACATCGTCTTCATAATTTTGCACGCAGAAATCATGTAAGAATCAAAAACAGCAGTTTTTCATGGAGACTATTTATCTTTGTATTATCGTATTCCTGCTCTGCTTGGCGGTGTTCGACCTTTTTGTGGGTGTCAGCAATGATGCCGTCAACTTTTTGCAGTCGGCGGTGGGTGCGCGTGTGGCCAAGTTCCGCACCATTCTCATCATTGCCTCGGTGGGAGTGTTGCTTGGTGCGGTGCTCTCTTCGGGCATGATGGACGTGGCGCGCCACGGTATCATGCTGCCCAATCACTTCTCTTTCCATGAGGTGATGACTCTTTTTCTGGCCGTTATGGTGACGGACATTATCGTGCTGGATATGTTCAACACGCTCGGAATGCCCACGTCTACCACCGTCTCGCTTGTGTTTGAACTGCTGGGCGGTGCGTTCCTGCTGGCCACGCTGAAAGTGATAGGCGACAGTACGCTGGGTTATGGCGACCTGCTCAACTCCGACAAGGCACTGAGCGTCATCATAGCCATCTTTGTCTCGGTGGCCATATCGTTTGTGGTCGGTGTGCTGGTGATGTGGATAAGCCGCATGGTCTTCACGTTCAACTATGTGAAGCACAGCCGTTACAGCATCGCCATCTTTGGCGGAATAGCCTTCACCGCCCTTGCCTACTTCATCTTCCTTAAAGGAATGGGCAAGAGCCCTTACATTCCGGAGGATATGCGGCTGTATATCGATGAGCACACCAACCTGTTGCTCTTGTATATCTTTATAGGGTCTACCATCCTTGTGGAGATTCTTCATCTGATGAAGGTCAATATCTTCAAGCTCACCGTGCTCATGGGCACGTTTGCCCTTGCCATGTCATTCGCCGGAAACGACTTAGTCAACTTCATTGGCGTTCCTCTTGCAGGTCTTGACTCCTGGAACGACTTCAAGGCCAATGCCAATGGTGCCGGGATAGACGAGTTTACGATGCAGTCGCTCATGGAAAGTGCCAAGACGCCGCCCGTATATCTTCTGATTGCCGGTGTGGTGATGATTGTTTCGATGGTGACTTCTAAGAAAGCGCACAACGTGATCAAGACTTCCGTAGACTTGTCCCGTCAGGATGAGGGCGACGAGATGTTTGGTTCGAGCCGCGCCGCGCGTGCCATTGTGCGCTTGGTGCAGAACATTGTGGAGTTCTTCGGGCGTGTTCTCCCCGCAGGATTGCTTCGCTGGCTGGACAGCAGGTTCAACACGCAGGAACTGGAGTTGCAGGACGACAAGGCCGCGTTCGACGTAGTGCGTGCCGCAGTCAACTTGGTTATCGCGTCCATGCTCATCACTTTCGGCACAAACCACGGTCTGCCGCTCTCCACCACTTACGTAACGTTCATGGTGGCCATGGGTACGAGCCTTGCCGACAAGGCTTGGAGCCGTGAGAGCGCGGTGTTCCGTGTGACGGGTGTGCTGAGCGTGATAGGCGGTTGGTTCATGACCGCGGGCGTGGCGTTCATCTCTTGCGCGCTGGTGTGCCTCTGTATGTGGTATGGAGGCGTGGTGGTGCAGATTGCTTTCATCGGTCTGGTGGTGTTCTTGCTGTGGCGCAGCAACCGCCAGTACAAGAGCAAGGCCGCCAAGGCACAGCAGGAAGACGACAGTTTCCGCCTGATGATGCGCACCCGCGACCCCGAGCTGGTGTGGGAGATGCTCCGCAGTCATGTGCGCGACACGCAGTCGCACGTCTGCCGCTACGCCATGGAGCAGTACGGACGCATTGTGGAGGGCTTTGCCAAGCAAGAAGTGAGAACGCTGCGTTCCATCGACAAGGGCATGAAGAAGGAACTTGATATGGTGAACAAGTGCCGCCGTCAGGAGATACTGGGACTGAAGCGTTGCCCGGCCGAACTGGCCATCGAGCGCAACACGTGGTTCCACGTGGGAATCAACAGCGACCAGCAGTTCATCTACACGCTGCGGCGTATGCTCTCGCCCATCAAGGAGCACGTGGACAACAATTTCAACCCCATTCCGCAGGAATATCTCAGCGAGTATGAGCCGGTTCGCCGCACGGTGAATGAGCTGATGACCCAGACCATCGGCCAGATTGAGACTGGAAACTACGGCGAATATCGCGAAGTGCTGGCCGAAGCCGACACCTGCAAGGACGAACTGTCGGCCATTCGCAAGCAGCATCTCAACCGAATGCAGAAGCGCGGCGCGGGAACGCTGAAGGTGGACATGGTCTATCTGAACCTTTTGCAGGAGACGCAACAGTTGCTCAGCGTGATGCGCCACCAGTTGCGCTCGGCAAAGAAGTTTATGGAGGAGTAGAAAATAGTGGTTAGTGATGGTAGCCTGCCATCTCCCACCTGTGTAGAATTCGGGAGATGGCGGGCAAGTCATCACTCTTCGGGAAAGCGCGGAGTACGAAACTCCGCGCTTTTTTTGTGTTCCCGCTTTGCCGTTTCCGAAATAATGCCTATTTTTGTGGCCTTGCCCACCCAAGGGGCACGAGAGTAATGATGGAGAAAAGAGCGATTATCGTGGGCGCATCATCGGGCATTGGCTACGAGATGGCGCGTGTGTTGCTGCGCGAGGGATGGCGGCTGGGTCTGGCGGCACGCCGTCTGGACAGGCTTGAGGCACTGTCGGCCGAGTTCCCGGGGCAGGTGGCGTGTGCCGCGCTCGATGTTACGCACGATGGAACGGAACAGACGCTGCGGCAGCTCATCGGCCGGCTGGGCGGAATGGAACTTTATTTGCACGTGGCCGGTGTGGGATGGCAGAACCCGGAGCTGGAAGCAGAGCGGGAAATGCTCACCGTGAGCACCAATGTGGCAGGTTTTGCCCGGCTTGTGGGCGAGGCTTACCGCTACTTTGCCGAGCAAGGGCACGGCCATATCGCCGTGGTCACCTCCATAGCCGGCACCAAGGGGCTGGGCGTTGCGCCCGCTTACAGTGCCACAAAGGCTTTCGGCAACACCTACGTGCAGGCTTTGGAGCAGCAAGCCCGCCTGCGCCGTCTCCCCATCCGCTTCACCGACATCCGGCCGGGCTTCGTTCGCACGGCGTTACTGGGCGATGGCAAGCGTTATCCCATGCTGATGAGCGCGCCAAAGGTGGCTCGCTTGGCTGTGAGAGCCATAGAACGGCGGCGGCACGTCTGCGTAATTGACTGGCGTTACCGTCTCCTCACATCGCTGTGGCGCAGGATTCCCGCCTGGATTTGGCGGCGTATGCCCGTGAGCAATTAGCCTCTCGCCGTGTCGCGGCGGTTCTTCCTTGCGGCTTTTTGTCTTCAAGTGGAAAGCGTAGAAGAACGTGGATGTAAGTGTTTGATGCTTAAATCGATGGCGAAGTATATGGCTTAGTGTTGTCAAACGTGTGGTTTGAGTGGGCAAAAGGTTGCTGTTGCAGGATAAACAAGGGTAATTTGCCCGACAAGGTTTTGAACGGATTAAGATCGGTTGATGCGGTATGGCCAGTAAGTGAACTCCGTATCAATGTGTGAAGAATCATCAGATTAAGGTCGGTCGATATGATATGGCCAGCCGATAGGGCACTCTTCTTCCCGCCAAGCTTTCTTGGCGGGAAGAAGAGTGTGGCTATTGCAGTCCCAGTTTCTGCGCCGCCTCGGTGAACGCCTCCATGATGGCGGTGGGGCGGTGCTCGTGGAATGCGCCCAGCGGGTAAGCTCCCTCAAGCTCGGGTGCCCAGTAGAACACCCCGTGGCAGTGGCCGTCGCAGTCGTTCAGTGCCGCGTTGATGACGGCGGCCATGATGCGCTTGCCCTCTTCGGGCTTCTTCACCTCCGCGCCGGTCTCCACCACCATGCACTCGGTGCCATACTTGGCATGGAGACGGCGGATGTTGGCGGCAAAGTCGCGCACCGTGCCTTTCCAGTCTTTCTCCAGCTGCGCCTCGATGTCCCAGTAGGGGTAGACGCTGAGGCCGATCATGTCCCACCGTGCGCCGTGTTTTTTCAGCCCGTCGAAGATGAAATCGTAGCGCGCGGGGTCGCAGCCGCCATCGAGATGCACGATGACCTTGGCCTCGGGATACACCTCCTTGACGGCCTGATAGCCCGCATCGGTGAGGCCGGCATACTGTTCCATGTTGTCCTCGGCGCGCCCCATCGGCCAAAGGAATCCGTGGGTGGTCTCGTTGCCCACCTGCACCCACTCCACATCGATGCCGTTGTCTTTCAGCAGTTGCAGCACGTCGCGTGTGTGCAGGCCAAGCTGGTACTTCATCTCGTCATATTTCAGGTATTGCCACTGTGCCGGGATGGGCTGTTTGTTGGGGTCTGCCCACCAGTCGCTGTAATGGAAGTCTATCATGATGGCCATTCCGTAGTAGCGGGCGCGCTTGGCCATTTCCAGTACGTCTTCCGCGCCCGACCATCCGCCGCGCGGATTGACCCATACGCGCAGCCTCACTGCGTTGAGCCCCAGTTCCTTCATCAGTGCGGTGTTCTCGCGCGTCTCCCCTTGTGCGTTTTGCAGCCTCACGCCATTGTGCTCCAGTTCCGTGGTGCCGCTGATGTCGGCGCCGAGCCAGAATCTTTTTCCGTCTTGTCCCATTGTCGCAACGGTCATGCAGAGCATGAGAAGCGAAAGCATCATTCTTGTTTTCATCATTCTATTGTTGTTTTGTTATGTTGTTGTTCGCTCGTTTGGCATGCCTCCCCTCGCGCTTTTTCCGCATGCCTTGCCGCGCAAGTGGTGTGGCAGAAGTGCTGGATGGCATAGCGTATGGCGCGAGGTCAGCATCCTTTGCCGTCCCATTGCCAGGCGCGGCAGCCCCTTGGTGTGCGCGTGGCCATGGTGTGGCCTCTGCAAAGGTAAGCATTTTTATCCAAGGCAGATTGTGTGGCGGGCGAAAAGGTGAGGTGTGGTTTTCCAATACGTTACGTTTTGCCTTGCAAAAGGTATGCTTTCGCGCTGCAAAAGGTATGGTTTTGCACGCCAAAAGGTAACCTTTTGCGGCGGGGTATGACCAGCCGCGCTTTTCGTGGCTTCCTTGTTTGCTGCGTGTGCGGGTGTTCCCTGCGGGACAGATACGGAAAACCCTGCCACCATTTTGAGGAAATGGGGCAGGGCAAGAGGGGGCGTGAAAGGGTGGGGAAGGAATTATTGGCGGAAGATTTTTTGTGTCTTTCCGCCTTGTCTCATGATGGTTACGCCCTTGCTAAGGGGCTTGGTGAGGGCGCGGCCGTCAAGGGTGTAATAGTGCGGGGCGGTGTCTGACGGCGAAGTCGCGGCAGTGTGTATGCCAGTGGGTAGAATTTGGGAAAGGCGCAACTGTTCGGCGTTCTCCACCACGCAGTTGTTGAGGTTCTCTGGGTCGTAGTCGCCAATGGCCGCTATGACAGACAGCTGGTCGCGCCGCCAGTTGTCGTTCAGGCGTATGCCGTAGTCATAGCTGAAAGTGCCGTCGGGCTGCCACTCTACGGCCACTCCCCACGCGCTGTTGATGTCGCGCTCTACGTGCATGTGCTGGTATCCCGCGCTTGCGCCCACTTGCTTGCGTGCCGTGATGCTGTCCTCAACGAGGAATAGCGTGAGCCGCGTGGGCGTGCTGCCAAAGGGACGCGCGCGGAAGCCGCTCACTTGCACGTGCAGGCTGTCGTCTGTCGCAAGGTTGGCTGCAATGCTGATGGAGGTGTAGGTGGGTTCGGCCAGCCGGTAGTCTACTCCGGCCTTGAGATCCTCGGCCGTGGGGTCGAATACGGGGCAGAGCCGTCCCTCGTTGTTGTTCATAAACGGGTAGCGGTCTATCATCAGTGCCGGGGCATAGGTGGTGGTGCTGTTGTAGAACCACAGGTATTCCGCATCCTCCGGACGGGTGAGCCAGTCGTGGGAGAAGCCATCGTGGTGGCACACGGCGATAATCTTCTCCTCATAGTCGGGCTGCTCCATCAGGTCGTGCAGCGTTTTTGCCAGTCGTGGGCAGTTTACGCATCCCTCGGAGGTGAATTCCTCTATCAGCACCTTGCGCTCGTGGGCGAACGGCAAGGACAGATGGTCGTTGGATGGATTCTCGTCTGCCATGCCGTTCACCTCGGTTATGGCTATGCTGGCATCGCTGGCAAAGGCCATGGCGGCGGGCAGGCCGTTGAAAGTGATGGTGGTGTCGCGCGCTTCGCCCGGCATCAGGGCCATGCTGATGTGGCTGCTGCTGTGCGCGCCTAAGCTGGCGGAGCTGATGGTGAGGGAAATGTCCTGCACGGGTTCGCTTCCGAAGTTTTTCAGTGTTGCCGACACGGCCACGCTGTTGGAGTTGGCCATCATGCGTGCGGCTTGGTTGAGCAAGCCCACATCGTGGCTGTAGATGTTGTCTCCCGCGATGGTGGCTTCCAAACACAGTGCGCCGATTGCGCTGTTGTCCTGCCAGCTGGCGTCTTCTCCCAGTTTTACGTAGAACGCGTTGGCCGTGGCACCGTCCACATAGGACACGGCGTTCACCGTTCCCCGCTGTTTGAAGGAGTAGCCCACGTAGATGTCGCCGTCTTCGCTGCCGATATCGTAAGGCGTAGCAAGAGCCACGTCGTTCCATCCGCGCTTGATGTCGCTGCGGGTGATGGTGCCCTCGGCAATGTTGTCGCCGTCCAGCGCGGTGCGCAGCCACACGGTGAGCGTGTCTACGTTCAGGCTGGAGGCCAGTCCCACGCGTACGTGAGTCAGCTGGTTGCCCCCGTAGGAGCTGATTACGTTGCCGGGCAGCAGGATGGCGGCCTCTACCCATGCGCGTCCCGTAGTGCCCACATCGCTGTGTAGCGTCACTTGGTCGTTGCAGTAGCCCAACCGTATTTCTCCGGCTGTTGCCGCAGGCAGAATGGCGAAAAGGAACAGAAATAAAAGCGTACTTATCTTCTTCATAATCTTTAATTGATGTGTATAATGATGCAAAGTTATGTCTTCGGAATCTTTGCGCCAAAGGATTCTTCGCTTTTTTCTTTGGAGGCGCTTTTATTTCACTTGATTTAACTAAATTGATATTTTTATTGCTATTATGTTAAATAATGTTTGCACCCCCCCCAATTTTTCATCTTTTTTATATGTTTTCTCTGCTGTGTTTTCTAATTTTGCATTCGGTAATGCGACTTGCGCCCATGTGTAATGTTCGCAAGGATGCGTTCGGTTTGTTTATATTTATTTCTAATTATGTCTTAACATGAGAAAACTTTACCTTGCAACAACCTTGTTGCTTTTTGCCTTTTTGGCAATGTTTTCTTCTTCGGTGTCGGAAGCCCGCACGGTTACGGATCGTGCCAAGGGAAACGTGCCGACACGTGTTCTTCCGCAGCAGCGCGAGGTTGCGTCCTCGGCTTTGCTGCGTTTCCCTGGTCTTGTGCCCTCTTGGTCTGCGGCACGGCAGACGGGAGCATCGGGCAGTGCAGGCTTGACGGTTGCACCTTCCATGCGGAAGACACCGTTGCTGGCCACCGCCGATGGTACGCAGATTTGGGGATTGCTGATAAGCTCCGATGAGTGGTCAGACCTTTCGGAGCAGGAACGTCCCTACGGAGTTTATGCTTTCAACAGTGCAGACCTTGCCACAAAGTCATTGCTTGGCCAAGTGGGACTGGCCAATGGCGGCGGCTCGTTCAGCAATCACACTTTGCGCTATACGGGTTATGCCGTGGAGCGCAGCATCGTGGCCTATTACTATGAGTATGACCTCGACACGTGGCAAGTTACCGAGCAGCCGCGCAAGATGGACGGACACATGATCAGCATCTGTTCAGCCTTCGATCCCACCACTTATCGCACTTATGGCGTTTATTATGGTGAGGACTTCAATGCAGACGTGTGGAATTTCGGTATCATTGACTACGACCATGAGACTACGACCAAACTTGCCGAGGTAACCAACATCTGTGTGGCGATGATTTGCGACAACGAGGGACAGCTCTATGGCATCACCCTTGATGGCAACCTGAACCGTATAGACAAGCAGACAGGTGCGTTTACGGTTGTTGGCCATACAGGCGTTTCCGTGAAGGGCATCATGCAAAGTGCGGTCTATGACCGGCAGGATGGACGTATGTATTGGGCTGCTATGACTACGGCGGGCAACGCGGCACTCTATGAGGTCAGCTTGATTAGCGGTGTGGCCACCAAGGTGGGAGACTTCCCCAACAACGAAGAGCCTGTGGCATTGTTCATTCCCATGCAATATGATAACGGTCTTCCTGCCGCGCCGGCTAATCTCTCGCTGACTATCCGTGGGGCGAACACCTCTGGCGCATTGCGCTTCGACGCGCCGTTGGTCACCGTGGATGGGAAGAAGCTGACGGAAAGCTTGTCTTATGTGGTGAAGGCCAATGGTCAGGAGATAACCAGCGGCGAAGCTGAGGTAGGCGAGGAGGAAGTTACTGCCGTGCTGAGAAACCTTTCGGAGGGCTACAACACGTTTGAGGTGGCATTCTCCAACAGTCAGGGCGTAGGCAAGAGTGCCTATCTCAAGCAGTGGATAGGCCGCGATGTTCCGCAAGCTCCCCGCAATGCGGTGTTCAGCGTGGATACGTCGAATGGAAATCTTGCCACGCTGTCTTGGGACGCGCCGTTGGTGAATGGCGTACATGGCGGTTATGCTGATCCATCGGAGTTTACTTATAAGGTTGTGCGTTATCCCGGTGCGGTCACGGTTTCGGAAGGAAAGAAGGAGCGTACGTTCACGGAGAACATTCCGCAAGGCCAGTGGGCAACGCATTATTACATGGTGTATGCAGTCAATGGTGAGTTGACTGGTGGCGCGGCCACTTCCAACATGATTGCCTTTGGTGAGGCTCTTGATTTGCCGTATGTCAACTTGATAAACTCTCGTGATGACTTCTCGGCTTTTGACATCTTTGACGATGGAACAGTCAATACTTGGGACTTGGTGGTAAGCTCTACGGGTAGCGTTTGTGCGTTCTGCAACACTTGGGGCGAGACGGCGGCCAATGCGTGGCTTGTGGCCCCGCCCGTGAAGTTGCGCTCTGGCTATCAGTATGAGGTGGCTTTCCAAGCCTTTGCCAATTATCGTGAGGATGAGAAGATGGCCATCTATTTGGGACAAGGTACGGACATGGAGGCTTATAAGCAAAACGTGATAGAGCGTCCTGTGGTCTATAATGGGCAATGGACGAACCGCATCACGCGCAATGTGCGGTTTGATGCTCCGAATACGGGAGACTACCGTGTGGCATTCAATTGTGTGTCGGATGCACAGTCGCAATATCTGTATATTGACAGCCTTGTCATCAAGGAGATTCTTTGCTATGCGGCTCCCGATTCTGTGCGCCAGCTCAAGGTTACGCCTTCAACGGACGGTACGCAGGTTGCCACCATCTCTTTTGTTGCACCCACCAAGCGCAATGACGGACAGGCACTTGACGGCATAGATCAAATAGAGATTTGCCGCGATGGTGAGGTAATCAAGACGATTGAGCATCCGGCCGTTGGCGCAAGCCTTTCCTATACAGACGATGAGGCTGTGAATGGCACAACGACCTACAGTGTTACGGCCATCAACAGTGCCGACCGTGGCCTGACGGCTTCGGCCACGGTCTATGTGGGCATTGATGTTCCCGTTGCTCCTACTGGTGTGCGGCTGAAAGACAACTTCGATGGCACGGCCACGCTTAGTTGGAATGCCGTCACGCAAGGCATCAACGGTATGTTTATCCCGCAAGACGGTGTAACCTATAATGTCTATTCCATTGTCAATGGCAGTCCGGTGACTTATCGTTCGGATGTTACTGGGACGAGCATCGTTATTCGCGACTTGCCGCAAACGGGCACGCAGTCCAGAATATATTATGGTGTGCAGAGTCAGACCGAGGCGGGCGCGCAAGGATACACGCTCTCCAATCAGCTGCTCACGGGTGCGCCCTACGATTTGCCTTATTATGAGTCGTTTGCCAACAGTCGTCAGCAGAACGGACCTTGGACGGTGTCGACCAAAGGCGCGGGCACGCTGGGCATCTCCGGCTCTTTGGCACAAGACCGGGACAATGGCTCCATTGTTTGCTATCCGAGCACTATGGGCTTCGAGGGCTACCTTTGCAGTCCGAAGGTGACGCTTAGTGAGGCTGGTCATCCCGTAGGCTCGTTCTATTATTATTGTACGCCTGGCGCAAACATAGGCATTGACGTGCAAGTGGTGCGCGAGAATGGGGACACCATGCAGGTGAAACAGTTCGACTTCGCTGAGGAGACAGGAGAGACGGGATACAGACTGGGCACGTTTGACTTGTCGTCTTTCATAGACGACCACTATGAGCAAGTGTTGTTCCATTTCTATTTCTATGAGACAGGCACGTCTATCCTTGTCGACAATATCACGCTCACGGATATGTTGCCCAATGACCTTGCGGCATCGCTGTCTATTCCCGTGAGTCTGCAAACGGGCGATACGGGCAATGCCACGGTAACGGTGGAGAACATGGGCGAGAAGGCTGCGACCGGTTATGCCGTGAAGTTGTTCCAAGACGGAACGCTTGTAGATACCAAGGACGGCGAGGAGCTGGCTTCGGGCGCATCGCGCGATTATGAAATGACCTTCAAGGCCAGCCCCGTCAGCACGGAGGCCATCACGTTGCAGGCTGTTGTGGAATATGCTGCTGATGGCAACACGGAAAACAACCAGTCTGCCAGCCGCACGGTCTTTGTCTATGCGCCCGAGTATCCTGCGGTCAGTGACCTTTCGGCCAAGGAGGGCAATGACGGAGTGACGCTCAGTTGGTCGCCGGTTGTTGTGGAGAGCAAGCCTGTAACCGATGGCTTTGAGAACTATTATCCGCTGGAGACTCATCGCATAGGCGACTGGACTACTATAGACAATGATGGCGGAGAGCCGTTTACGTTTGGTTTGAACTACATCAAGCAGTTCCGCGAGCCGTTTGCCTATGTGGTGAACAATCCTGCGGCCATTGGCTACGACCTGGACAGTGACCCGGCATGGGGAGCACACGAGGGCGAGCAGTATCTGGTGGCGTTTGGCGTGCAGCCGGAGACAACAGAGCTTGTGCGCAACGATGATTGGCTTGTCACTCCGCTGTTGTCGGGCGAGGCTCAGACGGTTAGCCTTTGGATCAAGAGCTACAACAATACGTTTGGATTGGAGGATTATCAGTTGCTTGTTTCCAGCACGGGCAAGGCCATGGAAGACTTTACGGTTGTTCTTGAGGGACAAGCGCCGCTCGACTGGACGCAAGTGTCTGTGGATGTGCCTGCCGGTACGCGCTATGTGGCTCTGCGCCATACGTCTTCCGACAAGGCTATGCTGATGGTGGACGATGCGACCTACGTTCCGGGTGGCCTCACCGTCAAGGGCTACAATGTTTATCGCAATGGGAAGCATGTGGGAACGGTTGGTGCGGATGCCACAACGTTCCTTGATGCGCAGCCCGATGGTGATTCCCAAACTTATAAGGTTACGGTTGTTTATGAAGTGGGAGAGTCTGGCCCGTCTAATGCCGTTACCGTTGCCACGGGCATCACGCAACCTGCCGTGTCGGCCGTAGCCGTGTCGGCGGCAAAGGGCAGCGTCATTGTTGACAACGCTGGTGGAAACCTTGTTGAGGTGTTTTCTGCCGATGGTGCATGCCAGATGCGAAGCAACCGTGCGGGAATGCTCTCTGTTCGTGTGCCGGCTGGCGTATATCTGGTAAAGGCCGGAGGAAACATCCTTAAGGTGTTGGTGAAGGAATGAGCCACGCCATATAATAATAAGGAGAAAAAGAATTGAAGTGAAACTGAAAAATCAGATTAAGTTATGAAACAATTATTGAAGGCTTCGGCCATAGTGCTTGCCATGTTGGGCACCACGCCCGCGATGGGGCAGGAGAGAGTGGTGTTGCGTGTGGCTGGCGGACAAGAGCTGTGGGGCAACGTCATTGACAGCGACAACCAGAAGAGCAATGGCATTTATAGGTTTGGCATTTATAACGCCGATCCGCAGGCGCTGGTAACGGGAAGCAAGGTTGTGGCCAATGCGGGAAGCGTCTACTTCGACGGGCGATTCCGCTTCATCTCTGCCGACTACTCTTATGCCGACCAAGGCTATGTGTCGGCTAACCTCTTCGATTATACGGTCAATGGCAATGAGTGGGTCTCCTCCGGGCGGCACACCACCTTGCAGGACGACCAAATGGGGCTTTTGGGCGTGGAAACGGCTTTCGACCGGGCTACGGGAAAAGTCTACGGAGTGTTTTACAAAGACAAGTCGCTGGCGGAGATGGAGTTTGGCGTGGCCGACTATGACGCGCTGACGCGCACCACCATTGGCCCGGCCACACGAAAGTATGTGGCCATTGGACTGACGGCAGACTTGGTGATGTATGGCGTGGCCGAGGATGGCAACCTTTACAGGATTTCCACCGATGACGGCACGGAGACGTTCGTTGGCTCAACGGGGCTGACGCTGTTCAAGGAAGACGGTACGACAAACGTGCAAAGTGGAGAGATAGACCAGCGTGATGGTACATTCTATTGGGCGGCCACCGATGCGGAGGGAAAGTCGGCACTCTACACCGTAGACCTCACCACCGGAGCGGCCACCAAACTGTCTGATTTCACGGCGCATGGGCAGATGTATGCCCTCACAGTGCCTTATCCCATAGCCGAGGATGACGCGCCGGCCAATGTGACCAACCTGAAGGTGGCGTTTGAGAAAGCCACCACCAGCGGCACGGTCACCTTCCGTATGCCCGCAGTGACCTTTGCCGGCGATGTGCTCGATGGCGAGACGGAATACCGCGTTATTGCCGGGACGGACACCATCCGTGGAGCGGCGCAACCCGGCGAGCGCGTCAGCGTGGCCGTTACGGGTGAGGATGGCATAGAGTGCGGATATACGGCTTGGGCGGTCAATGGCGCAGGCGCGGGGCCGAAGCGGTCGGCTACAGCCTATTGTGGCATGGACTCTCCATCGAGCTTGCAGGGCCTGACGCTCTCCAAGGGCGATGCCGAAGGCCAGCTCGTGCTCAGCTGGGACGAGCCGCAGGGTCGCCGTGGCGGCTATGTGGGCGATGTGGTCTACACCGTGATGCGCAATGCCACCGACACCGTGGCCAAGAACATTGCCGAGCAGACATTCACGGAGACGCTGCCCGTGGAGGGAATGAACGCATACAACTATAAGGTGGTGGCTTTGTGCAACAACGACAGCAAGGTTTCTGCCACATCCAACACCGTTGTCTTGGGCGATTATGTGGATGTGCCGTTCGTAGACGACTTTTCCAACGAGACGCGCTTTGGTATTTACACCGTGGAAGACGTTAACGGAGACGGATTCACATGGAAATATCGTTCTTACACGCCGATGTCGGCCTGCTACAGCAACAGTTATACCGATGCGGCCGATGACTGGCTGCTCACGCCTCCCGTCAAGCTCACGGCAGGAAAGATCTATGCGGTTCGCTTCTGCGTGAGCGAGAACAATGCCAAGTACACCAACAAACTGGAAGTGAAGTATGGCGAGGGAAATACCGCAGCGGAGCTGGCCAATACGGCTTTTGACACCTTTGACGTGGTGTCCAAGGACACAACGGAGATGTCGTTCGATGTGGAGGCCGACCAAGAAATGCTGCTGCGCGTGGGCTTCCATGTCACCAGCGAGATGGTGCAGGGCAACCTTTATGTGTTTGGCATCAGCGTTACGGAGAACGGGGTGACGGGCATCACCGATGCCAAGGAGACCGCATTTGAGGCCAAGGGCAACGTGTATAGCCTCGATGGTCGCCTTGTCAAGACGGGCTACACGCCTGCCGACACGCTGCCCAAGGGCATTTACCTTATCAATGGCCGCAAGGTCGTGATAAAATAGCCTTGCGCATGGCACGTTTCCCACCATGGCAGTATGGTGGGAAACGTTCGGTATTGTGATAAGAATGCGCAGTGCGGAAAGCGATGGCCGTGGAAACTCTATCTTGGCGCAATGCCTTGAAGCAGAGTTGGATAGCGGAAAAGCAAGGAATGGCGTTCTTATACGTTACGTTTCGCCGCCCAAAACGTCCGCTTTTGCATTGCAAAACGTATGATAACGCACGCCCATAGGTATCCTTTTGGAATGGCCTATGGGCGTGTGTGGATTTGTCAGGTGATTTTACGCTATGTTTAGCGTGTGGTATGGCTTGGCGCTTTGTTCAGGTGCGTTTGGGGCTTTTAAGGGTTTTGATGCCTGTGTATACGAAACGGTTGCCATCGAAACGCCATACTTTATGCTTGTTGGCAAACTCCTTGTTTTACCGCAACAATGGGCACGTAGATTGCTTTGGAGCTATGATTGTAGCCAAATGTATTATGTTAGTGAGTTGTTTTAAAACCTTACTTCTTAGATTCTCTATTAACAATGTCGCTAAGTTTTCTCCCTTCTTCATCCTTCCAATCGTCCCAGCCATTACTTGAGCGTCCTAAAACAAAACAGGAAGCACCACTTGGGCTGTCAAAGGGGAAGTTGTGAATAAGAATTATTTGTCCATTGTCTTTTTTGCAATGTTCTTTGATAAACAGGTTGCGTGCCGTGATGGGCTTAAAACTTTTCGTAGCCTCTGTAGCGAGAATGCTTCCTCCCAACAATATAAACTTTTTCTTTTCCTTATCATAGAATCCAGTTCCCTGTGCAGGACGGTCAATGGATTTCACAAAGAACAAATGCTCTTTATTATCTTGGGGCTTGGCAGTCTCAAATATACCACAGCCATAGAATTTGCATAGCAGCTGAATATCATGGAAGAAAACCTCCATATCGTTTATACGATAGGGGGCGATGTTGGGCTTCTTGGGGTTGGCATCGTTTCGTAGTTCAAACGATGCCGCTTTTTGTGCAGCCTCAATGCCGAGATACTCCAAGTATTTCACATCGTCACCATAAATCTTATGATTGTCAGAGACAAAGACAAGCGCCAAGTTCCAAAAATCCTTCTTTTGCACATGATCATTTTTCCTGTTTGCAAAATCCGTTGTTTGTCCAATATAAGCCTGTGGCTTCTTTGCATCAAGAGAGTTGAGCAAGATGTAGAAGGCGGGCTGTCCTGCAATGTCATTGTTTGTGTTTGCCAAGGTAATCTTTTCACGGGGAATCACATACAGGTGGCAAGTGGAATTTGCGCCCATATATATGTTTCTCGCTCCATCGAGTGTGCCGTCAAGAAGTTCGGTGTGTATGGTGATTTTGCTTTTCATATTTTTTGTCTATTCTAATAAGCTTGGTGACAATCGAAGCCAAGCGAATTGGCGATTTTTTCTATTCATTCTAAGGGCGATGGTAAGGGGGCGTTAGGCACGGTGGATGCCAACAGCCCAATAGCTCTGCCATCCATTTATAGCTCCTATACTCTTTGCGAAAATCGCGTTTAAGTGATGCTGTTTTCGGTTTTCGTACATAATTAATGATTGATAGTTGCAAAGGTAGGGAATAATCTTCTAAATCAAATGGAATTCTCTATAAAAGAGATAATTTTATGTGGCTTAAGAGTTTGTTTTTGCAAAATTCTGAATATAAGAGGCAGGTTCCATTCAATCAATAATAGAATAAAAAAACTATCATTATCTTTGCATCCAAAAGGTACTGTAAAAGAAGGTGTAAGTCGAATTAAGCTCGTTTTAGCATGAAAAGAGAATTGTTGTTTATTAAGGAATTTCGCCCCAAACAAGGTTGTGATGGCGAGATAGCAAATCTTCCGGGAGGTGCTGGATTCTTTCTATAATGGAACACTTGACAAGAATACTTTGGATTACATATGATAGAAATGAGTTACTTCTCACTCTTTATTGATATAAAGATTACAAGTTTGATAATGGATAGGTTTAACTATAATGATAAAATAGAAATATAAAGTATATGATGAGACAGAAAAATCTTTGGACAGACTTGGCGATATGCTCCTTGTGGGCATTGGCCATATTGGCAAACAGATCTTGGAGCTATATGTACTACTGAACCAGTTAGTGGCATTGCTGCTTGTGACAACACGTATCGTTTTCGCCTTTCTTTTCTATTACAAAGAAAAGCGGGCATGGATATCCCTTGCCTTGTTTGTCGGTATGTCCATTCTTTTAGGCAGTGTGGGTGGAGACCTCTGCTTTACCAAAATAATAGAGTTGTCATTCCCCATGCTTGGGCTGGAATTCGATGCCACAGCATACAAGGTGTTATGCGTGATCGTTGCCGCATGGTTGTGGGGTATGCCTCCGATTATATACCTTGTTTCCTTGTGCCGCAAGAAACTGGTGCGGAAAGACGCCTTTGGCGCAATTCTGTGGCACGATGGTAGAGCACGTGTTTATTCCATGCTTATGTTGATGACAATCGGCACGTTATACACAGGGCTGGCAATGGACTCACGGACGTGCTTGTTTGTGTGTCTTTCCGCTCCCACCTTGTGTTATTGGAATTTTGCAAGACGCTATGGCGTAAGTGCAAACCGCCTGTGGCTGATGATTGTAGGCATGGGAGTGTTCTTTTTCGCCCAATTCGCTTTTGGACTATGGCGCATAGGGATGCTTGTAGCGAGTGCCATCATAGTAGCATACCTGTGCAGTCGCTTTTACAGAGAGAAGAAACTTTTGTCATTGTCCGTTGCTACAACCGTCTATATAGGCGTGCTGCTTCCAAGCTTGGCAATTGGCAACAACCAGTATACATGTATCGACTATGGGAGATACGGCTTTAATACGCTGGAGCCTTATTCCGGCATATTCCGTATAAAGGACAGCAAGAGTGGCGGCATCGGCCTGCGCGACAGGTATGGCATCCTTGTAAAGCCCGAATACGAGCAACTTGCCTACCACGACAAACAACAATGGTTCGGAAAATTGGAACTTCGCAAGAACGGCTACTACACTCTGTATGACATCTGTGACAACACGTTCAGCAGGGACAATGCCGTCAGACATGAGTTGCAAGACAGTATCTGTCGGATTATAGACAGTCATTTTAAGACTTTTGCGTATGAACTTGATGACCGCTTGGAGGTAATAGTAAAGGACTACGCAACAGGCAACGCCATATCACACGTAAAAGCGAGTACAAATAATACAACGCAAACACATTACGACTACAATTCCGAGCCGTATGTTAAGGCAGAGCCAATTGTTGTTCAGTCCGAAGAGTTTGTCGCCGATACTGTTTGCATCAAGCACTATGTCGAACAAATCAAGAGCTATTCGCATGATGTGAAAAGAGACTCTGTGCCCATGTATAATATCTTTATACAAGCCGCAAGAAGAGATTTGCCGCAAAAGGCCGAGTTGTTGGATTTGGTCAGCAAGATAGAGTCAAAGTTGGCTCTCAAATAAAACTAATGATAAGATGAAGATATTCCTCGCAAAATTTAAATCCCGAAAATCAGCATCTTGGTCTAGCGAAGTCCCTGACATCTCGTAGGACCGAAAAACTCTGAAGTTACAACTAATAAACTCTTTCGAGGGCAAGTCGGCTGGGAAGAGGGGAATGTCTTGAGAAATTGATTATTCCTCAAGACACCCCAACGCCTTGTATTACTTTACCTTTACGCCATATTATCAAAGGATATGATTACTTGAAAGTCTTTTCTAATTCTTTCTTAATAGCCTTATACGCAAGTTTTTGGTCTTGTGAAATAGAAAGCCCAATACCGCTTGATTTTACTACAGCAACACTTTTGTTTGTATCATAGTCAAAGAAGCTTATGGAGATATATGTATGCCCACCATACCATTCTTCTGTTTTAACGTTTATTCTTGGAGATAATACTTTCTCACCTTGAACGATAAGTGAACGAGCTTTCTCAGGTGAGACCACATAAAGTTTCTCAGAAATGTCATTCTGAACCATCATCAGAATGTCATCTAATTCTGCATCGCCTTTATTCTCTGTGCCAAAAACCACATATTTATACTTTGAGATATCATTCCCTTTGGCTATTGTTGTAGTACTTTTCGAGGATGCACAAGAAGTTAGAATAAATGTTACTACAGTTAACAATAGAAGTAATTTTTTTCATAAATAGTATTGTTTATTTGTTATCGTTTAGAGTTCGATTTTACATCGTTTGGCTCAGTTCTTTATTCACAACCCTGTCTCTAAACAACTTCGTATTAGTAAAACAGCGTGATATGTTCTGTACCAGTTCCAAATAATTATCTCTGCCATCATCCCATTTGTGATAAAATGGTTTGATAGAGATACAGTTTTCATGTTCAAAGACAGTATTGAGTAGAGTTCTGTCTGAGTTTCCACAGGAATGTCCCATAATCAGAACTTGAAACGGATTAGACGAGATGAACTCTAATAATTCGCGATAATGTCTTGTCTCCAAATACTTGATTGACTTGACATTTTTAAGCAACTCGTTGTTGTTCTTATCAAGAATATCTTGATAATTTTTATCTAACTCGTCACCGTATCCGAATATGATAGTTTCGGGATGTGTCAATCCTCCATGAATATAATTGTGAATGACGTTGCTACCACCATACAGTTGCGCTGTTTTGGTATAGTTAAAGCTCAAAAGCATGATATGTTCAGGAACCATTTTTTCATGCTCTTCCTGAAAATACTGTTTGTCATAAGGACGCTCGAAATCAAGCCCCATATTGTCTAATGCCCTTACTCTGCCTTCTGTCGAAAAGTCATCGGGATTAAAATAGTCCGTTATGGCCTTTTGATATTCACTTTTATATTCGCCCTCTTTTATCGTGCCAAGATACTCTACAAGTTTCGACTGAATGAACGCTAACTGTTGATTAAGTCCTGTGATTGTGTATTCACAACGAGTATTGTTGATACTATCCTTAAGTAATTGGTAATAGTCATTCTCTATATCAACCCAACCTTTGCTTTCTATCGATTGGAGGATGGTCTCAAAGAAGGGACTATATTCAACCATAAAGATTTCTGGATGTTGTTTTATCTCTTGAATGACTTCACTTCCAGAATATCTTTCCTTCTGATATAGATCCTTAAAGAAGTATGAGTTTGAGGCAGCAAACACATTCCAACTGCTAAAATTATTAGTCTCTTTGATAGCCAATTTGCAAAGGCAATCTTGCGACACATTGGTCGTATTGCCTATAAAGCCATAGACACGTTGATCCCAATACCAGTTAATGAAATCCATGTAACTGGTTTTGAGACCATGTGCCATGTCAAATCCATTTCCTATAATAACAAGCCTATTCATGCTGCAATTTTCGAAGTTCCTATTTTGTTGAGTTGACTTGCTGATACACATCCTGAAACACCCGGTCATTGATGAAATTCATAAAGTCGAGATTGTCTAAGTATTGACGGCAGAACTCGGTGTTCTCATTCAGCATTTTTGCCACGACCATGAGCATTGACGAATTGAACTGCTGTTGTGCAGTTGCCTTGTTGCTGTTTTTGGCAGCATTGATAAAAGCTTCGTCGCCCTTTATCCTGTTTGGCAATTCGTCAAGTTGTTGTTTTGCAAGTTCGATGTTCTGCCAGTTAATGCCGTTGAACTGTTCCAGTATGTCGCTGAGTTTTGTCATTTCGGGTTCACTCTTGCCACCTTGGCCATTCCCCATGGGGATAGGGTCGATTTCTGCATCTGTATTCTCCAGTGCAATCTTGGCGTCGCCCAACTTGGTTACTTGCATCTGGTCCAAGTCGATAGCTTCTATCAGTCCAGAAGTGAAGTCCTCGTCCTTCAGTTTTGGTAATTTGTGTACCAAAAGCATAAAGTAGGTGTTGAGTTTCTCCCATTCAAGGCTCTTGTATGAAGTGACAGCGGCAATAAATGGGTAAGTCCTAAGAAATCCCTTTATGCTGCTCTTGCAATTTATCTGTTTGTTTTCATCCAATGCTTTGAATCGGTCTACCGCAAGGTTCACTATCGGGTCCAGTTTCTGGCGGCTTACGCCATTCCAGTATTTTTCATTCAGCGTGTTCACCTCATCGTCAGTATAGATGTTGGTTTCCTCGATGGCCGATATATAGTCGTTCAGCTT
This sequence comes from uncultured Prevotella sp., assembly GCA_964487905.1. Lineage (GTDB taxonomy): Bacteria > Bacteroidota > Bacteroidia > Bacteroidales > Bacteroidaceae > Prevotella. The sequence continues at coordinate 7,077 of CAZASQ010000006.1, read as the reverse complement.
GTTGGGGTCGCTCTCTCTTGACAGAATGGTTGTCTTGTAATATTTCTGAAAGGCCGCCTTTATGGTTTCTTCATCATTGGCAAAATCAAGGACGAATGTGTCTATCTTCTTGGGATGACATCTGTTCAAACGCGACAGGGTCTGCACCGCCATTACGTCCGTCAGCATCTTGTCCACGTACATAGAGTGCAAAAGGGGTTGGTCATAGCCAGTCTGAAACTTGTTTGCCACCACAAGAATGCGGTAAGGGGCTTCCTCCATGTTGTCTTCAATGTCTTTTGAGGGAAACCCGTTGATGTCGGCTTCAGTCACTAGCTTGCCGTTGTACTCCTTTGTCCCGGAGAAAGCCACAATAGCCTTGTACGGACTTTTGCGCTCTTCCAACAGTCGGTTTATCTCATAGTAGAAGTCTATCGCCCGCAGAATGCCGCTCGTTACGACCATGGCACGAGCCTCGCCGCCCATCTTGCCCTTGTTTATGACCATAGTATGGAAGTGGTTGACAATGATAGCGGCTTTCTGATGGATTGTTTCAGACTGTCTTTCCACCCACGCACGAAGTTTCTTCTGAGCTTGCTTCTTGTCAAATTCAGGGTCATCTTCCACCGTCTTTACTATTTTATAGAAACTGGCGTATGTGGTGTAGTTTTTTAGCACATCCATGATAAAGCCTTCTTCGATGGCCTGTTTCATGGTGTACTCATGGAATGGTTTGTGTTCAATCTCATCGTCAGACTTTGTATAAGACGTACCGAACATTTCCAGCGTCTTTGCCTTTGGGGTCGCTGTAAAGGCATAGTAGTTGGCGTTCTTCACCATCTTGCGCCCCTCTATGATGGCATTGAGTTTGTCTTCCAAATCCTTGCCGTCTGTTGCGACATTGCCCGACAGTCCCATGTTCATCTTGGCGGACAGAGAACCATTCTGGCTGCTGTGTGCCTCGTCTATGATGATGCCAAACCTCTTGTCCTTCAAGTCTGTCCCTATTGCTTCCAGTATGTATTGGAACTTATGGACAATAGTGATGATTATCTTTTTTCCGTCTTTTAGCGCATCTTTCAGCGTGGCTGACGAGTCTGCCCATTCCACAATGTTTTTGAGTCTTTTGAAGGCATTGATGTTGTCGCGTATCTGAGAGTCGAGATTTATTCTGTCGGTAACGACAATCACGCTGTCGAGCAAAGGCGTTGTCCCGTCCAACAGTCTCACCAACTGATAGGCGAGCCATGTGATGCTGTTCGACTTGCCAGAACCTGCGGAATGCTGGATGAGAAACTTCTGCCCCACACCTCCCTTGCGTGTGGCATCAAGCATTTGGCGTACAGCATCCAGTTGGTGATAGCGTGGCCAGATGACGAGTTCCTTCTCCACATCTTTTTTCTTCCCTGTCTTCTTGTCCTTGACTTGCTTTTTCTTCTTTACGACCTGTGCATAATTCTCCAAAATGTCCGACAATGAACGTTTGCCCAATATGTCTTCCCACAGATAGGAGGTGCGAATACCTGTGGGATTGACAGGATTTCCTGCACCGCCATTGACACCTTTGTTGAAAGGCAAGAACCACGATGATTTTCCGCACAACTCGGTACACATCATTATCAGGTCATCGTCAACGGCAAAGTGGACGGCACAGCGTTTCTTCATCAGCAATAGTGCCGATGTGTCTTCCTTGGGGTTGCGGTCGTTCTGATATTGCTTGATGGCGTTCTCTATGGTCTGGCCTGTATAATGGTTCTTTAGTTCCATAGTCATGATGGGCAGACCGTTCAATGACAGCATCACGTCGATGCTATCGGTATTGTTCGTGCTGTAAAACAGTTGTCTGGTTACGCAGAAGATGTTCTTCTCGTAATACTTCTTTGCCGTAGGGTTCAGTTCCGACGGCAAAGGGTAATACATGTCAAATAGCTCACTGATATATCGGAAACCTTTTCGGAGCACATCTGAAACGCCACGCTTGGTGAGCTCTGCCGAGAGGCGTGTGAAGAACTTGCGCTCCTCATTGTCATTGGCAAAGCATCCCGTGCTGACGGCCTTTTCCTTTTGCGTGGAAAGAATGAATCGCTTTATGCGTTCCGTATCCACTCCGTACTGCTTCTTGTAGTCGTCAGACACGCCTTGCTCATACCCCTGCTTGTCGCGGAGGTATTCTACAAGGATTGTTTCAAGACCTTTCTCTGATATATCTGTTGGCATAATATTCTCCCTTTTTATAATTCTGTTTTCAGTTCATTGTACAAATCCACTGGACCGAGATGCCAGTATTTTGTACTCTCGGTCGAGAGTTTCTTATATAGCTTTGAATGATAGATGCGGTTCATAGCTTCTGCTATGCTTATGCCCTTGTCTTCGGAGAGCCACGGGGCAAGCCATCCTATTTTCATAGGCAGAAGCAAATAGAGGTTGTCTTGTGTTATTTTTGCGCTCATAGTTTTATGATTTTCGATTCAACAAATCTGATGGCTTGCAGTGACTCTTCTGTATGGAAAAGATACTGGTCTACCAACTTGTATGTTTTTAGTTCCTGTATGAGTGTGGGCATACTGATGATGCTGCCTTCATACAAGGTGAATTGTGTATATACGCTGTCATCGGCCACAGGGCCATACACTATGTCGTAGTCGTGGGTGAATCCTCGCTCCGTGCGGTTCTTCATCACGAAGTTAACCCATTCTTCTGTGGGCTTCTCAAAGATGAGCAGCCGCATGCGCTTTATCAATTCGTCGTCCAGTTCATATACGTTCACATAGCCAACGGTCGCATCGTTGTCTTTCATCCGCCGCTCAACAAGTTTTCTTGCTTGCTCGTACGACGTTGTTGTGTAGAACCCATGCCCATAGTCAAGAGAACGGTTGGGCAGACGTATCTCGGGATTTCTCACCACCTCCAAACTTCCGTGATATACCTTACTCATTTCTTTTCTTTCTACGTTCAATCATTTCGTCAATTTCTTCAATCAGCCAGTGGTGCCCTTGCGTGTGAAGTACGTCATAAAACTCGCAGAAATGCTCCGATATTCCATATCGCTCAAACAGGTCTGCGACATCCTCGGTCTCCATATTCTTGGCCTTAGCATATTGCTCTATGCAGAACGACACGAACATTGCTATGTCTTGTTTCTCTTTGCTCATTTGTTATTTCTCCTTATTGTTTCGTTACACATAACTGACCCGTAACGGCATCGCTTATCAACCGCTGCTTAAACTCCTTCAGGTAGTCTATCTCTCGCTGTAGGGCGGACATGTACTGGTCTATCTTCTGGAGTTTCTCGTCAATATAGGCGATGATGGCTTGTTGCTCTTCTAAAGGAGGAAATATTGCGTAAAAAGAGAATAGGTCATTGGTGTATAAACGGCTAAAGCCATCACCCACTCCTGAAGCCTTCCTATCAAATGCATTGCGATACATCTGTGTTCCAAATAGGGTTACAATATATCTTGGGTCAGCAGAATTATTACATTTGTAAACGGCATAGTCCGAACTGACAACGCCATTATAATCGGATATGGCAAAAAGTCTTGCTTTAAAACGATTGAAAACAATATCTCCTTTGTTGACAATTTTACAACCGACAAACGAAGCACTTTCCATTGTTTTGTTTTTCTTCTCTGAGGAAGGTATTATACCTGTTTCTTTTCCCAAGGATAATGGCATTTCTTCACCCGACACGGACTTGTCTTTTGACTCGGTAAAGATGAATTTTACTCTACGCAAGGTCCAATGCTCCGGAATTTCCCCAATCCAAGGGATTCCCGAATCTTTCATTTTTACATTCGGGTTCAGTCCTTTGGTCACTACATTTGCAATCTCCGATTGCTTCAAACTGTCAAGCAGCTCTCTCTCTCTCTCTCTTGCGGAAGCATGTTGTTCAATTTTAAGGGTTTTATCTTTCAAATAGTCAACTATCGCTTGCTGCTCGGAAAGGGGAGGAAGCATAATACTGCTTTTCCTCAACAAGTCGTAATTTATATTTTGTCCCTCACGTATTCCAGTCACGCAAGTTTTCAGGAGTTCAATAAACGTATGTGACTTGAACAAATATTTAATGTAATTCGGATTAACTTCATTGTAAGGCCTCAATACAGTATAAGCGGCACTAATTATTCCTTGGTAATGCGCATGTTCTATTCCACCTTGAAACGAGCGTAAACTGATTACGAAGTCGCCTTCTTTTACCAATTTAAGACCTTCAAGTCCCTTGCTGACTACAACAACCCTGTTTTCATACATACTTTGTGGAATTACTCCATATTTTTGAGTAGCACATAAAACCGGCTCATTTGGGTAACCCTTTTCCGAACATTCCTTGAACAAGAATTTTATTTTACGAGAAGTCCAATGCTCCGGTATTTCCCCAATCCATTTCACGCCACTGTCCTTATAAGCCTTGTATCTTTTCATAATGCTGTGAAACTTTTGGAGTTATACATTCAGAATATCACCGAGCACTCCTTTCAGACTGCTCTCAATATTGTTGATGTCGGCAGTGATGTCGGCAATGGGGCGCAGTTCCACTGGTTTGTAGAAATATTTGGTGAACGACAGTTCATAGCCCACCACTACGCTGTCGGCGTTGTAGTAGGCATCGGCAGCGTATGGCTTCACCTCGTTCTCCATGAATGCGTCAATACCACCGGGGTAGAGCAGCGGCACTTGCTCCACGTCGCGCAGCGTGGGGTCGCACTCCACGGGGCTGTCGAGCTTCGTGGGCTTGGTGTGGCATACGTCGGCACGCTCATCCCTGCGCCCGAGATACTGGCGAATGAGTTTTATCTTTGCGGCTGGTACCTTTATCTTCTTCTGTTCGAGTATGGTAAACATGGCGTAATCGCTCACGGTGTGCCCACCAAGGTTTTCTTTCCATGCATCGAGCACTCGTTGGAGCAGTGCCACGTCTTCCGCCTTTTTCAGTTCGGGCAGCGTGATGTTTTCTGGGTTCTCGTACACTATGCGCAATGGGCGTTCAACGGTCACTTTGTAATAGCCAAACTCCTTGTTAGGGAAAATTTTGCTTTGTTCCGTTTCTTTGAAGTCTGTGAGCAACTTGACGATAGCCTTTCTGTCGTCTTCGGAAGTTTCACAATTCTTCTCGCCCAAGTTCTTGCGCAACGGAGTGCTGATTTTGGTAGCATCAATCAGTTGCACCAGTCCTTTGCGCCGTTCTTCCTTTCGGTTGGTGACAATCCAGACATATGTGCCAATGCCCGTGTTGTAAAAGTCCTTTTCGGGCATGGCAATGATGGCTTCGAGCAAGTCGTTCTCTATGATGTATTTGCGTAGATTGCTTGCCCCGCTGCCAGCATCGCCAGTGAAAAGCGAAGAGCCGTTATGTACCTCCACGATGCGAGTGCCAAGCGGCGTATCGTCCTGCATGCGGCTGATGTTGTTGGCAAGAAACATCATCTGGCAGTCGCTGATGTCAGGTAGGAAAGAAATTTCGTTTTCGTCTTTGTCGAGTATGGTAAAGCGCGAATCAGTAAACTTGGCTTTTTCCGTCTCTTTCAAACCGCGCTTCTTTAAGTCCTCCTTCCAAGGAGTGCCAAACGGAGGATTGGAAATGCAGAAATCGTAGGTTTCGCCTGCATGACCGTCTTGCGACAGTGTTGAACCGTAGGCAATATATTCGCGTTGCTGGCCGCCCTCGTTATACTGGAAAGAGCGTATCTCTCCAGAAATCATAAGGTCAGCCTTGCACGTTGCGTATGTGTCGGGAGCCTGTTCCTGTCCATAGATACTGATGGTAATGTTCTTTCCACGCTCCGCGCCCAACTCTTTGATGCGCTCCTGAGCAATGGTCAGGATGCCGCCAGTGCCGCAAGCACCGTCATAAATGCGATAGGTGGTGTCTTGCAATTGGTCGGCAATGGGCTGGACGGCCAAGTCGGCAAGCAACTTCACATAATCTCTTGGCGTAAAGTGTTCACCAGCCTCAGTCACATTATTCTCCTCGTTAAATCGCCTCAACAGTTCCTCAAATACAGTACCCATCGTATGATTGTCAAGCGCAGGAAGTTTCTCGTTGCACTCATCGTCAAGAACTGGCTTGTTGCTGAGATTTATATGGTCTGAGGTGAATTTCTCTATGATGCTGCCCAAACGTTCTGTCTCCGTCAGATTGTCTATTACTTGGCGAAGATGCAGTTTTTCCACAATGTCAAGCACATCCTTGCTGTAACCGTTCAGGTATTCGATGAAATTCATCTTCAGTCGTTGAGCGTCTATTTCGCTCTTCAACGTCTTCATCGTAAACTTCGAGGTGTTGTAGAAAGGATAACCAGTAACATTATATAATATAGGAGCTTGGTTGTCAATATGGTTCTTGTCCAAATTCTCCTTCATGCTGATCACCTGCTCATTGGTAGGTTCAAGCAGAACGTCAATTCTTCTCAGAACCATCATAGGCAGAATGATTTTCTTGTATTCGCTCTTGTCAAAAGCGTATACAAGCACATCGGTTGCAATGTTCCATATAAACGAGAACAAAGAGTTGTATTGCGATTGTTCCATTATTCTTCTTTTTTATTTTCAACTAAAAGATCTTTCATGCTGACAGAAAGGAACTCAGCTATTTGGTAAAGCAACTCCAACGAAGGCTGTTGTCTGTTGCAGCAATACGCATTGACGGTGCTGAAGCTTTTGCCAATCTCTTTTGCCAAGTCTGTTTGCGACACATCCTTTTCTACCAGTACCGTTTTGATTCTATTTAGCTTCATTATTACCTGTTTGAATGTTTTGGCTACAAAGTTATGAAATAATCATGTAAATATAGCATATTTTGCGATATTTATCGGGATTGTTCCATAGAAATGTTATTCTTACGTCTGTCACAACTTATTGTCAGAGCTGAAAGGCCTTGGGCGGATTTTGCAAATGGAATTGGGCTTACTATGATTATCTGAGGTAAACAAACATTATTAGAGTTTCAGTAAATATCATAGCATAGAAGTAGTTAACTCAAATAGTTTGTTTACGCAAAGGCAAGAAAAAAGGAGTTGCGAAATTCGTAACTCCTTGATTTTCTTCGTGGACCAGCTAGGGCTTGAACCTAGGACCTCCAGATTATGAGTCTGTTGCTCT
>CAZASQ010000005.1:0-99174 GCA_964487905.1 uncultured Prevotella sp. | reverse complement strand
CGGCCGTTGGCATCAAGCGTAAGCAACTGATAGTTGTAGTAGCCCAATTTCAAGGGCACTACGCACTCATAGCGTTGTTCTTCTGCATCATACTGCATCAAATACTGTGGAAGAAAACGGTCGTTGGTGAAGTTTCCGTTGATGTAGACCTCCTCGCTCAACGGTTCGGGACAACGGTACTGGAAGTGAACAAGCATATAATCGCTTTCAGTATCCACACTGCGGTTGTCGGAATTGCGGATAACGAAAGCGCCATCGGCATCTACATCATACACATAATTGAGGCGCGGCTGCCCCTCAAAGGGATAAACGTGGTACTGACTGCCATCCCAGCCAATACGGTCGACACCCATCGTGGCCACATCGGTGGAGAGAATCTCAAACTTGCGATACTCGTTGCCCGCCCAAAACAGATAGTCCTTGCAATGAGACCAGCGAAGCCCGTCGGCCATAGTGTACTGGGGGCGCGCGTTGCAGCGGGCATCGTCCCACCGTTGGTTCTGCAACAGCACCGTAGAAAGCTGCCGTGCCGGGTCGGTAACGGAATAATTGCCGTAGTTAAGTTCCATCTCCACCTGCTGATGGGCTTGGTTGATGGAGGCATCGGTGTTCGTAACAACTTGCAGGGAAACGCCCATGCGCTCCGTTATCGGCTCCACAACCATGAAACAAACACGCAGGACGGGGTGATTCTCATCGTTTTCGTCATAAACTGTCAGGCGATAATTGCCCGAAAGTTTCATGGCGCAATCCTCATTGGGAAGAATCAGGGAGTAATGGGTGTACTGTGTGTTGGTGAGCACGCTCTCCTGCACATCGTCAATGGTGTTTCCAGAGGCAAATCCGGAACAGTAGTCGCTCTCAAAAAGCTCGTCTGAAACGCGCCAATCGGCCTCGCAATGCTCCAAACGATAGGCGTAGCGATGGTATTCATGGGTTAAATCGTCAAAGCTGACGGATATTCTGCCCCCATTAAGCTCAATAATGGGCAGCCGCATCCAATCCCCATCGGCAACAACTTGCAGCGATTGGATGTCGGCATCAAGTATCTCATGACGCTGGGCGGCGGCATGAGGGCACAAAAGCAGCAACAGCGACCCGCAAAGCAGCAGGTTTTTAAGTTTCCTCATTCATCAATCGGCTGAAGAAATTGTCCAAATCCTCTTCCAAGCCCACCATCAGGTCGCCGCCAACTATCAGCGTGTCATCGTCAACAACGTACAACTCCGCCACACATTCTCTGTCATCGTCCTCCAACACGTAGTTGTAAGGCTTCATTATGCCCAAGTTCTCCACCACATCCCGCATCTGCGACATTTGCAGACGGAGCAAATTGGCCACCTGAACATAGAAGTTGTCGTCCTTGTTGTCAATCCATTGCTCGACCACACATCGTGTAATCTCGTTCTCCTCATCATCGAAGGCCATCAAATCGCCACTGTCTTGCGACACCCGAACATGAATATCGGTCATTACGCAAGCCTCCTCACACGCCGGCATCTTCTGCGCAATCTTGCCAAAGAAGCGCGCCAGCTGCTGTATCGTTTGATCTGTCGCTGTCATGGATTCTCCTTTATCTGTTATTTTGGCAAAGATAGGCAAATTTTCCGAGACCATAGGCAACATGGCGGAGTTTTTTTCGCCTATCATTTTTTGCCGTTACTTTTGGTAAAACAACTTAACGAAGACGGGATAATGGTCGGACGGTGTGCGAAGCGTGTAGCGATTAAGCCCTATTTGCTGCGGCGCGTTGGCCGAGCGCAGCGTTTCCGCATCGGCGGATGGCCTCCAATACATATTCGTCAATACGGCGTAGTGGTCGACTCTGAACCCGGGAGATACAAAAACGTGGTCGATGCGGCTCTCCGTGTGCATCTCCGGCTTGAAGTCGTTGAACGTTCCGTTCGTGCAGAAACGCTGTTTGGCCGCATCATAGCTGTCTACAAGAAGACCGGAACGCACAAAGATGCCATAAGTATCATCGGTCTGATCCACATTGAAGTCGCCCGTCACAATGGCAGGAAGCCCCTTTGCTATCTCGCCAACGCGTGCAACAACCAGCTTGGCCGCCTCTCTTCGGGCCACAACGCCCACATGATCCGTGTGAAGCGTGAAGAAACAGAACTGCAGCCCCGTTGCCTTGTCACGGAACTTTCCCCACGTGCAGATGCGGATACAGGCCGCATCCCACCCCAACGATGGACGATCGGGGGTCTCACTGAGCCAGAAATGTCCCTCATCGAGCAGTTCCAGCTGGTCTTTCTTGTAGAATATGGCCGCATACTCTCCTGCTTCCTTGCCATCATCGCGCCCAACGCCTATCGATGCGTACTCCGGCAGCAAGCCAAGCATATCGTGCAGCTGGCCAACGAGCACCTCCTGCGCACCGAAAACGGCGGGTTGCTCAAACGCTATCTGCGAGCAGATGGCGTGCTTGCGCACATCCCATCCGTTGCCACGTTCGGCATCGCCATTGGGACTGGCGTTTCGGATGTTGTAAGTAGCCACGAAAAGCCCCTGCGCGCTCACAGACAGGGAGACCAAAACCATTACAAGAACTAACCAAATCTTCTTCATTGCTTCATTTATAATTTGAAAAAGGTATGCAGGAGCGACTCCCACATACCTTATACTTTATGAATTTCCTTCGCTCACACTCTATTTGCCCATGGAAGCTATCAGTTCCATCAGCTCTTTGCCCAAGGCATCGGCCTCCTCCATAGTAGATGCCTCACTGTAAACTCGCATGATTGGCTCGGTGTTGCTCTTGCGCAGGTGCACCCACTTGGTGGGAAAGTCGAGCTTCACGCCGTCAATGTCGGTCACCCGCACATTGCTTTGCCCGCCAAAGCGCGCCTTCACCTCCTCAAGAATGGCGTCCATGTCGGTGTCGGGGGTGAGATCGATGCGGTTTTTGGCAATATAATACTCCGGGAAGGTCTTGCGGAGCGCGCTGCACGTCAGTCCCTTCTGTGCCAAAGAGCTGAGGAAGAGACCTATTCCCACAAGCGCATCGCGGCCATAGTGGCTGTCGGGATAGATGACACCGCCATTGCCCTCGCCGCCAATAACGGCGTTGACCTCCTTCATGCGCGTTGTGACGTTCACCTCGCCCACGGCCGATGCGTAATAATCGCACCCATGACGCTCGGTCACATCGCGCAGCGCGCGCGTGGAGCTGAGATTGGAGACGGTGCTGCCCTTCACGTGGTCGAGAATGTAGTCGGCCACCGTGACGAGCGTGTACTCCTCGCCATACATCTTGCCATCTTCCTGAATGAAAGCCAGTCTGTCGACATCGGGGTCTACCACTATGCCCAAGTCGTAGCCTCCCTTGGCCATCTCCTCCATGATGCCGCCAAGGTTCTTCTCCAGCGGTTCCGGGTTGTGGGCAAACTCCCCGTTGGCCTCGCCATTGAGGATAGTGTATTCCACACCCAGCCTGTCGAGCAGCTTGGGCAGGATTATGCCACCCACAGAGTTGACCGCATCGACCACCACACGGAACTTACGCGTGCGGATTGCGTCTGCATCCACGAGCGGCAAGGCCATCACCGCCTCAATGTGGCGGTCGTCAAAGCTGCCGTCCTCGCTGTATTGGCCCATGTTGTCTACATCGGCAAACTCAAAATCTTCCCTTTCCGCAATGTCCAAAACGGCGTTGCCATCGGCCTTGGTCAGAAACTCGCCCTCATGATTGAGCAGTTTCAGCGCGTTCCAGTGGCGCGGGTTGTGGCTGGCCGTGATGATAATGCCACCCGCCGCACCAGTCATGCGCACGGCAAGCTCCGTTGTAGGCGTTGTGGCCAGTCCGATATTGACCACGTCATAGCCCATTCCCATCAGCGTGCCACACACCACATTGCTCACCATGCTGCCCGAAATGCGCGCGTCGCGTCCCACAACAATCTGGTTGCTCTGCGATGCGCCACTGCGGCGGATGAACGTAGCGTATGCGGAAGTGAACTTTACGATGTCAAGCGGGTTGAGCGTATCGCCCACGGAGCCTCCGATGGTGCCCCGGATGCCCGAGATAGATTTTATCAGTGTCATTTTTGCTGTTCAGTTGATTGTTAGTTATCGCCCTCTCTCATAGGTAATGTCATACAGACACGGATAGACAGAGGTGGTGGCGGCATAAGTTCCCTCGGTAGAAGGCACGATAATGCGCACGCGGGCTATGCGGTCTTCGGCCGAGCGCGGCCTTCCTATGCGGATGAACGGGAGCGGGGCAAGCCAGCCATTGGGCACGGCGGTGCTGCCGGCCGTACTGCCGTAGACCTGATACATGACGCTCGATGTGGGATCGAACGATGCCGTGAACGTGCCCGAGGTGTTGGTGACCGACATTTTGTCCACCAATGCGCTGAAATAAAGTATGTTGTTGGTCACCAGCATACTGTCCGTGAGGAGATTACGCTCCGTAAACCGACACAGCACAGTGGCCGTCTCGCCGTCCTTTATCTTCTCTCCGCAGCCTTTGTCGATGATTTGCAGGTAGATGCCCGATGATTCCAGAAGCACAAACTCATTCTTGCTCACATCGGTCATCGTGTCGTTGGCAAAAAACTCACTTTCGGAGATTACCTTCACTAAGCTGTCGTTGAGGTATTGGTTGATGGCGTTGTTCTCACGCTTGCGCTGATCGGCATAAGTCTCGTTATTGTCGCACGCCGAGAAGAGCACTCCCGCAACCGCGAAGAGAAGGAAAAATATTTTCTTCATCTAAATAATAAATTGGTCTAAAATGAATCTTACTGCAAAGATAATGCTATTCCGTTAGCTGGCAAAGGATTGTTGGCAAATTTTAAGTTTTTTGACAAACCGCGCCAAGCCTAATTTTGCGCCATGCTCGCGCCGCCTACGCGTGTCCACCCGCATCGGCCGAAAGGCCAAACGGGAGCACCAAACGCGGCCAACGAGACATTCCGCACAACGAGCTGTATAACAAGCACTTGCAAAACATGTTTCGCCACAAAGCAAAAGGTTACCTTTTGGCCTATAAAACGTATGGTTTCGCATGACGAAACCATACGTTTTGCCACGCGAAACCATACGTTTTGTTTTTCTGTAAAGACTTCTTTCCGCAAACCAACGCCACAAACGCCCGTCCGCAGATGCCATATTGCCTGCCGTCAGCCCTGCAACTGCTCCTTGAAAGCCATGATGGCGCGCAGCGTCACCTGCTCGGCCTCCTCAATGGAGCACATCAGCTTGCCACCGGAAGCATCGGCATGGCCTCCGCCATTGAAGAACTGGGCGGCCATGGGCTGGCAATGGAAGCCGTTACTCGAACGCAGGCTCACACGAATGAGGTTGGGATTCTCTGTGTCTTCGCGCAACGAGATGGAGAGTTTCAGCCCCTTGATTTGCTGCGGCACGTTGACCACCCCCTCAAGGTCGCCCTTGATGAAATGAAAACGGCTCATCTCCTCTTTCGTCACCGTATAGTAAGCCGCGTGAAGCTCGTTCACGACCTTCAGTTTCTTGTAAATCAAATAGGCGCGAAACTTGATGGCATCGGCAGAATAGTTATGGAACACGCGGTTGTAAATTTCGTCTTTGTCTATGTTCTTGGCCAGAAGCTGACTGACGATGAAGAATATCTCCGGCCGCGTGGAGTTGTAGGTGAAGCCGCCCGTGTCGGTCATCATGCCGCAGTAGATGCATTGCGCCATCTGCCGTGTCATTCCATCGTATCCGCCCAGCTGCCAAATGAGCCGGAACACCATCTCGCTGGTGCTCGACATGGCGGGATGGGAAATCGTCAATGCGTCCTGCACATTGGGAAACATATGATGGTCGATGAGCAAACGGCGCGCCTTGCAGCCCTCGGCTGCCGTCTGTGCATCGCCAAGGCGGGAGAAGTCGTTGAAATCAAGGCAGCAAAGCAAGTCGGCAGCATTGAGTGCGGCCTGTGCCTTGGCGGTGTGCTTGTCGTAACGTATGATGCCGTGCGACATGGGAAGCCACTTCAAGAAGTCGGGAGCGGCATCGGGCACCACGCAAGTCACCTGCTTTCCCATCGTCTGGAGATAGAGTGCCCAGGCCAGCGATGCGCCAATGGCATCGCCATCGGGCGACTTATGCGCGATGGTAACTACGTTTCCGGATTCGGCAATCAGCTGACGCAACTGCGCCAGCTGATTGTCGTCCAGCAAATTTATGTTCATGTGTAGGGATGATTGTTGCTTAGAAGAGTTTGGCCGGGTACACCCCGTCATCCACCAAACGCTGTATTCTGTCCACAACGCCCTGTCGGTCGGCGGCATAGGTCACGCCAAACCAGCAGCTTGTGGTGTCGAGCACTTTCACGGAGGCCGTCTTGTCGTTGATGAGCTTGTTCACCATGAGCGGAATGAAGAATTCGGCCTTCAGATTCGTCATGTTCTTCGGGTCGGCGAGGAACTCCTTGAAAGCGGCCTCGCTGTATTCGAAGTAGTCGGGGGTGAATCCCCACACGTTCATCGACACTGGCGTGTTGTCGGGAGTGGCCGTCCACTCGCCGTTGTCGTCCTTATACTTCACCGCACCATCACGACGCTCTATCTCGGTACGCTCCACCACGCTGGTCAAGTTGCCCTCTTCGTCCTTCGAACAAATGCCGCGGGCCACCGTTCCATTCTCGCTGAGCGTGTTGCTCACGCGGAATCCCACCATCGCATAGCGGTTCTTGGCACCCTCGGGGAGCGAGGAGAGGTACTTGCCGATGGCCATAAAGCAGTCGCGATTGTAGAAATCATCGCAGTTGATAACGCAAAACGGCTCCTTAATCACGTCTTTCGCCATCAGCACGGCATGATTCGTGCCCCAAGGCTTCACGCGTCCCTCGGGAGCGGCAAACCCTTCGGGCAGCGCGTCTATGCTCTGGAAGACCAATTCGGCGGGTATGTGCCCCTCATACTTGCTGAGAACCTGCTCGCGGAACTGCTCCTCAAAGTCCTTTCGTATAACAAACACTATCTTGCCAAAGCCGGCCTGAATGGCATCATAGATGGAATAGTCCATAATAGTTTCGCCATTGGGGCCTAATCCGTCGAGCTGTTTCAGCCCGCCGTAGCGGCTACCCATGCCGGCAGCCAAAAGAAGCAATGTGGGTTTCATAACTTATCTTGATTGTTTGGTTTGGCAATAACGCCATTCTTGTTCATTTGTCGTTGCAAAAGGTGGTCAGTCAAGCAGCGTGGAGCTGCGAACGCGGCTCAAAGTCTCCGGCGTCATCTGCAGGAAACTGGCTACGTAGACCAGCGGGGCACGAAGCACCACCTCGGGATAGAGCTTGCTGAACTTGCGGTAGCGGTCTTGCGCCGTCTCGAAGCGCACAAGGTCGGCGCAAACCTGCGATATGATCAAGCTCTCCTCCAGTATTTTGCGGTAGAGAATCTGTATGTTGACATTGTGAAGAGCCACTTGCTCAAGGCGTTGCTTGGGCAATGCATAGATAATAGACGGCTCAAGAGCCTCCACTTTCAGCTTGGTGGCCTCCTCGCGGAAAAGGCTTTCAATGCACATAAAGATGGAATGATCCACTCCAAGGTGCTCGGTGATCTGCTTGCCGTTCTTGAAATAGAACTGACGGATAAGGCCGCGCTCTATGTAATAGATGTTTCGGCACACATCCCCCTCCTTGATGATCATCTCGCCCCTGTTGAACTTCATGGGCACAAGTATGCTCTCAAGCACGTCAAGCTCATCATGGGTCATCGTACTGTACTTCCGGGCAAGCTCACGGGCTATGTCTCTCGTCGTCATTACGGGTTCTTTCATCATTCTCCTCTCTTTCTTTATTTGTCCGAACTACATTGGTTACTACGTCAATCCAGCTTCAGCACGGCGAGGAACGCCTTCTGCGGCACTTGCACATTGCCCACCTGCTTCATGCGTTTCTTACCTTTCTTCTGCTTTTCGAGCAACTTTCGCTTTCGGCTAATGTCTCCGCCGTAGCATTTGGCGGTCACATCCTTTCGCACTTGCTTCACCGTCTCGCGGGCAATAATCTTCGCTCCGATGGCGGCCTGTATGGCTATGTCGAACTGCTGACGCGGTATCAGTTCCTTGAGCTTCTCGCACATCCGCCGACCGAACGTCACGGCGTTGCTGTCGTGGGTCAGCGTGGACAGCGCATCAACTGGCTCGCCATTCAAAAGGATGTCAAGCTTGACCAGTTTAGACGGCCGGAACGAGTCGATATGGTAATCAAAGGAGGCATAGCCCTTTGATATGCTCTTCAGTTTGTCGTAGAAGTCTATCACGATTTCGCCAAGCGGAATCATGAATATCAGTTCCAATCGGTTGCCGCTCACGTAGTTCTGGCTCACCAGCTCGCCGCGCTTGTCGAGGCAGAGCTTCATGATGGGGCCGATAAACTGGCTTGAGGTGATGATGCAGGCTCTGATGAAAGGCTCCTCAATGTGGTCTATCATCGTTGTATCGGGCAATCCCGAGGGGTTATGCACCTCCTTCACCTCGCCCTGCTTGTCGTAGACCATGTAGCTTACGTTGGGAACGGTAGTTATCACGTCCATGTTGAACTCACGGTCGAGACGCTCCTGCACAATCTCCATGTGCAAAAGGCCAAGGAAACCGCAACGGAATCCGAAGCCAAGTGCCTGGGAACTCTCCGGCTGGAACGTGAGAGAGGCATCGTTGAGCTGCAGTTTCTCCAACGAGGCACGCAGGCACTCGTAGTCGCTGGGGTCGATGGGATAGACACCGGCGAAGACCATGGGCTTCACTTCCTGAAATCCCTCGATGGCTTTCTCGCAAGGCGCATCGATGCGCGTCACCGTATCGCCCACCTTTACCTCCGTGGCGTTCTTGATTCCGCTGATGATGTAGCCCACCTCACCAGTGGAAAGTTCCGGCTTAGCCATCATGTCCATCTTCAGCACGCCCACCTCATCGGCCGCGTACTGCTGTCCGGTGTTGAAGAACTTCACCTTGTCGCCCTTGCGTATCACGCCGTTCTCTACCTTCACCAAGGTGATGATGCCACGGAAAGAGTTGAAAACGGAGTCGAAAATCAACGCCTGAAGCGGCTTCGTCTTGTCGCCCGTGGGCGACGGAATACGCTCCACCACGGCGCGCAGGATATCGGGGACGCCCTCGCCCGTCTTGCCCGAGGCGCGGATTATCTCCTCCGGCTTGCAGCCAAGAAGTTCCACTATCTCGTCCTCCACCTCTTCCGGCATGGCGTTGGGCATATCAATCTTGTTGATAACGGGAATGATCTCCAAGTCATGATCGATGGCCATGTAAAGATTGCTGATGGTCTGTGCCTGAACGCCTTGCGTTGCGTCCACCACAAGCAGCGCGCCCTCGCAGGCGGCAATGCTTCGCGACACCTCATAGGAGAAGTCAACGTGTCCCGGAGTATCTATCAGATTGAGCATATACTTCGTTCCGTCCAAAGCATACTCCATCTGAATGGCGTGGCTCTTGATGGTGATGCCGCGCTCACGCTCCAAATCCATATTGTCCAACATCTGGCCTTCGGTGATTTGAATCGTCTTCGTGCTCTCTAACAGGCGATCCGCCAATGTACTCTTGCCATGATCGATATGGGCAATAATGCAAAAATTACGTATATGATCCATCTTTCAAATGCTAATCAACTGCAAAAGTACGAAGAATTAATGATAAATAAGAAAGCGGCAAGTTTATTTTTGCCAAATGTTAGATAAATGACATAATTCCAAACGTTACCTTTTACAACGCGAAACCATACGTTTGGGCGCACAAAACGTTACCTTTTGCAACGCAAAACCATACGTATTGAAAAACATGGGGGAAACGCGCCGCCCACAAGCTGTATTTCCCCGCCCATCAAACGGGAAAAACGAAGAAGTATTTGAAAAGAAACGGGGGAAGAAACCAGGGAAAATGAATGGGCGGAAGACGCGACAACGCCTTCCGCCCATTCACAAAACAATACCGAGAAAGAGAGCCAACGAACTGAGCAATGGGCTTTTACGAAGCACCATTTCCTGCCAAGCAATGACAAGAAAGAGAGGCGCACTGCCCGTTAAAGTTCAACAACGGTGATGCCCGCTCCGCCAAACTGCACGTGCTCATCGCGATAAGAGCGCACGCCGGGCATTGTGGCCAGATACTGGCGTATCAGTTGGCGCAAGATGCCATTGCCCTTGCCATGTAGAATACGCACCTGCGAGGCTCCGGCAAGGATGGCATCGTCTACGAAATACTGTACTTGCAGCAACGCCTCATCGGCTCTTTGCCCGCGAAGGTCTATCTCCGACTTGAAATTCTTCAGATGATTGTCCACCGTCTGGCGCGTCACGGCACTCGATGGAGTGTAGGTTTCCAGCTTGGCCAGCGACACCTTGCCCCCCGACGAAGGCTTTTCCGGCGCGGCATCACGCACGCGCTCCAGCCTGTCGGCACGCATCTTGGTGCGCATTCCGCCGCCAAACACCACCGTGGCCATCTTCCCATCGAGGCTCTCCACAGTGCCCGTGCTGGTCAGCCCCTTTATTCTCACGGTGTCGCCCTTGTCTATGGGCGCGTCATGGCGCACCGCTGGGGGGGCTGCCGCCGGCGTTTTCTGCCGCAAGGCCTTCTCGGCCTGCCGCTTCTCGTGCCGCTCCTTGCGATTGCGGATGCGTTCCACCTTGGCCTGAAAGTCCTCATCGCTCATCACACCATGGCCTTTGGCCTGCTTGCCCGTGGGCTTCTGCTCCACGTCTGCGCGCAATCCCTGCTCAAACTCGGCCAGTTGCTGGCGTATTTTCCTCGTCTCCTCCTTCTCGGCCTGCCGTTCCCGAATCTCGCGGATGGTGTTCTCTATGCGGCGGTTGCTCTCTTTGATAAGCTCCTCGGCCTGCGCCCGGGCACGGGCAAGTATCTCTTTGCGGCTCTTCTCCACGTCTTCCACCATGGATTCATACCGCTCCACTTTCTTTTCCAGCTCCTTCTCGCGGGCATGCACAGTCTGCCGCTTGCCCTCCCAGTAGCGTTTGTCGCGCACTATGTCCTGCAAGTACTTGTCGCTCTGTATGTAATCCGAGCCGACAATGTCGGAAGCCTCTCTGATTACGTCCTCGGGCAAGCCTATCTTGCGGGCTATCTCGATGGCAAAGCTGCTTCCCGGACGGCCAATGGCGAGCTGAAAGAGAGGGCGCATCTCGTGGCGGTCGTAGAGCATTGCCCCATTCACCACCCCGGGATGGTCTTCGGCGAAGTGCTTCAAGTTCTGATAGTGCGTGGTTATCACCGCCCACGCCTGCTTTTTCCAGAACTGTCCCAGCACGGCTTGCGCGATTGCGCCGCCAATCTGCGGCTCCGTACCCGTTCCAAACTCGTCTATGAGCATCAGTGTGCGCGCGTTGGCCTGACGAATCATCTGCTTCATGCTGAGCAAATGGGAGGAATAGGTGCTCAGGTCGTTCTCCAAGCTCTGTTCATCACCGATGTCCATCATGATGTCGGCAAAGATTCCCACCTTCGAACGCTCACTCACGGGGATGGGCAAGCCCATCTGAAGCATATACTGAAGCAAGCCCACGGTCTTCAGACACACCGATTTTCCACCGGCATTCGGGCCGGAAATGATGAGGATACGCGCATCGGCCGTGAGCGTTATCTCCAAGGGCACAATGCCCCGGGGGCGGCCTGCGGCGGCAACGGCTTCGCCCTCCGGCCGCAAACTCTTCTCCCTCAACGCGTTTTCAAGCAGCGGATGACGCGCCTCCACCCAGTCCACGACAGGCTCTTCGGCCACTTTGGGAGCTACGGCACGCATCGCTTCGGCCAAAGAGTCTTTGGCTTGGATGAAGTCTATCTGTGCAAGGAAGTCGTAGCTGTCTATAATCTCTGGCACATGGGGGCGCACGCGCTTGGTGTAGGTGGAGAGGATGCGCACAATTTCTTGCCGTTCCTGGCTCTCCAAGTCGCGTATTCGGTTGTTGGCCTCCACCACTTCGGTCGGCTCTATGTAGATGGTTCTGCCCGAAGCCGACTCATCGTGCACTATTCCGCTGATTTTTCGCTTCATGCCAGGGGCAACCGGAATGACCAAGCGGCCATCGCGCACGGAGGGAGCAACGTCTTTTTCCACCAGCCCCTCGGCTTGTGCGGCGCGCAAAATGCTGTTCAGCGTGTGCGAGATGGAGCCTTCTATGCGGGCCAGTTCGCGCCTAATCTGGTGCAGTTCGGGCGATGCCGTGTCGCGAACGCGGCCAAACTTGTCGATGATTTGGTCGGCCTGCTGCACCAATATGGGAAACGTGGCCACGCCATCGGCCAAGCGATAGAGTGCCTCGTAGTGCTTTTCGGCCACGCGTCCCTCCTCGTCCAGCTCCTGATCAAGGCCGCGGATGAAGGTCACCAGCTGATGGATGGTGTCCAAAGAACGACGAAAATCAAACAGTTCCTCCACCTCGAAGTGGGTATTCTCCAAGCGAATGCGCTTCAAAGTGGGGCGAACATCGAAGAAAAAGGCAAGGGGTATGTCGGCATTTTCCTCCCGGAGGCGGCGAAACTCACGCACTTGCTCCATCCACTCATTGATGAGCGGCGCATCGGTGCAGAACGTCATGTCGTCTACAAGCAGCTTGCCCAATGCCGAAAGGCAACGCCCCTTGAGCATCATACGTATCTCATCAACTCCTATTTTCTTCTCGTAATTCTTGGGATATATCATTGATGTCGCGTTCCTATATAATATAATGAGATGCAAAGGTACGAATTTATAGCGAAAAAAGCAGTTTAGCCAGCTCCAAAGAGTTTTTCCAACAAAAAGATTTGCCTGTACGGCGGGAATCCATTACTTTTGCATGGTTAACAAAACCATACACTTAATGGGTAAAGAAATCAAGACCATCGTGCTGACCGGAGGCCCATGCGCGGGCAAGACCTCTGCCTTGGTAAAAGTAATTGAGCACTTCTCTTCGCTGGGATACAAGGTTTTCACCATCCCCGAAGTCCCCACGATGTTCCTTCAGGCAGGTATGGACTACCTGACAAAGAACGAAGCATACTTCTATGAAGGCGAGAAGGCAACGCTGGAAGTACAGCTGAAACTGGAAGACAGCTTCCACAAGATTGCCAGCCGCGTGGAAGAGCCCGCCCTAATCATCTGCGACAGAGGCGCGCTCGACATCTCCGCCTACATGTCGACAGAGATGTGGCAGAAGATAACCAGCCTTGCGGGAGTGAGCAACGCCACCCTGCGCGACCGTTACGATGCCGTGCTGCACCTTGTTTCCGCCGCCGATGGCGCGGAACAGTTCTACTCCACGGCCAACAACAAGGAGAGAAAGGAAAACATAGAGACGGCACGCGAACTCGATAAGCGCGTTATCAGCGCGTGGTCGGGCCATCCACGGCTGCACGTCATCAACAATCACGAGGACTTCGACAACAAGCTGAACCGCGTTCTGCAAGAAATCTCCAACGTACTGGGCATTCCACAGCCCATCACAGAGGAGCGGAAGTACATCGTGGAAGTGACGGGCGATGTACCGGGAGCCATCGAAAGCGACATCGTGCAGACATATTTGTCGGCCGACCCCCGCACCGAAGCCCGCCTGCGCAAGCGACAATGGCAGGGCAAAGAGGTGAACGTGCTCACCACACGCAAGCGCGTGTCGGACAACGAACAAATAGAGACGGAGCGACAAATATCGGACAACGTCTACGAATCGCTGCTCCAGCAGGCCGACCCCTACCGCCAGCCGATTCACAAGCTGCGCAAAAGCTTTATTTGGAAAGGCCAATACTTTGAGCTTGACCACTTCCTGTCGCCCATCAGCGGCCTGAACATCCTTGAAACGAAAGGCATCAGCGAGGGAGAGGCCGTGAAATTCCCTCCGTTCATCCACGTACTGCAAGACATTACGGGCAACACCAAGTACTATAATTACAATTTGGCCGTCAAATAATCAGTATTCCCACCTCAGAAAAAATCCGCCATCGGCAAGGCAAACGCCATCCATCAACAAACAGTTTTGGAGAAGCGGCCTTCCCAGGCGGCCTTTTTGGTAGATAATCAACAAAAAAGAATCATGGAGAGAAAAGGCTATTTGCAGAAGAATTTCAATGGCAACACACGCCGATACGTGCAAACCATGTCGCTGCGCGACAACCCCGAACTAATCAGAATGTACCGCAAGGCACACAGCGAACCCGACTTTTGGCCCGAAATCGAAGAAGGCATCAAGTCGGTGGGCATCCTTGAAATGGAAATTTACATTCTTGGAACGCGTCTGGTGATGATTGTCGACATGCCAGACAGTCTCGACTGGGACGAAGCCATGGCAAAACTCGCCACCCTGCCACGACAATCGGAATGGGAAGACCACGTGGCACAATTCCAAAACTGCGCCAAAGGCTCTACCTCCAATGAGAAGTGGCAGATGATGGAGCGCATTTTCCACCTCTATTGATTCTTTTTCAAGGAAAAGAACCTTTACCTCGAAATTCTTTGAAAAAAGTCTTTGAAAGATTTGGCGGGTCACAAAAAACATCGTACCTTTGCACCCGTTAAGCCGATATGGCTCAGTTGGTAGAGCAACGCATTCGTAATGCGTAGGTCCCCGGTTCGAGTCCGGGTATCGGCTCTTTTCTTTTTGACGCACAAACAAGAAGAAAAGACAAATCAAAACAGAACTTATTGCGGAATTAGCACATCGGTAGTGCATCAGCTTCCCAAGCTGAGGAGGCGGGTTCGACTCCCGTATTCCGCTCTTTCCACTCCTTTTTCATTTTCCATTATCGCGTCTTTCGCTTGGCGTTTGCTGTATATTCACGCCCAATGGCAAACATCAAGTAACGCATTAGCTATGCCTTTGTTTCCCAAAAAATCACCCACTCACGCCCAACGGCAAACATCAAAGAACACACGAAGCACGCCATAACCCTTTCAAAGAGCAGCAACTTACCCCAACTGTTTTGAAAACCCTCCCCCGAAACACAAAACTTGATATAAAAACCCGCCATTCTCTCTTCCCCTTTTAAGCAAGAAAACGCCCCACAACACAGCCGATAGACACCCTAAGCACAACCGCCACACCCCGCCAACAGCACATTCATCAGCCCAAACAATCCACTCGCGCAGACACCCCTCCACACTCCTCTCTCCCAAAGGTATGGTTTCGCCCTGCCAAAGGTATGGTTTCACCTCACAAAAGGCATGGTTTTGCACACTCATACCATACCTTTTGCACACCAATAGGAACGCCATGGCAAAAGACGGCGAACAGACTACAAAACGCCAGGAAATACCCCATCGCCCAAACGCTCAAAAGCCATACAGTAAACGAAGAAAAAAAACTATGGCAAAGACCATAGATAGGAGGAAAAACAACAAATAGGCAACACTGCAAAAGGAGATCAAGCTCCCCAAAAACACAAAGAAGCCGAAGCGCAACGATTGCACTTCGGCTTCTCTTATATCAGTTAGGAAAACTCGTTATTAGTTTCCGCCCTTCTCCATACGCTTCTTCAGATCGGCCAGCACATCGAGATCGCCAAGCGATGTACCTGCTGCAACGTTCTGAATCTGCGGAGCATCCTGCTGTTGCTGCTGCTGACGGCCACCATGATGACGGCCACCGCGACGCGGCTCGTCCTTCACCTCCTCGAAAGTGCGAGAGTGCGAAAGGATGATGCGCTTGGAATCCTTCACGAACTCGATGACCATGAACGGCAACTCCTCACCAAGCTGTGCCTGAGTGCCATCCTCCTTGACAAGGTGCTTCGGTGTTGCGAAGCCCTCACCACCCTCGTTGAGCGTGATAACGGCACCCTTGTCCATCGACTCCGTAATCTTTCCGGTGTGAACCGTGCCCGGCTTGTAGATGCTCTCGTAGGCATCCCAAGGATTCTGCTCCAGCTGCTTGTGGCCAAGGCTGAGGCGACGGTTGTCCTTGTCAATCTCCAAGACCACAACATCGATCTCTGCGCCCACCTTAGTGAACTCAGACGGATGCTTGATCTTCTTCGTCCAAGAGAGGTCGCTGATGTGAATCAAGCCATCAACGCCTTCCTCAAGCTCCACGAAGATACCGAAGTTGGTGAAGTTGCGCACCTTGGCGGTGTGCTTGCTGCCCTCCGGATATCTCACCTGGATGTTCTCCCACGGATCTTCCTTAAGCTGCTTCAAGCCAAGGCTCATCTTGCGCTCGTCGCGGTCGAGGGTCAGGATAACAGCCTCTACCTCATCGCCAACCTTGAGGAAGTCCTGAGCAGAACGCAAGTGCTGGCTCCAAGACATCTCCGATACGTGGATGAGACCCTCAACACCCGGCTGAATCTCAACAAACGCACCGTAATCGGCCATAACAACCACCTTGCCGCGCACGTGGTCGCCCACTTTCAGCTCAGCGTCAAGGCTGTCCCAAGGATGCGGGGTGAGCTGCTTCAAGCCAAGAGCAATGCGCTTCTTCTCCTGATCGAAGTCAAGGATAACGACATTGATCTTCTGGTCAAGCTCAACCACCTCATGCGGATCGCTTACGCGACCCCAAGAGAGGTCGGTGATGTGGATGAGTCCGTCCACACCGCCCAAGTCGACAAATACGCCGTAGGTGGTGATGTTCTTGACGGTACCCTCGAGAATCTGACCCTTCTCCAAGTGAGAGATGATCTCCTTGCGCTGTGCCTCCAACTCGGCCTCGATGAGAGCCTTGTGAGAAACGACAACATTGCGGAACTCCTGGTTGATCTTCACGACCTTGAACTCCATGGACTTGCCCACGAAGATGTCGTAGTCGCGTATAGGATGGACGTCGATCTGGCTGCCGGGCAAGAATGCCTCAATACCGAACACGTCAACGATCATACCGCCCTTAGTGCGGCTCTTGATGTAGCCCTGGATGATTGCATCGTCCTCCATGGCCTTGTTGATGTTCTCCCAGCTCTTCTGCAAACGTGCCTTCTTGTGAGACAGAACCAACTGACCGCTCTTGTCCTCTTGGTTCTCCACATACACCTCTGCCTTGTCGCCAACTTTCAAATCCGGGTTGTAGCGGAACTCAGATGCAGGAATGATGCCGTCGCTCTTGTAGCCGATGTTGACCACCACTTCTTTCTTGTCGACCGAAATCACCGTGCCCTCAACGACCTGATGCTCCTGAATCTTGTTCAACGTTTCGTCATAGGCCTTCGCAAGCTCGCCTGCGGCTTTGCCCTCCGCCGAACCACCTTCAAACTCGTCCCAGTTGAAGTCGTCCAACGGCTTTACGTCCTTGTAATCAATCATAAATTGTTAATAAAAATTTTAATTAATAAAGTTAGACTTTATATGAATACTTACCGAAAAAGGCCATAATTGGCCAAAATCGGCTGCAAAGTTACAAACAAAATTCTGAATATCAGTAGCTTTCGCGGCATTTTTTTCATCTGCCAGCAAAATTATCATTCACCCAAGGAGGCAAAGCCACTCCACGCCAAAGCACATTGCAACGGCAAAAACTCAAAGAATGGCAGCAACAGACACCCCCCAACACACGCCCAACAGCAAGCCGCAAAGCAGCAGCAAGGCATCCCCACACTGCAAAAGCGGACGTTTGGGGAAGTAAAACCATACGTTTCAGCGCGCGAAACGTATGGTTTCGCAAGGCAAAACCATACATATCAACAAACCACTAACTGCCAAGCATTTACAACATCATCAAAAGAGAAAACAAAAGAACAGGAAAAGAACGGGAAAGAAGAGTCGCCAAGCACGGAAAAAGGCCACGCGGAAGAGCCAAAAAGCCGCACCCCTACTGATGTGATTTCAGATAATTGGTCACCTTTTCCACGGCAAAGTGATAGGAAGCCTTCAACGCTCCCTCCGTAGTGCCAAGCATCTGGCTCATATCTTTATATTTCACGTTGTCATAATAACGCAACGTGAACACAACGCGCTGCACTTCGGGCAACGTGGCAATGGCTTCCTGCAAAAGCGCATCCGCACGGTCGCCATCAAAATAGGTGTCGGAAACCAGACGGCTGGCCAAGGAAAGGCCATCTCCCGGCTGCGGCGACACACGCGCTTTCTCCCGCCGCAGGAAGTCTAACGACTCGTTGATGGCTATGCGATACAGCCATGTGCTCACCTTGGAGCCTCCTCTGAAATCGTCCAGACTGCGCCAAGCTTTCAAAAAAGTGTTTTGCAGAACATCATCGGCATCGTCATGGCCGACAACTATGCTTCGGATTTTCCAATAAAGCGAACGTCCATACTCCTCAACGAGCATGGAAAATCCTTTCTGACGTTCGCCGGGATCAGCCAACAGCCGCTGAACCTCAGCCTCATCGAGCTGAGACATGAATGTCTAAAAAGAGATAACGGAAAACCGGGCTTGCCCTTCCCGGCAGCCACTAACGTATCGATATTTTGCGAACAGTCTTGCCCACCTTGACAATGTAGCATCCTTTGGGAAGATTGAGCGTGTAGCTCTTGTCGTAACCATCCACTTTGATGCTCATCACACGCACTCCCGTGATGTTGTAGACGTGCAATGCCTCGCCATCGGCACCCGTCACGCGAAGCACGGAACCCGATACCGAGATGGAAATCTTTTGGTTTTCCTGCTCAATAATCTCAATGGAAGCTGCGGCCATGGCCATCGTGGGAACGCCCACGGCCATGATTCCAGCCAATAATATGCTTGCAAATATCTTCTTTGTCATATACGTATACTCTTTGCTTGTATGCAAAGGTATGAAAACATTCGCAATGCGTAGGCAAAAGAAAAGGTTATTTGCGGCCATTTAACCTCTTTTAACTACATGAAAACAATAAAAACGGAACGTCAACAGGACTTCACGTCAAACGTAAGCTCGTCTTCGGACGATTCTCAAAGTGCTTCTGTTGATAGTCAACGGGGCTTCACGTCAAACGCAAGCCCCTCATTGGCCAAATAACTGTTGGGAAACACCTCGCGCGCCTCGGCTAAAATGGTCGCCTCATCGTTATACCTTGCCGAGTAATGCCCCAGCAGCAGCGCGCCCGCATGGGCATCGCGAGCCACCATGGCAGCCTCACCCGACGTGCTGTGCCAATACTTTCGGGCGCGCTCGGCCAAGGCGTTGGCATACGTACTCTCATGATAGAGCAGGTCTACATTCCTCACCCGCTCATGCAAGTCGGGCATATAGCGCGTGTCGGAGCAATAAGCGTAGCTGCGCGGAGGGTCGGCGGGAGCAACCAACCGCTCATGCGGAATGGTGTCACCATCTTCTGTAACCCATCCTGCGCCTGCTTTGATGTTGTTGATTTGGCTGATAGGAATATGATAGAAGTCTATCATGTCGCGCCGAATGTGCGGAAGCGTGGGCTTTTCCTTGAAGAGGAAGCCACAACAGGGCACGCGATGGCTTAGGGGAATGGTCTCCACGGTGAGGCTCTTGTCCTCATAGACCACCTTTTGCTGCGTTGTGTCGAGAGGATGGAAGACGATTTCAAACTCAAGCCCCGAGCAAAAGAACGCTAATTCCTGCTTGAGCAGGCTCTCATAGTCGGCCGGCGCGTAGAGATGGAGCGGTGCTGTGCGCCCCGTCATGCCAAAAGTGGAAACCATTCCCAGCAGTCCGAAGCAGTGGTCGCCATGCAGATGGGATATAAAAATGGCCGTCAGGCGGGTGAACCCCACACGAAACCGGCGCAACTGCATCTGCGTTCCCTCCCCGCAATCTATCATAAACTGCTTCCCCCGCACCTCTACGACCTGCGAGGAGGCAAAGTGCTTCTGCGTGGGCAACGCGCTTCCGCAACCCAATATCTTGACCTGAAACGGCTCCATACGATGGTTTTAAGCCTTTAAGAATGATGTTTTAAACAACAGAACGCTTACCCTACGCCACAAGTAGAGCAAGCGTTCTGTCTCAAAAGTCTCACTTTTTCGCTCTCTTGAAACTGTAAATGCCGTCACGGCTCTCAAGCAACATGGAGTCTGCGCCCAACTCATCAACTATGAAAGTGTCGCGGTCGAAGACCAACTGCCCGTTATAGATCTTCCAAGTCTTCCATGCGTTCGTCTCAGAGGCCAACGCCGACTTCACCGCGCCACCGTCTTCGATCTCGAAATTACGGTCCAAGCTGCTCCAAGAGCCTTTCAGCGACTCTATGTCGATGGCCGTCCGGATGAACCGTTCGCCATAGCTCGTATAGGCGATGACGGCATATCGGTCGTTGGGAACAATCCCGCCCTTCACCACATCCGTTGTGTCGTCCGGATTGCGGAGCAGCTCCAGCGTGTCGCCTTCATCGGTAAGGAGCAGCATACTGTTCATGCCGCCATCGACCAACGTGCCGTAAATGGTGGAGTCGCCACGGTTTTCATCCTCCAAACTCGTGTTGTCCACAACGATGTTCTTATCCTTGGCCGTGTCTTTACAGCCGGCAATGATGGTCAGAGCCATCAATACGACCATACCCAATGTTATCTTTCGCATTTCTGTTAGTTGTCTTTTGTCCTTTCAAGTTGTTTCGCCTCGTCCCAAAGACGATCCATTTCTTCCAGCGTCATGTCCTTCAGCGACTTGCCTTCCTCCTTTGCCCGCCGCTCCACGTGGCCAAACCGGCGGATAAACTTGTCGTTGGTCTGTTCCAAAGCGTTGTCGGGATTGAGACGATAGAGGCGTGCGGCATTGATGACGGAGAAAATAAAGTCGCCCAGTTCCTGCTCCGACGCCTCCCTGTCTCCGCGCTTCAGCTCGGCCTCCAACTCGTCCAGCTCCTCCCGAACCTTGTTCCATACATCAGAGGGACTTTCCCAATCGAAGCCCACATTGCGCGCCTTGTCTTGTATGCGGTATGCTTTGATCATGGAGGGCAACGCCTTGGGCACGCCGCTGAGCACGCTTTTGTTGCCATCGCGTTCGCGTTGCTTCACCTGTTCCCACGTTTTCTCCACCTCTCCCGACGTAGACGGCTGCCCGTCTGCGCCATCCGAGCTGGCAGAAGCCTGCTCCAAGTCAGCCTTATAGACCACCTGCCCCTTGCCATCAATGACCATATCGGACGAACTTACCGTCCATGCCGGCGCGTCCGGGGCAAGCATCGAAGTGTCATTCCAGTTGATGAAGGGATGACGGAACATGAGTTTGTCGCTCTGACGGTCGCAAACGTCGGCTATGTCGAACGCTCCGGCCTCCTCGCCGAGCATCGCATAGAAGATTACGTGTTCCATCACGTCGCCCAACTCTTTCTTCACTTCCTGCAAATCGTTGCGGGAAAGCGCATCGGCAAGTTCATAAACCTCCTCAATAGTGTTGGGACGCAAACTGTCGAACGTCTGCTTCCTGTCCCACGGACACTCCTTGCGCAGCCGATACTGTATGTCTATCAGCCTCCCCACTGCGCGAAGCCACTCCGCTCTCTTGTTTTTTCCTGTACTGTTCGTCATGAATGGCAAAGTTACGAAGTTTTCTTTTCCCCACCAAACATTTCGCACCATTCCACTTCCGATTGGTAAATTTATGCTAATATTCGACATTTCGCTATCGAATTATGAGAAAAAAATCCTAACTTTGCATTCTATGAGCATCAGAAAAATCCTTTTCAGCATTTTGGCAGTGGCTCTTCCGCTCGCCGCACACGCACAATACAACATCCAATGCGAGGACACTTGCAACCACGTACATGGCCTTGACATGAGCCATTATCAAGGCGATGTGTTCTGGGAGGCCATCGGAAACAACAGCAAAATGGCCTACGTGTACCTCAAAGCATCAGAGGGCGGAACGCGTATCGACCACCGTTATGAGGAAAACATTGCGCTGGCCAAACGCTACGGGCTGAAGGTAGGTTCCTACCACTTCTATCGCCCCACCCGTCCGCAGGACGAACAGCTGCGCAACTTCCGCTATCAGTGCCAGCCCAAGGACCAAGACCTCATCCCAATGGTGGACATTGAGACCACGGGAGGCCTCAGACGCGCCGCTTTGGTAGACTCGCTGCACAAGTTCCTGCAGCTCTTGGAGCGCGAATACCACTGCAAGCCCCTCATTTACACCTACGAGAGTTTCTATAACAAATACCTTCAGAATGAGCTTGACGGCTACCTGCTCTTCATTGCCCGCTATTCCGACACGCCACCCGTACTGCAAGACGGCCGGGAGGTGTTTGCCTGGCAGTACACGGGCAAAGGCCACATCAACGGAGTGAACGGCTACGTAGACAAAAGCAGGCTCATGGGACGGCGAAGCATGAGGGAACTCAGATACCCAAGAAGGAAATAAAGAGCAAAAACAAGTTCGTTACACATTTTTATTTTAAAGAACAATGATTATTAAGTGTCCGGAGTGCGGCCATCAGGTGAGCGACAAGGCACCGGCGTGTCCCAGTTGTGGCGTCGAGATTGCCGGCCATGTGGTGAAATGCCCCTATTGTGGCGAGATTTACCTAAGGGAAGACGAAGTGTGCCCCAACTGCCACCGCACCATCAATCAGACTCATGGAACTGAAAACACCACCGAGAAACCACAAAATCCCGAACGCGCCTTCCACGAGACGGAAGACGAGATACCGCAGGGAAAGATTATAGTAACGCCAGAGGAAGAACTTGCACCCGTTGTGGGCGAGCCTATCGAGGAAGATGTGCCCACAAGCGACACCATCGTGGGGCAGCCTATCGGGCAAAGCGGCCGTGGAGAAACTCCGGCACGCAACAGCGGAAAAGAAGAAAATGAGAAAAAGAACAAGCACGTGGCCCTGCTGGTGTCGTTTGCCATCGCCACCATCACCTGCTTCGTGCTGCTTTACATCTATCAGGACGCCAAATCAAACAACGAGCAAGAGGACTTTGCAGCCGCCATGCAAAGCAACAACCCCAACATCCTGCAACAATACATCACAGACTACAAGCAGTCTGCCCCCATTGAGCACATCCGCGATGCCGAACAAAAGCTGGAGACGCTGCAAAACAAAGCCGACGACTGGGCAAATGTGCTCAAAGAGAACAAGCGCGCCACCTATCTGGCCTACCTCAACGCCAACCCGTCAACGCCCCACAAGCAGCTCATCAACAATAAACTCGACTCCATCGACTGGGCAACGGCCTGCGCTGCCAACACGCAAGACGCTTATGTGACCTACCTCGACCAGCACAAGGACGGCCAGCACCACGAGGAAGCAGGCAAAAAAGTGCAGCAAATGATGACCGCAGAGGAGAAACAGCTCGAGGCCGATGCAGAAAAGCACACCGAGCCTGTACGCCGTCTGCTCATAGGCATGAACACCAAGAGCACAACGGCCATAGAAGAGTCCGTGGCCGAGAAGCTCACATTCAACGGCAACGGCGGTTCCACGGCCAAGGACGTAGTACAATACATGCGCGACAAGCTCTATCAGGCCGACGTGAAGAACATCAACTGGCACATGGAGAAGCCCACGGGATGCGAGAAAATAGAAAATGAGGACGGCGAAGCCCCCTCTTACAAGCTCACCATCCCCGCGAAGCTCGAAATAAACAGAGAGGGCGGCAAGGCTACGCTCACCTACAGCATCCAAGCCACCGTGAACGGACAGAACCGCATCACCTCCATCAGCCTCAACAGACAATAATCCGCACCCCCGAAAGGGAACAACAGCTACGGCAGACATCGCACCGGCACACCCGGAGAACGGCGCGATGTCTGCCTTTTTCGTACCCTCCGCACGCCCTCAAACCACCCCTGCCAACACGGCATCCGCCCACCACTCCACAATACGTTACCTTTCACATCGCAAAACCATACCTTTCGCCGCCCAAAAGGTATGGTTTCGCACTGCGAAAGGTCACCTATTGCCACGCCCAGAAATATTCTTCCCCATTTGTTCTAAACTTTCCGCGCGGCCATCCGTCAAAGAAGCAACCAATCAAGATATGGAAACAGACAGCGAATTGAGAGCACAGTACGGCACGCACCGTCCTTTCTCCGTGCCAGAGGGCTATTTCGACACGTTAGGCCAACGAGTTGCACGCAGCATAGAGGCGGAAACGGCACAAGCCAACACTGTGAAAGCAGTGCGGAAGAGCCTGTGGCAACGCCTGTCGCCCCTGCTCGCGGCGGCCAGCATTGCGGGCGTGGTTGCACTGGTGGGGCTTGCCGCCTACCAGTCGGACAACGCGCCGACTGCAAACACGGCGATGGCAAACGCCAACAGCGCGGAGGCCAACGGCGAATACACCGATGAGCTTGACCGCATGGCTGACTACACGATGATAGACAAGGACGATGTCTATGCCTATATCTTCTCTGAATAACCATAACAACATCTCCCATGCATTACAAGCGACTTATCATCATGACTGCCTTGGCGTGCTGCTTCCTGCCCGGAATGTCGCAAAAGCAATTCAACGCCAAGGCTTTCGACAACGAGCTGCTGAACTACGTGACACGCCAGGCATCGCTCACGCGCGAGGAATACAAGCGTTTCGCGCCCATCTACCGCGAGATGCTGACCAAGAAGCGCGACCTGCACTGCGAGTTGCGCCAGCTGAAACAGCAGCAAACCACCAATGAGCGTGTGGCCAAGAGCCTCATCAACCGATGCGACAACTTGGAAGTGCGCATGAAACAAGTGGAAAAGAGCTACCACCAACAAATGCTCAAAGCTGTGAGCGCGCTCAAGCTGAAAGCCATCATCGATGCCGAGCGGCAGTATCATCGCTCTGCGTTCCGCAAAGCGGCCAAGTGCGTCCGCTGACAGAGCGGCACGCCATGCCCGCCACACCCTTTCCGCCCACTAAAATCGTCTCGCCCAACGGAAAAGACGGACGGCACGGCATGGGCGGGAGAATCATTTCGGAACTTTATTTTATTATGAACATAACCCAATCATCAAAGTTTTTGTTATTGTCAGTGCTCTCCCTGCTGCTCATCGGCACAGCGGAGGCACAAAGTCGCCGCCCCAAACGAGAGTTCCGGGGGGCATGGATACAATGTGTGAACGGCCAATTCCAAGGCATTGGCACACAAGAGATGCAACGCACGCTGACCTATCAGCTCGATGAGCTGCAGAAAGACGGCGTAAACGCCATCATCTTTCAGGTGCGCGCCGAGTGCGATGCGCTCTATGAGAGCCGCTATGAGCCTTGGAGCCGTTTCCTTACGGGGCGGCAAGGCACTGCTCCCTCGCCCTACTGGGACCCGCTGCAATGGATGATAGACCAGTGCCACAAACGGGGAATGGAACTTCACGCATGGATAAACCCCTACCGCGCCAAGACGAAAGACACGCGGGAGCTGGCCGTCAACCACATCGCCGTGACCCATCCGGAAAGGTCTTTCGACTATGACGGGCTGAAAATACTCGACCCCGGCATAGCCGCCAACCGCCATTACATCCTTAAAATAGCCGAGGACATTGTGAGCAGGTACGACATTGATGGCTTCCACATCGATGACTATTTCTACCCCTACCCCGTGGCGGGCTTGCCTATACCCGACCAAGCCACCTTCCAGCGCAGCAACCAAGCCTTTTCCAACATTGCCGACTGGCGGCGCGACAATGTGAACGTGTTCATCAAGGAGCTTGGCGAAGCCATCCACAGGGTAAAGCCGTGGGTGAAATTCGGTGTGTCGCCGTTCGGTATCTACCGCAACAAGCGCACCGATGCCAACGGAAGCAACACACGCGGCCTGCAAAACTATGACGACCTCTATGCCGACGTGCTCAAATGGGTGAACAACGGATGGGTGGACTACTGCGTTCCGCAGCTCTATTGGGAGATAGGACATAAGAGCGCGGACTACCAGGAGCTGATAGGATGGTGGAACAGGCATGCCGGCAATCGCCCGCTGTACATCGGTGAGGACGTGTTGCGCACCGTTAAGCATCGCGATCCGCAAAATCCGCGCTCCCATCAGTTGCCCGCCAAGCACCGCTTGCACCAGCAAATGGAGAACGTGAAAGGCACCGTGCTGTGGTATGCCAAAGCTGCCGTGGACAATCCGGGCAACTATGGCACCGTGCTCCGCAACGATTATTGGCGTCATACCGCCTTGCAGCCGCTCATGCCTTTCATCGACAACGAGGCACCGGACAAGGTCAGGAAAGTCAAGAAGAGATGGACCGCACAGGGATACCAGCTCCAATGGCAAGCACCCAAGGGCGAAGGATGGAAAGACGAAGCACATCAGTATGTGGTTTATCGCTTCAACCACGGGGAGGAAATCGACCTGGGCAACCCCGAGAAGATACAGGCCGTCACCTCATCAACCAGCTTCACGCTGCCCTACGACAAGGGTAAGACGCGCTATGTGTATGTTGTGACCGCGCTCGACCGTATGTCCAATGAGAGCGCGGGAAAGAGATGCAAGGTGAAACTGTAAGAGCCATGAGGCGCGAGCAGACTTTTGGGGCGACAGCTCCACACATAGCATCTCCCAAAAGCTCACCTCTGCCGCCATACGCACAGACCTTCTGCACAGCCTTTCCGCACCAAAGAGCGTGCACGGCATAAGACAAAGCTCCCCAAACTGTAACAGCACAGTTTGGGGAGCTTGCCATATTATAGTCCTTACTCGGAACTCACACTTTCACAAAGCAGAAAAAACAAGAAGGGATATCTGCCCCACCGCAACTTTCCTTTTGACGTTTCCCTTGCACAAAGCAGACGTTTTAACGCAAGAAAACAATCTTTCCGCATCGGGACAGTTGCCATACCGCAATATCCCCTCACGCCAATCACAGCACTTCGAGCACCATCTCGGCCACATCCTCGGGGGTGTTGAAGAGCATTCCCTCCTGCAATTCCTCGTCAGAGAGCGACCCAAGCATCTCCGTAGCGGTGGCCTCATCCACGCGCGGCGTGCCGTCATCGGCCTTTGCCGCAAGTATCTGTTCGAGAATGGCCTTGCGATATTCCTCTATTTCCATTATTCTGCCTTTCGTTTCACCACCGAGCCACTGGCCTGATGCGTTGCAAGCACGAGCACCTCGGCTATTTGGACATGAGCGGGAGCACTGGCGGCATAGAAAGCCACATCGGCGATGTCGTCACCCGTAAGCGGCTTGATGCCTTGGTAGACCTTTTCAGCCCTTGCCGTGTCGCCATGGAATCTGACGTTGGAGAAATTGGTCTCCACCAGACCCGGTTTCACATTGGTCACCCGCAGGCAGGTGTCGGCCACATCAATGCGCAAGCCGTCCGTAATGGTCTTCACGGCAGCCTTTGTTGCGCAATACACGCCGCCATTGGCATAGGCCGCATCGCCCGCCACCGAACCTATGTTGATGATGTGTCCCTTGTTTCGCTTCACCATCTCCGGCACAAGGGCACGCGAAACGTAGAGCAATCCCTTCACATTGGTATCTATCATCGTCTCCCAGTCGTCCAAGCTGCCCTCATGGAGCGGATCAAGGCCAAGCGCAAGCCCGGCATTGTTGACCAACACATCGATGTCGGCCCACTCACCAAGCCCCTTGCACGCCTCATCCACTTGCCGCTGGTCTCTGACATCGAAGCAAAGCACCTTAACACGACTGTCCAGCTCCTCCAAACGTGCAGCCAGCTTATCAAGCAGTTCCTGTCTTCTTCCGGTGATAATCACGTCATAGCCGCCTTTGGCAAAGCGCAGGGCGCACGCCTCACCGATACCGCTTGTAGCGCCGGTGACCATACAAATCTTTCTCTCTTCCATAATACTGTTAATTGACTTTTCCTGCCACCCGATGGCCGCACGGCGACACGCCGGCGCACTGTATCCGGAGTAGCGGAATCGTTAGGTTAATCACTCTAAAAAAGGCTGCATACCACGCCAAAAAGGCTACATCACGCCATCCTCGCGCAGTTTCTGCTGCCACTTCCAAGCACTTTGCAGCACTTCGGGCAACGGCGTGGCGGCCTTCCAGCCAAGCACTTGGTTGGCCTTGGTGCAATCGCCCCATATCTTTTCGATGTCTCCCTCACGGCGCGGGCCAAACTTCCAGTTGAGCTTCACGCCCGTTGCCTCCTCAAAGGTCTTGACTATCTCCAGCGTGGAGTTGCCCTTTCCCGTTCCCACATTGAAGCATTCCACAGGCTCAGTCTCCTTGTCCAGCACGCGCGCCATAGCCGCCACGTGGGCTTTGGCCAAGTCTACGACGTAGATATAGTCGCGGATGCAAGTTCCATCGGCCGTATTATAGTCATTTCCGAACACCGTCAGCTGCTCGCGTATGCCCATGGCGGTCTGCGTCACGTAGGGAATGAGGTTGTTGGGCACGCCGTTGGGCAACTCGCCGATGAGTGCCGAGGGGTGAGCACCTATGGGATTGAAGTAGCGCAGGATGATACTCTTGACCGATGCCCCACTGTGGATGTAGTCGAAGATTATCTGCTCGTTTATCTCCTTGGTGTTTCCGTAGGGCGAGGTGGCTTTCTGGTGAGGCGCGCGCTCCGTCACGGGAAGGTCTTCCGGGCGCGGCTGGCCATAGACGGTGCAGCTGCTGGAGAAGATTATGCCCTTCACGCCATACTTGGGCATAAGTTCCAAGAGATTAATCAGTGAGACAATATTGTTGTGATAGTAGAGTAAGGGCTTCTGAACACTCTCGCCCACGGCCTTCGATGCGGCAAAATGGATGATGCCCTCAATACCGGGATATTTTGCAAACACCCCTTCCGTGGCCTCACGGTCGCGCAAATCCACTTGCTCGAAAGCCGGACGGACGCCCGTTATCTTCTCAATGCCATCCAACACCCCAATGTTGGAGTTGGAAAGATTATCGACTATCACCACATTGTAGCCCGCTTCAATCAGCTCCACCGTGGTGTGGCTTCCGATAAAGCCCATACCGCCCGTCACTAAAATCGTTTGTTTCATCGTTGTTAGTTTTAATCTGTGTCTGTATCACACGTCTGCCCCTCAAAAAATGCGCCTCAACTAGGAAACCCGCTGAAAAGCAGCCTTGAAGAAAGGGCCTTATGTCATGCAAAGTTAGCAATTATTTCTTTTAATTCTTTTTCCCTTGTTCTATTTAGTTTTAATTAACACGCACCGAAAAATCCCCTGTCCGCCCCCAAAAGTGCCACCCCTGCTCGCCCGCCTCGAAGCAACGAAAAGGCACGACAATTTCCGCTGCGGGTAAAAGGTAACGTTTGGCAAGGCAAAAGCATACGTTTCACGAGGCAAAAGGTATGGTTTTGCAAGGCGAAACCATACCTTTCGCAAAACAGCCGTCAAAGCGCGGCAAACAAGGGGTTCTGTTCCAGCTGGTTGGTGACAACCTGCGAGGCCACGAAACCCAGTCTTTGCCCTGCCTCCACGTTGTCGCGGCGGTCATCGAAGTAGAGTGTCTCGGCGGGATTCATACCCGTCTCGGCCAGCATTTGGCGATAGATGGCCTCATCGGGCTTTGCCACTCCCATCTCGTAAGACAGGAAAACGCCATCGAAGCATTCGTCTACGGAGCGTCCCGCGCTGTTTATCTGCCTCACGCAAGTTTGCCAAAGGATGTCGTTGATGTTGCTCAGCACGTAGACCTTGTAGCGCTGTCGCAAAGCCACAATGCGCGCCAAGCGGCTTGGGGGCAGCTCGCCAGCCAAGAGACTGAGCACTTGATGGAGCTGCGAAAGGGTGACGCGGCTACCGCAAAGGGCGTGTATCTCGGCCACAACCTCATTGGTGGGGCGCACGCCGTCGATAAACTCCGCCATGAGACGTTTGATTCGCTTGCGGTGGATGACTTGTTTCCACAACGACACCCGCAAATCCATAAACGCCTGACGCACCGTGGAGTCATGAAGATTGACTATCACGCCGCCATAATCGAAGACAAGGTTTCGTATCATACAACATATCAACGGATGGATAACTAAAAAATTGGGTGGAAAGCGGCCTTTCACGCACGTTTTCCACCCAATGGCTATGTTTCAGAAGTCTCTCCCCTGCAAGCCGGCGGCTCTCTTTCCGCCAGCCTGGGCAAAGATGTTAGGGAAGCAGGAAGCCCGACTTGCCCACGAAATAGAGTATGCCGTAGCCCAATGCGAGCGAGATGACACCACAGATGAGACCTACCTTGAGCATATCATTTTGCTTGATAAGTCCCGTAGAATAGGCAATGGCGTTGGGCGGCGTAGAGATGGGCAGACACATGGCCGAGCTTGCCGCGATGGCAATGCCTATCAGAATGGTGCTCGTGCCACCCAAGGCGGCGAGTTTGTCGCCCATTCCGGTGCAAACCACGGCGAGGATGGGCACAAGGAGTGCGGCCGTGGCCGTGTTGGAGATGAAGTTGGAGAGGAAGTAGCAGATGAGTCCGGAAATCAGCAAGATGACAATGGGACTCCATTCGCCAAAGGGAATGCTCTCCAAAGCTGCATCGGCCAGTCCGCTGCCGTTCATTCCAAAGCCCAGAGCGAAGCCGCCGGCCACCATCCAAATAACGCTCCAGTTGATTTCCTGCAAGTCCTTGGCCGTGATTACGCCCGTAACGGCAAACACGCCCATCGGTACCAGAGCCACGTTGTAGGAATCTATGCCCGTAACAGACTTGGGAATGACCCACAGCAGGATGGTGACGATGAAGGTAATCACCACCACATTCATACGCCAACCGTGATGAACGGCGCCCTGAATCTCCAAGTGGATGGTCTTTTGCTTGAAGGGGAAGAAGTAAAGGAGGATGCGCCACGAGATGAGCAACAGGATAATGACCAGCGGGAACATGAAGGCCATCCAATGACCGAAGTCAATTCCCATGTTCAGACCCGTGGGGTCGTTGAGGTATTTCAGCGCAATCATGTTGGGAGGCGTTCCGATGGGCGTACCCATACCACCCAAGTTGGCCGCAATGGGAATACTCATGGTCAAGGCTATGCGCCCCTTTCCGTTGGCGGGAAGGGCGGCAAAGACCGGCGTAAGGAACGTGAGCATCATGGCCGCAGTGGCCGTATTGGAGACGAACATGGAGAAAACGCCCGTGATAAGGAGGAATCCGAGCAGCACATTCTCGCTCTTCGTGCCGAAAGGACGGATGAGGTTGCGCGCCAAAAGCACGTCAAGTCCCGACTTGGTGGCCGCAGCTGCCAAGATGAAACCACCAAGGAAGAGCATGATTGTTGGGTCGGCAAAAGAGGCCATGATGTGGTCTGAATCCATCAGTTCGCCTATTCCGTCGCGCTTGAACAAAGCAAGTGCGTTGTCGGATACCGTCAAACACATGATGGTAATAATGCCCAGCGACGTAGCCCATGCGGGAATGCACTCCGTTAGCCACGAAAGCGTGGCGAATACGAATATTGCGATGATGCGCTGCTGAACCACCGTAAGCCCGTCGATGCCAAAAACACCGATGGGTAAGTTCCAAACGATGGCCGTTACTACAAGGATGACAAGAAACTGGACGACCTTTTTCTTGTCAACATGATTACTCAAGACATTTGTTTTCTCTTCTGCCATGGTTATCGATTGCTATATTAATAAATTGTTTATATCAAATATCGGTGTCAAAGATACTGTTTTTTTTCCTACCATGCAAAGAAATGCTTTTTTTTTGTACCTTTGCCACACGAAAAGCCAACCATATGAGAAGATTTTTGCTATTCTCGCTTACACTCATTGCGCTGATTTGCGGTTGCAACAAACAAAAGCAACCAAGCGCGCAAGCCCCTCATGGACGCGAGGTGAAGCTCTCCTACGCCCAAAACATCCGCATAACGGAGTTTGAAGGCTACACCCGCGTGGAGCTGAAGAACCCGTGGAAGCAAGGAAAAACGCTGCATACATATTACCTTATATATAATAAAGACAACAATACAGAAGCCAACAGAGACAGCAGGAAAGGAAACGAAAGCCAATGGCCAAGCGACGGAACCCCCATACACGTGCCCTTGCGCCGCGCCGTTGTGTTCACCACCGCCCACGCCAACCTTCTCTGCTGGCTCCAGACCCAAGATGCCATTGCCGGAGTGGCCGACCTGCGCTACATGATGATAGACAACATACAGCAAAGGGCAAGGCACAAGGGGGCGAAAGACGCGATAGCCGACTGCGGCGATGCGATGAAGCCCAATGTGGAACGCATCGTAGACCTGCGCGCGGATGCCGTTCTGCTGTCTCCCTTTGAGAACAGCGGAGGCTACGGAACGCTGGAACACACGGGAATACCGCTCATTGAATGCGCCGACTACATGGAAACATCGGCCTTGGGACGTGCTGAATGGATGCGCTTCTACGGCCGTCTGGTGGGCAAAGGGCACGAGGCTGACAGCCTTTTCCGCATCGTGGAGCGCAACTATCAGCGTCTTGCCGCCCTTGCACGCACCAACAAGGCCACGAAGAGCGTCATCCCCGACCGCAAAACCGGCTCCGTATGGTACATGCCGGGCGGAAAAAGCAGCGTGGGACTGCTCTACAAGGATGCCCAAATAGGCTATGCCTTTGCCCAAGACAAGCACAGCGGCTCGCTGGCACTGCCCTTTGAGACGGTAATGGACAAAGCGGGCGATGCCGACATCTGGCTGATGAGCCACCACGGAGACATGAGCCGCAACCTCTTGGAGGCCGAATTTGAAGGCTACAAGCAGCTGAAAGCATTCCAAGACGGCAACATCTACGGTTGCCAGATAGACAAAGTGCCCTACTTTGAAGAGGTGTCATGGCGTCCAGACTGGCTTTTGCGCGACCTCATTGTCATTTTCCACCCCGCATTGCGCCAGCAGTTGGGAACGCAACTGCGTTATTACAAACGGATGCAATAAACCCGCAAGCACCACAAAGCATGCCCCACACACGCCATACACAAGGAAAAGCACTCACCGTCTGGCTAATACTGGCCATCACAATAGCCACGCTCTTTGCGCTTTGCCTGCTGATTGGCCCGGTAAGCATAGCCCCCCAAGAGGTGATGGCCATTCTGCTGGGCGGCGACTGCGGCAAACCCGGCTGGCAATACATCATCATGGAGAGCCGGCTTCCGCAAGCCATCACGGCCATTCTGTGCGGCGGCGCGCTCGCCAGCAGCGGTCTGATGCTACAAACAGCCTTCCGCAACCCACTGGCAGGCCCCGATGTGTTTGGCATTAGCAGTGGCGCGAGCCTTGGGGTGGCCTTGATGATGCTGCTATGGGGCGGCAGCGTGAGCACGGCACTCTTCTCCCTGAGCGGCTTCGTGGCCA
This sequence comes from uncultured Prevotella sp., assembly GCA_964487905.1. GTDB lineage: Bacteria > Bacteroidota > Bacteroidia > Bacteroidales > Bacteroidaceae > Prevotella. Next base: position 66,136 of record CAZASQ010000005.1, on the reverse strand, counting down.
TTCTCGGCGCGGCTTTCGCAGGTGCAATGTGCGTAACGGCACTCATCTTTCTCTTCTCCACGCTGATGCGCAACGGCGTTATGCTGCTCATCGTGGGCATCATGGTGGGCTACGTGGCCTCATCGGCCGTGTCGCTGCTCAATTTTTTCGCCACCGAGGAGGGCGTGCGCGGCTACATGATATGGGGAATGGGCAATTTTGGCGGCGTGTCCATGCGGCTGATGCCCGCCTTTGCCACCATTACGCTGGCCGCAACGCTTGGCTCGGTGCTGCTGGCCAAGCCGCTCAACATCATCCAGATGGGCGCGCAATATGCCGAAAGCCTTGGCGTGGACACGCGGAGGCTGCGCAACATCCTGCTCATACTGGTGGGAATCATCACCGCCACCACCACCGCCTTCTGCGGTCCCATAGCCTTCATTGGCCTGGCCGTGCCCCACATGGCGCGTTTGCTGCTTGGCAGCGATGACCAACGGAAGCTCCTGCCCACCACCATCTTGTGTGGGAGCGCGGTGGCTCTGCTCTGCAACCTGCTGTGCGCGCTTCCCGGAGAGCACGGCACGCTGCCGCTCAACGCCATCACGCCACTTATCGGCGCGCCGGTCATCATCTACATCATCGCAAAGAAGAGGTAGCGCGAAGCGCAACGGAAGCCATCTTCAGCCACTGCAAACCGTTTTCGATGGCACGGAAGCGCATTTCCGCAACCAATTGATTATCAACAAGAAATCGATTGCATAAAAATCGCCTTGCAAAAGGTATGGTTTTACAAGGCGATACCATACCTTTTGCAAGGCAAAACGTTACCTTTCGCAAGGCAATATGTCCGCTTTTGCTTCACACCCCCGAACACTACGTCAAGCACAAGTCATGCCAATGCGAAACAACATGGGCGCAAACAACTCCAAAAGCGTCTTAAAACGGCAAACAAAAAACTACCGCCCAAGGCTCTTCCTGTACTCGGCCTTGATGCGCTCCTCCACCTCTTCCAGCGTCTTCCGGCTCACCTTGATGGCCTTGAAGTAAATGTAGAAAACGAAGAATATCAACGCAAGCACAATGGCTATGGCGAAGCTAAGCACCTGCGACTTGATGCCGACACGCTGCACCAGTTCCAAGCAGCCCACGACAGTGGCGGCAAAGATTATCCAATCTGCCCATCCGTGCTTGCGGTAGCTCTGCTGTATGCGCTGATACTCCTCGTCCTCGGCCAGCAAACGTTTGCGGTTCTCGTCCCAAAGTCTCTCAAAAGTTTTCTCTATCATATCCTTTTCTTTCCGTATTCGTCAATTACCGGGTTACGCAAAAAGCCGCTCGGTGATGCCATCGCTCAGGTAAATGCCCTCGCGGGTGAGCCGCAGATGGCCGTCTTCCACCTTGAGCAGCCCCCTGTCCACGTCTTCCTGCGCGGCGGCAAGCAGGTATTCGAGCCGCTCACGTCCGAAGTCGCGCGCTATCTTGTCCAAGCTGATGCCCCGGGAGGTGCGCAACGAAGTCATCACCACATCATCATAATGCGTCCGAACATCGAGCAACTCCTCCTCACACAACCTCTCGCCGCGCGCCATCCCCTCAATATACCGCTCCACATCGGGCACATTCCACGACCTGACGCGCCCATCGAAGGAGTGAGCCGAAGCCCCCAGCCCCACATAGGGCACGTCTTGCCAGTAGCTGGAATTGTGCTTGCTCTCCCTTCCGGGCAAGGCAAAGTTGCTAATCTCGTAATGTTGGTATCCCGCCACAGTCAGCCGGCTCACCAGCCGCTCATACATGGCCAGCGAGAGTTCATCGTCTATCTCGCTCACGCGCCCCTCTTGAAGCCAGCGAAAGAGCGGCGTGCCCTCCTCATACATGAGACTGTAGGCCGAGATGTGCTCCACGCGCAGGCTCAGCGCACGCGTAATGTCATCGTCCCACTCGTCCAAGGTCTCGCCGGGGAAACCAAACATGAGGTCGATGGAGATATTACTGATTCCAGCCGAACGCAACAGTTCCACGGCAGTGGCCACCTCACTGGCCGTATGTCTGCGGCGAATCAGCCGCAAGCGCGAGTCGGAGAACGTTTGCGCACCCATCGACACGCGGTTTACGGGCGAAGAGGCTATCCAGCGTGCCATGTCGGGGGTGATGTCATCGGGATTACACTCCATTGTCACCTCCTCAGGCTGCGCATCGCTTACCTTATATATATAGGAGAGCAGACGTTCCAGCTGCGCAGGGGCAAGCTGGCTCGGCGTTCCTCCGCCCAAATAGACCGTTCGCACGTCCTTCCCTCGCCCCATCATGGGCGCACGCATCTCCATCTCGCGGCAAACGGCATCAACGTAGGCATCGCGCCGCGCCGAAAGCGTTGTGGAGTAGAAGCCGCAATAAACACAACGGCTTGCACAAAACGGTATATGTATGTATATTCCTGCCATTTCAGTTGCAAAAATACTAATTAATTTTAAAAAACGGGTACATTTCGCCTCGCAGTTTTGGTTTTTTCAGAAATAATGCCTAACTTAGACGGCGGAAACGGTGGACTGGGTTCACCGGCATACATTATTCCTAACAACGAGAACAAAAACAGATTACTAATTACTTAAACCTATCCGATATGAGAGTATATCAGACAAATGAGATCAAAAACATTGCCTTGATTGGCAGTGCGGGTAGCGGCAAGACCACACTTGCCGAGAGTATGTTGTTCGAAGCCGGCATTATCAAGCGCCGCGGAACCGTGGAGGCTAAGAACACTGTGAGCGACTATTTCCCTGTGGAGCAGGAATACGGCTACTCGGTCTTCCCCACCGTGTTCCATGTAGAGTGGAATGGCAAGAAGCTCAATATCATCGACTGCCCCGGAAGCGATGATTTCGTGGGGGGAGCTATCACCGCTCTCAATGTCACGGATCAAGCTGTGATTCTCATTAACGGACAGTATGGACCCGAAGTGGGTACGCAAAACAACTTCCGATATACAGAAAAACTGCAAAAGCCCGTCATTTTCCTCATCAATCAGCTCGACAGCGACAAGTGCGACTATGACCTGCTGATTCAGAACATGAAAGAAATTTATGGGTCAAAGTGCGTGGAAATTCAGTATCCCGTGCAGACAGGACCCGACTTCCATGAGATTATCGACGTGCTGATCATGAAGAAACTCTCATGGGGACCAGACGGTGGCGCGCCCAAACGCGAGGAAATACCCGCTGAGGAAATGGAGAAGGCCATGGAACTGCACAAGAAACTCGTTGAGGCAGCGGCTGAAAACGATGAGGCTTTGATGGAAAAGTTCTTCGAGGAGGAAACTCTCACCGAGGACGAGATGCGCGAAGGCATCCGCAAAGGCTTGGTTATGCGCAGCATCTTCCCCGTATTCTGCGTTGATGCCCACAAAGACATGGGCGTACAGCGACTGATGGAGTTCCTCGGCAACGTGGTTCCGTTCGTGAGCGACATGCCGAAAGTACACAATACACGCGGTGAGGCTGTGACGCCCGACTGCAATGGCCCGGAGAGCGTCTATTTCTTCAAGACCGGTATGGAGCCTCACATCGGCGAGGTGAGCTACTTCAAGGTGATGAGCGGAAGCATTAAGCCGGGCGATGACCTCACCAACGCCGACCGAGGAAGCAAGGAACGTATCGGACAGATTTACGCTTGTGCCGGTGCAAGCCGCATTGCCGTTGACCAACTCAACGCCGGCGACTTGGGCTGCACGGTGAAACTCAAGGACGTAAAGACAGGAAACACGCTCAACGGCAAGGGCACTGAGGAGCGTTTCGACTTCATCAAGTACCCCAACTCCAAATACTCACGCGCCATCAAGGCTCTTAACGAGAGCGACACCGAGAAGATGATGGCCGCATTGCTGAAGATGCGTCAGGAAGATCCTACGTGGGTGGTGGAACAAAGCAAAGAGTTGCGCCAGACAATCGTACACGGTCAGGGTGAGTTCCATCTGCGCACGTTGAAGTGGCGCATGGAAAACAACGAGAAAATCCCCGTGAAATTCGAAGAACCGCGCATTCCTTACCGTGAGACCATCACCAAACTGTCGCGCGCCGACTACCGTCACAAGAAGCAATCGGGCGGTGCAGGCCAGTTCGGAGAGGTGCACTTGATTATCGAACCTTACGCAGAGGGCATGCCCGATCCGACAAACTACAGCATCAACGGACAGGAATTCAAGATGAATATCAAAGCCCGCGAGGAGGTAGACCTTGAATGGGGCGGCAAGCTCGTGTTCATCAACTCCGTTGTTGGTGGTGCTATCGATGCCCGTTTCATGCCCGCCATCCTCAAAGGTGTCATGGATTGCATGGAGCACGGCCCGCTTACGGGAAGCTATGCCCGCGATGTGCGCGTGATTGTATACGATGGCAAGATGCACCCGGTAGACTCCAACGAACTTTCGTTCATGCTTGCGGCACGCCATGCGTTCTCCGATGCATTCAAGCAAGCCGGCCCGAAGATTCTTGAGCCTATCTATGACTTGGAAGTATTCGTGCCCGCCGACTACATGGGCGATGTGATGAGCGACTTGCAAGGCCGCCGCGCCATGATTATGGGTATGGACAGCGAGGCCGGATACCAGAAGTTGCAGGCGAAGATTCCTCTCAAGGAACTCTCCAACTACAGTATCGCGCTTAGCTCCCTCACGGGTGGCCGCGCCAGCTTCACCACCAAGTTCGCAAGCTACGAGCTTGTGCCGAACGACATCCAACAGAAGCTGATCGCCGACCACGAAGCTGAACAGAAAGACGAAGAATAAACACCTTTTTCATGATTAGTTTTTAAGGGGTTACGCCTATGTTTTCCATAGGCGAACCCCTTTTTTCATTCCACGAAAATAAAGAAACGGTTATTGCAGGAGGTCTCTGCACACTGCAAGCCATGCCTTAGAACGCAGTCGAAATACACTTTGACTAACACGCTTGCCGCACTATTTACAATTAAGAAATTGACTAAACGCAATCAAAATATGCGTTGACAAACACGCTTGCCGCGCTGTTTACAATAACAGAAACGGACTGAGCATTAAGGAAATACGCATTACCTGGCACGACAGCTTCGCCTTTCGCCATTAAAACACCAACAGAAGCAGCCCAAACACTCGCAAGCAGACGAATCCACGTTTTCTTTCCAAGCTAAAACACTGGCAAAACGTTGCTCAAACGCCTTTTGTCAACAAGCCTGAATAGCTTGGCAAACAAGCCCAAACGGCCATGGCGAGCAAGCCACCAACGCTATCTCATAAAACACTAAGAAACAAGCTGATACACATTAAACACAAAACAAGAACGTCCTAAGAATCCTATGAAAAAACAAAACGTAAGGTTTCGCATTCCAAAACCTTACGTTTTGCCTCCCAAAAGGTATGCTTTTGCCACGCAAAAGGTATGCTTTCAAAAATCAGATGCCATCGCCCGACCGCCGCAACTTCTCCACGAAGTCTGCAATACGGTGCAATTCATCGGGTATCATTATCTTTTGCGGACACGCAGCAATGCACTGCCCGCACCCGATACAGTGATCGGCCTGACGCACGCGGGGCACACTGCGGTCGTAGCTGACGAGATACTGACGGCGCGCGGAGCGATAATGGGGGTCGCGCGCATCCTCTATGGCACGCCCCTCCATGAGCAGATGGTTGTAATGGACAAACACACCGGGAATGTCCAAGCCATAAGGGCAGGGCATACAGTACTTGCAATCGTTGCACGGCACGGAGTGATAGCCCATGAACTCCTTGGCTATGCTCTCCTCCAGCCATCGTATCTCGCCCTGCGAGAGCGGTTTGAGAGGACAGAAAGAGCGCAAATTGTCCTGCAAATGCTCCATATAGGTCATTCCGCTCAGCACCGTGAGCACCCCGGAGTAGCTCCCCACATAGCGGAAAGCCCACGAGGCCACACTCCGCTCCGGCTCTTTCACCTTGAGTTTCGCCATAACCGGCTTGGGCAAATTGGCCAGGCGGCCGCCCAGAAGCGGCTCCATGATGATGGCCGGAATGCCACGCTTGCGCAGCTCGGCATAGAGATAGTTGGCATCCACGTTGCGTTCGTTTATCTCGTTGGCCCAGTTCCAGTCAAGATAGTTCATCTCTATCTGCACAAAATCCCAACGCAGCTTGCCTTCGTCCTGCAAGCTCAGCGCGTGGTCGAACACCTCTTGGTCGCCATGAAAGGAGAATCCGAGGTTGCGCACCTTGCCTTTCGCCTTCATTTCGAGCAGATAATCGAGTATGCCATTGTCTATAAAGCGCGCGTTGAACAACTCCATGGGGTCGTGGTCATCGTCCTCTCCGCCTATGGCGTGCAGGAGATAGTAGTCGATATGGTCGGTCTGCAGGTCCCGCAGCGAGTTGTAGAACATCTCGATAGACTCCTCCCGCCCGTAAGAGCGCATATTAGACATCTTCGTGGCTATGAAAAAACGCTTGCGGTCGTGCCGTTTGAGAGCTATTCCCGTGGCTTTTTCAGAGAGGCCTTGACAGTAAACGGGCGATGTATCGAAATAGTTCACTCCGTGTTTCAAGGCATAATCCACGAGCCTGTTCACCATTTCTTGGTCTATTTTCTCGTCTCCTTTCTGCCGTTTCCCGTTCTCCGCGCTGCCCTGCCCGAGGGTTGGCAGCCTCATCATGCCATATCCCAGCAGGCTAACCTTGTCTTTCGTGGTGGGCGTGGTGCGGTAAACCATCTTGCCCACGGGGGGATTGTCTTGCTGCCGGTTGCCCGTGGTCTCCTTGCAGGACACCAATGCCGATGTGGCAGCCACGGTTGCGCCTCCCAGTCCCAGCCTTTTGAGGAAGTCTCTTCTCGTTATCTTGCTCGTCATAATCAGTTTCTTATCCAGTGTTAGCCTTTTCTGTGCACCTCATGACCTTCCACATAGATGGCCGAGAATGGCCGCGCAGGGCAGAGATTCTCGCACGCGCCACACCCCAGGCACCTTGTCTCGTCCACCGCCGGCACCATCACTTCGCCGTCTTTTGCTTGATAAGGCACCATGACAATAGCTCCCGCGGGGCAATGGCGGGCGCAATTGCCGCACTCCACACCATCGGTTATGGCCACGCAGTTGGCTTTCAGCCACACGGCATGCCCCACATGAATGGCCGTTTTCTCTGCCTTGGTGATGGGCTGGATGGCTCCTGCGGGGCACACATCGGCACAACGGGTACACTCCGGGCGACAGTAGCCGCGCTCAAAGCTCATGGTTGGCTGCATGAAAGTGGAAAAATCGGTTGACGGACGCAGCACACCATTGGGGCATTCGGCCACGCAGAGCTGGCAAGACGTGCATCGCGAAGCCATATTGCGTGCGCTCAAAGAACCCGGGGGAGTAACCAGTGTCTTGCGATGGCAAGGCTCTTTGTCCACTATCTCTGCCATGCCGCCATCCACTTTCTTCTCTTTCTGCGCCGTGGCCGCAGCCGTTGTGGCCAGCGCGGCCGCCAGCAGGAAGTGCCGGCGCGATGAGTCGGGGGCTTTTCCTCCCCTTTCGGCTGCATTCACAGCCCTTTCCGCCGCGTTCACTGCGGTTTCAGAAGCGTCTGCAACTGTTTTGGCATCCACAGCGGCTTTTTTAATGCCCGCACGCGGCTTTTCCGTCAGCCTGGAAGTCGCCTTCCGCGCATCGCGTTCAGTGCAAACGGCATCCTGCAATGCCTTGTGCCGGCCGCATCCTACGTAATGAAGCGAGTCAAACTTGCAATAATCAAGGCAGTCGCCACATACTACGCAGCGACTGTAATCGACCTTCATACTCTTGAAATCGATGGCTGCGGCCTTGCAATTCTTAGCACACATACCGCATTTGCGGCACTTCTGTGTGTCGAAAGCCACTCTGAACCATGAGAAACGGGCAAAAAAACTCAAGAAAGTGCCCACTGGACAGATGGTGTTGCAGTAGGTTCGGCCATGCCGGAACGCAAGGAGGCCAATGCCAAAGAACGTTATCAGAGAGATGGCAAATACGATTCCGCTGCGCATCCACACCTCCGTTTGATAGAAAACATAGCTGTCTGCCTGCTCCGCACCTAAGGCCAAGAGGTTGTTCAGCAGTTCATAGACGGGCTGAAAGAGGCTCTGCACCATACGGCCATAGCTGCTGTAAGGGGCTAAAAGCGTGAAGATGACACGAACGCCAAGAACAAGCGAGACCACAAAAGCGGCAAAAACGCCATAGCGAAGCAGCCGTTTCTCCTTGGAATAGCCGTAAGGATTGCGTCTGCCCATGCGGCCAAGGCGAGCTGCAACGTCCTGAAACACGCCCAACGGACAAACCACCGAGCAATAAATGCGGCCAAAAACAAGCGTCAGCACAAGCAACAAACCCACCACAACCACATTCAACGCCAGCACGGCGGGCAGAAACTGCACCTTGGCCATCCAGCCGAAACAATGCCGAAGCGTGCCTGTAAAGTCGAGAAACAGCAATGTCAAGGCCACAAAAAACAAACAGGCCAACAGCGTTCTTATCTTTCTTAACTTCATCTTTCTTTGTTTTTATTCGGAACATAAGCCCCTCTCACAATCCATACGCTTACCTCATAGAGCAGCCAGATGGGCAATGAGACCACAATCAGCGTGAAAGCATCGCTCGTGGGGGTAACAATGGCGGCCAAAACCACGATGGCCACAATGGCATGGCGGCGATACCGGGTCATCCACTCGGGCCGCAAGAGACCGAAAAGGGCAAGCAACCAACTGACAACGGGTATCTCGAAGACGATGCCAAACACAAGCGACATCAGCAAAAACGTGTCTATGTAAGACTGCAACGAGAGCATATTGTGGACAGCCTCGCTCACTTGGTAAGTGGCCAAGAAGCGAACGGTGAGCGGAAAGACCACAAAGTAGTTGACAAGCGTGCCCATCACAAACATCACATAGCCCCATCCCGCTATCCGCACCGCATAATGACGCTCGCGCCGATAAAGCGCAGGAGCCACAAACCGATAGAGCAAGCAGACGATATAGGGCGAAGCGGCGTAGACACCCACTGCAAGGGCTGTCTTCATGTGCACCATGAACTGCTCAGTAAGCCCCACGTTAACGAGCCGGATGACAAACGGCTCCGCGCCCAACAAGCGGTAAGTGACGAAACGGGAGGAACACGGCGCAAGAACCACATCGAAGAGCCAGTCTTTAAGGAAGAACGCCGCCACGCCACACACGGCAACAACGGCCACAATGCGCAGCAGGTCGCCCCGCAGCACATCAAGATGCTCCCAAAAGGTCAGCCCCTCCTGCTCACTGCTTGCCCTCATCCTTGGCAGAATCCTTGGTGTCGCCACCCTCCTCTATGCCATTCATGCCGTCCTTGAAGTTCTTCACGCCCTTGCCCAAGCCTCGCATCAGCTCGGGAATGCGCTTTCCGCCAAAGAGCAGCAGAATAATCAGCGCGATAACAATAATCTCCGGAGTTCCTAACATATAATCGTATGGTTTATGTTGGTGAATCTATGTTGTCGCCACAAAGGTAGCCATTTTTCTCAAAAGCACAAAAATGTGCCATCCATTTCTGCCCTGCGGCAAACGGACGGCACAGTCATTCAGACACACTATCTTGTTTTGGCCACCAAAGCCTCCGCCTCTTGCGGCGTGCGGTCGTTGAGCAAGCCCCCATCCTCGAAGGTCAGGCGGGGATAAGTGTCCCGCAGCTCACGCACGGCACGGCTCGTTGTGCTTCCACCCGATGTGGCAAAAAGGATGATTCGCTTTCCCGTGAGGTCGTTCTTCTCCAAGAACGTGTTAATGATACGCGGCGCAGTGTACCACCAAATGGGGAATCCCAGATAGACAGTTTCATACCGCGACACATCGGCCACTGTTCCCTTGATGGCCGGACGGCACGCCTCATCGGCCATTTCCAGCGTTGAGCGGCTCTTCTTGTCGTGCCAGTCCAGGTCGGCAGTGGCGTATTCCGCCTCCGGCACAATCTCGTAGAGGTCTGCATCCGCAGCCTTGGCCAGCAATTCGGCGGCCTCTGCCGTGGTGCCCGTGGCCGAGAAATAGGCCACAAGCACTGTTTTCGCATCTTCTTTCTTCATAGTCTTCTCTTCTTTGTTCGGTTGTGAGCACGCATTCAGGCTGAAAGCCAGCAATGCGGCCATAGATAAAATAAGTTGTCTCATGTTCTTTGCGTTCCTCGTTTTCTCTTTTCGTTTCTTTACCGGTTGCAAAGTTACGGGTTATTTTCTGCATCTTGGTTACCCTAATTACGCCCTTTCCTACCCCAACTCCCGTTTGTGCTTTTGCCAAACGTTACCTTTTGCCTTCCGAAACGTCACCTTTTGGACAGCAAAACCATACCTTTCGCACAGCAAAACCATACCTTTTGCAAAACAAGGGAAACGGCCTTGCGTCTGTATGAGGACGCAAGGCCGTTTTCTTAGCTTCTCATGCGGCGCGCGAAAGCGCAAATCCGCATGAGGAATGGGCACATAGCGGGCGGTTAGAAACGATAACTCACATCGATGCCAAGCTGGAACGGATTGCCAAGCTGCGCAAAGGTGAGCATCTTGCCTGTGGCTGCACTCTGCACGGCAAAGGTATTGTACTTCGTGTCAGTGAGATTGCGCACCCACAAGTTCATCTTCAGCGGCCCGAAGTTGCCCTGCACGTGAGCACCCAGTACGGCGTAGAAGTCCTGGCTGATGGTATTGGCCTCGTCCCAATAGGTCTGCCCCTGCGCGGAAAGGCTCAGCCCCACCGTAACATCGCGAAGATGGAGGCGATGGGAAGCATCGAGCAGCGCGGCCGGGTCTACGGGTATCGTGTAGTCGGCGGTGGCAGCGAGAGTGTGCTGGGGCACAAACGGCACGTGCTTGTCCTCGTAACTCACGGCCTTGAAGCCTTCCGCAGTGCTCACAGAGTCGTTGTACTCATCGAAGCGGGCCGAGGTGAATCCGTAAGCCAGCGTCCAGGCCAACCGCTCATCGGGCGAAACACCACGCAAGCGCGCCTCCAATCCCGTGGAATGGCTCTTGCCCGCGTTCGTCATCATGCGTCCGAAGCCGTATGTGCGTGCCATGACAGACACCTGCTGGTCGTGAATCTGCATATAGAAAGCCGAGAGGTCGAGCTGCAAACGCGAGCCCAAGAGGTTCAAATGCGTACCCAGCTCATAGTTCCATGAGGTCTCCGGCTTGTAAGAGATGGTTCCGGCGATGCGGTCATAGAACGCTTCATCATGCGCGAGGGTCACTTCGCCCGACTGACGGAAATTCATTGCCGCTCCCTGAATCTCGTTCTGGAGAATGTCGGAGAACATTTGGATGTTGTATCCACCCGCCCTGTAGCCCTTGGAGAAGAGCGCGTAGACGTTGCCCGTTGCGCCCAGGCCATAGGTTAAGCCCACTTTGGGCAGCAGCTGGCTGAAGTGACTGCGGGCGTGATGGCTCAAAGCAGAGGTTATGCGGGAAGCCATCTGCTGCCCCATGACGCTTGCCGACACGCCGATGGCGGCACTGGCATCATAGTCTATGGCCACGTTGCTGTAGTCATAGCGCAGTCCGAGCGTAGCCGTGAGGCGCGGCGCAATCTGAATATTGCTCTCATGATAGGCTCCAAGGTTATAGGTTGGCGTATGGTAAAGCCCCGGCACTGCCCCCATGTCCAAACCTATGCTCACTCCTCCTGCCTTCTCGATGGCGGCAGCGGCCATTGTGCTCGCGGTTTTCGAGGCTGCTTCGGGCGACATTCCCGTCTCCATGAGGCTGCCATACATACGCTGCTGCATGGCCGAGAAGATGCCGTTGTAGGCCGAACGGGTGATGGTGGAGGACAGCATCTGGCTCATGGCGTTGCCAAAATAGACCGGCGCATCGGTGCGCAGCCACTGATAAGAGCCAAACGCGCCAAAAGCCCAGTGCCAAATGCTGTTGTTGCGGCTCTTGATGGAGAGTTCCTGCGTGAGCGTGTTCTGCAACTGTGCCTGGGTGAGGTACATATAGTCGGCCGGCTGGTAGTCGATGTCCATCAGCATATCATCGTTCACCAGCTGATAGGTGGTCATGCTGTTGAAGTCGAAGCCGTTTCCCTTGTAGGAGATGCCCAGTCCGGTGTTGAGGAAGTTACGCTGATAATAGCCCTGACGGTTGGTGTTGGGGCGTTGCGTTCCGTCCTGCAACGCATAATAAGGCGACGTGATGTCGGCAGAGCCTATCATCTCTTTGGTCACCACCTCACCATAGGGGAATCCGTTTTGGTTGACGTGCTGATAATCGGCTATGAAATCGAACGCCAAACGGCTGGTAGGCTGCCACAAGAGACGCGCTCTTCCGCCAAACTCATTCAGCTTGTCGGCACGCTCGCCGTTGTACTGATTGCGGAAGAATCCGTTCCGGCCGTTGTAGAAGGCCGAAAGCGAGTAGGCCAGCTTGTCGCTCACGCGCTCATAGTGGCTCACCTCGGCCTTGCGGCCAAAGCGGGTGGCCAGCGACAGTTTCAGGTCGGTGCCCTGATAGTTGAACGGATTGCGGGTGAACATACGGATAAGTCCGCCCTCGGTGTTCATTCCGTAGAGCGTGCTTTGCGGTCCGTGGAGCACATCAACGCGCTCCACATCGTAAGTGTGGAAGTTGAACGCGCTCTTGCTGAGAATCGGCATGCCATCCACATAGAGGCCGACAGCCGGGGAGTTCACTCTCGACCCGATGCCACGGATATACATGGAGGAGGTGATGCGGCTTCCGTACTCCGGCATGGAAAATGACGGCACGAAAGACGACAGCTGGCCGAGGCTCTGCATGTTGATACTGGCCAGCTGCACGGTGGAAAACTGCGTGCTGCTTATCGGTTGCCGCCGCATCCGAAACGCTTCCTTGGGTTGTGTAACCACCACAACCTCATCAATGTCGTAGACCTTTGCCGTGTCCACCAGTTCATTCTCACCCTTGGTCTCCGCCACCGCCGCTGCCTTCAAAGGCCACGCCAGTGCCAGAAGAGCCAAGACTCCATAGATTTGCTTTTCCATAAATGTCGAGTTATATTCTTGTTTTTACGGTGCAAAGGTAGGCAAATTGGCGTAGAGGAATCGCAAACGCGCTCAAAAATCATTACCAATCATGAGACGAGGAAGCCACGGCAAGAAGCCCACCCCGCAGCACTGCCGCCACAAAAGCATACCTATTGCCTTGCCAAACCATACCTATTGCCCGCCAAAACGTATGGTTTCGCAGGGCAAAACCATACGTTTTGAAAACCCACTGTCTATCAAACAATTGCAGGAGCAAGGAGAAAGTTTTCAGTTTCTGTTGGTCGCTTTTACAAAAAGATTCCGTAATTTTGCACTTTACTGCTGAAGCGCGGCCGTGGCATCAACGCAAACGCTCACGCAAAGCACCATCACAAGCATTTAGGCATGCACCTTTCAGAATCATTAGAGAAAAGAGACACGAGCGAGCAACTTTCCGCACGCGAGGCACAACGCCTTGCCGAGTTCATAGCCTGGGGGCCGGTCATATTCCAAGCCTCACGGCTGATGCTGAAATTCGGCATTCTGGAGCTGCTGCGCAACAGCGACGGCGGCCTCACACGGCAGGAAATAGCCGGGAAGACGCAGCTGAGCGACTACGCAGTGAAGTGCCTGCTGGAAGCCTCTTTAAGTATCGGCACCGTTATCGTGAATCCTGCCAGCGAACGCTACTCGCTCGCCAAGGCGGGATGGTTCTTGCTGAACGACCCGGCAACGCGCGTGAACATCAACTTCAATCATGACGTGAACTATGAGGGATGGTTCCGGCTTGAGGAATCGCTCCTGCAAGGCAAGCCCGAGGGCTTAAGACACTTCGGCGAGTGGCCCACCATCTACGAGGGATTGTCGCAGCTGCCCCCGCACGTGCAGAAAAGCTGGCTCGACTTTGACCATTTCTACAGCGACTCGGCATTTCCCGAGGCGTTGAGAATCCTATTCGATGAGCATCATGTGCGCACATTATATGACGTGGGAGGCAATACGGGCAAGTGGGCCTTGCGCTGCGTCGACCACAACGAGGCCGCACAAGTGACCGTACTTGACCTGCCGCAGCAAATCAAGATGATGCAGGACAACATCCGGGGCAAAAAAGGCGCGGAGAGAATAAGCGGGCACGGCATAGACCTGCTGGACGAGAGCCAGCCTTTCCCACAAACGGAGAGCAAGCCCGACGCCATCTGGATGAGCCAGTTCCTCGATTGCTTCAGCATGCCGCAAATAGTGAGCATTCTGCGGCGCGCCCGCAAGGCCATGGACGAGCATACGAGAATCTATATCATGGAGACGCTGTGGGACAGGCAGAAGTATGAGACGGCAACGCTTTGCCTGACCATGACCAGCCTCTACTTCACCGCGCTGGCCAACGGCAATTCCAAGATGTACAACACCGAAGACATGGAGCAATGCATTCATGAGGCCGGACTGGAAGTGGAGCAAATACACGACAATCTCGGGCAAGGGCACTCCATCTTGGTGGTCAAACAGGCAAGCAAACTCTAACCCGATGGCAGAGAGAGAGTGGGCCGGCAACACCTTTGGCAGCGGATTCATGCACCGTTGGCTCATCCGTCTGCTGAGACACACGGACGTAAGGCTTTGGTATGCGTTCGCGGCCGCATTCGTTATTCCCTTCTGTCTCCTCCTCTCGGCAGGCGCAAGGATTACCTATGGCTACTTTCGGCTGCGCCACGGCTATGGCCGCATGAAGTCGTTGCTGATGAGCTACGCCAATCTGTGCCTATTCTCGCAGGTGGTTATCGACAAATTCGCCCTCTATGCGGGCAAGCGTATGCGGCTGAAGGTGGTCGGCGGTGAGCATTTCCACCAGCTTGCCACAGCCAGCGAGGGTTTTGTAATCCTCAGCGGCCACATAGGCTGCTACGAGATGGCTGGCTATGAGCTGGTTTCCCACCAAAAGCCATTCAATGCACTGGTGTTTGCGGGAGAGAAAGCGTCTGTAATGCAGAACAGGGAGAGAATATTCGACCACAACAACATCCGTATGATACCCATCCGGCAAGACATGAGCCACCTTTTCGAGATAGACCGCGCACTGGCCGATGGCGAAATTGTGAGTATTCCCGCCGATCGCATCTTCGGCTCCTCACGCACGGTGAGCATAAATCTGCTGAACGGCAAGGCACAACTTCCCGCCGGGCCTTTCTCCGTGGCCGCCATGCGCGGGCTGAATGTGGTGGCCGTCAATGTGATGAAGACCGCTTGCCGGGAATATACCGCCTATGTGACCCCGCTTCACTACGACAAGTCGCTGCCAAGAATGCAACAGACAAGCGAGTTGGCGCAAGCCTATGCCAACGAAATGGAAAAACTCATCGGGCAATATCCCGCACAATGGTACAACTACTTCCGCTTTTGGGACGAGTAGCCACACCTTTCACTAACGCGGAACAAAAAAAACGTTTGAGCAATGGTATCAGTTATAGGCCAAAACATCATATCCCCGCTGGGAAAAACGGCATCCGAGAATTACAATGCCGTAAGAAACGGACGCACATCCATACGCCAATGGCACGGACTTTGGCGGGAATCCGACAATATAGCCGCCTCCCTGTTCTCCGAGAAAGACAACGAGGACATGATAATAGACGGATGCTCGCGGGGCGAGTCGCTGGCCAT
This sequence comes from uncultured Prevotella sp., assembly GCA_964487905.1. Lineage (GTDB taxonomy): Bacteria > Bacteroidota > Bacteroidia > Bacteroidales > Bacteroidaceae > Prevotella. The sequence goes on along the minus strand of CAZASQ010000005.1, from coordinate 50,521 downwards.
CCGCTCCATACAGGATGCCTTGAAGACGGCAGACATCAACACTGGAAGCCCGCGCACGGTGCTCATACTCAGCACAACGAAAGGAAACATAGCGTGGCTGGGGCGCAAGGATGTGGACACTGAGCGTGTTCTGCCCACAAGCAGTGCCCAAACAATAGCCCACGCGTTAGGTATCAAGACACAGCCCATCGTTGTCGACAATGCCTGCATATCGGGATTGTCGGCCATTATTCTCGGCAGCCGTCTGCTGGAATTAGGTTTCTACGACCAAGCCATCGTGTGCGGCGTGGAGACGCAAAGCCAATTCATCGTGTCTGGTTTCCAATCGCTTCAAGCACTGTCCTCCGCCGCGTGCCGTCCTTTCGACATGGAACGGTGCGGGCTGAACCTTGGCGAGGCCGCAGCCACCATCGTGCTGTCCAACAAGCCGGGAACGTGGCACATCGCAAGCGGTGCCGTGCGCAACGATGCCTATCACATCAGCGCACCATCCAAGAACGGGGAGGGAGCATACCTTGCCTTGAAAGCCATCATAGGCGAGAACGATGGCAACGACATAGCTTTCGTCAACGCCCACGGCACTGCGACACTCTTCAACGACCAAATGGAGTCGGTGGCCATCGACAGAGCGGGACTTGGCCAAACACCTGTCAATGCACTGAAAGGGAACTATGGCCACACGATGGGAGCTTGCGGCATATTGGAAACGGTTCTTTCGATGCTCGCCATCGATGATGGCATCGTACTTCCTACAAAGTATTTCGAAGAATTAGGGGTGAGCGGAGACATCAATATCGCAAGTAAAGAAGCGAAGACAGCCAAAAAGAGTTTCATCAAGACGCTTTCCGGATTTGGCGGATGCAACGCGGCAGTGCTGGCAAGCAAGCAATCGGGCAGCACGCATCGCCCCACCGCCGCTTCTTTCCGCACCACTCACCATGTGCGCATCACTCCCACGGAAGCGTCCATGGACGGAAAGACGCTACTCACAGCAGCCAACGGCTCCACGGGAAAGGCATTCGTCACGGAAATATACAAGCAATTGATTGGCAACTATCCACGTTTCTACAAGATGGACTTGCTATGCCGGCTGGGATTCGTGGCCTCTGAACTGCTGCTGAAAGCCGAGGGCACAGACCCATACAGTACGCCCGAAAGCCGCGCAGTGGCTCTGATAGGCCATTCTGGCTCCATTTGCGCCGACCGAAACTATTTGCAATCATTCGTCAATCCCGATGACTATTATCCCAGCCCCGAACGTTTTGTCTACACCTTGCCCAATATCGTGACGGGAGAGATAGCCATTCGCAACCATTATCATGGCGAAACGGCTTTCTACATGCTTCCCTGGCGCGACAACGACATCATCCGGCAGCTCCTGTGCTCCACTCTTGCCGACCAAGCAACGAAAAGCATCATCGGCGGATGGCTCAACTGCGATGACGAGGAACACTTCGAGGCCGACATCAATATCATTATTAAAGAACAATAAACACAGCAATGGAACAACTGATAGAAGAAATCAAAGAAGCCATCATCAAGGCTTTGAACCTTGAAGATATGACTACGGCAGACATCGATGCAGATGCGCCACTCTTTGGAGAAGGTCTTGGCCTCGACTCCATAGACGCCTTGGAACTGATGGTGCTCATGGAGAAGAACTATGGCATACGTATGGCCAACGCAGCCGAGGGAAAACAAGTATTCAAGGACGTGCGCACGATGGCCGAATACGTTCAAAAGCATCGCACGAAGTAAAGATGCCGCACTCCATCGTCATTACAGGCGAAGGCATTGTCTGCGCCATTGGCAACAACACGGCAGAAGTGGCCCACTCCTTGCTGCACCAACGCACAGGAATAGGCCAAATGCGCCATCTCCACTCGGCTCTTCACAATCTCCCCGTGGGCGAGGTGAAGCTCTCCAACAGCGAGATGGAGGCTCTACTATCCCTACCCCACAACTCCAATACCAGCCGCACGGCACTCATGGGCATGATGGCCGTGCGGCAAGCCGTTGCCCAAGCGCAACTCTGCGACAAGGAAACGCAAACCGAAGAGGAGAGAACACGCACCGGAAAAGAGGATGGGTGCGCCAACAATAAGGATACGCGAGCCCAAGACAGGAAACAACTACGCGTTGTACTCATTTCGGGAACCACCGTTGCTGGCATGGACATCACGGAGCAGCGGTTCGCCCGAATGATGCAGGAGGAAAAAGCCGACAGCAGCCTCAACCAGCACGATGGAGGAAGCAATACCGAAGCCATTGCGCGCCACTTTGATTTGTTCAGCGACTTCACCACGCTGTCCACGGCATGTTCCTCTGCTGCCAACGCCATCATTCTTGGTGCAGACATGCTGAAAGCAGGAGATGCCGACATTGTTGTAGCGGGCGGAACGGAAGCCCTGTCGCAATTCCACCTCAATGGTTTCCATTCGCTGATGATTCTCGACCAACACACGTGCCGTCCTTTCGACAACACGCGGGCAGGGCTCAACTTGGGCGAGGGCGCGGCCTACATTGTCATGGAGCGGGAAGCAGACGCTGTGGCACGCGGCGCAAAGATTGCCGCCTACCTGTCGGGATACGGCAACGCCTGCGATGCTTTCCACCAGACAGCTTCTTCGCCCGAAGGCACCGGCGCGCAACTGGCCATGCGCGAAGCCTTGAAGATGGCCGCCCTGCAACCCCACGACATTCAATGGATTGAGGCTCACGGGACAGGCACCCCCAACAACGATGCCAGCGAAAGCCACGCCATCAGCCAAGTGTTTGGCCACCAAATGCCACCCGTTTCCAGCACCAAAGGATTCACGGGACACACCACCAGCGCGGCGGGAAGCATCTCGGCCGTGATTGCGCTGACGGCCATGCACCACCGTTTCATCCCTGCCAACTTGGGATGGGGCACGCCTATGGACGAAGGACTTGTGCCCACGATGGGCGAAAACGACATCACCCTGCACCATGTCATGTGCAACGCGTTCGGCTTTGGCGGAAACGACTCCTCCATTATCCTTTCCGATGCGCCCACCGCGTGCCCTAACCCCACCTTAATGGGCGAAAACCGTATCGCCGTGGCTGCACAAGTGGAGAACACAAGCACAGAAAAGCTCAAAGACATCAGGCGATACATCTCCCCAATGGAGTCGCGCCGCATGGGCAAAATCATGAAGAGCGTGCTGATTACCTCCTTGGAAGCCTTGGAGGAGAGCGGCATTGCCATGCCCGATGCCATTATCACAGGCACAAGCTGGGGAAGCCTTGAAAGCAGCGAGCGGCTATTGCGCCAGCTGGCCGAGGGCGAAACGCTGACAAGCCCCACCGACTTCATGCAGAGCACCCACAACACGATGGGCAGCCTTGTGGCCATCCATCTGAAGTGCCACGGCTACAACGCCACGTTCACGCAAAAGGAACGCTCGCTGGAATGGGCACTCTACCAAGCCCGACTGCTGCTGCGCCTCGGCAGATGCCAAACGGTGCTCGTGGGATGCCACGATGAGAGCACGCCACTCTTTGCCCGGCTGCTGCAACAGCTCGGACAAGACACGCCGCCAGCGGTCAAATCCTTGGCCATCGTACTGAAAACAACAGACTGATTACTATGTGGAAAGTCATCCCCTTTGCCATCGTTCAGAGCGCACTCTTGGCCGGCGGACAAGTGTTCTTGAAACTTGCGCTGACCCACATGAAGCCTTTCGAGTGGTCATGGGCGTTCTGGGGCAACCTGCTGACGAACTGGCAGCTGGCTTTGTGCGGCATTCTCTTCCTCGGCGCGTCGCTCCTGTGGATGTTCATGCTGAAAACATTTCCTCTGAGCGTAGCCTATCCGCTGGGGTCGCTAAGCTATGTCTTCGGCATACTGGCCGCCATACTCATCTTCCATGAGGATGTGAGCATGGCCAAGTGGATAGGCGTGGGGCTAATCATGGCGGGATGCGGCCTCATCGTCAAATAAAAGCCTCCGACTGGCGTTAATTATCAAGGCCAAGATCGCCGCCTGCAGTTCCCAAAACGCTGGCCAAGGCTTCGAGAAAACGGTCATTACGATTACGAAAACGAAATAAAGAAATGATAAGGAAGCATATCCTGCTGCTGATTGCGCTGATTACGTGCGCCACGGTGTCGTTCTCGCAAAACTACACCCAAGCCCAAGTGCGGCAACGCATCAACCAAGCCACATCGCAAATAAGCTCCATGCGCTGCGACTTCGTGCAAACGAAGCACATGAAGATGCTGAAAAGCAAAGTCACGTCGCGCGGAAAGATGTATTACAGCTCACCCAACAAGCTGCGATGGGAATACACCACGCCCTATCAGTACACCTTCATGCTGAACGGACAAACCGTGTGGATGAAGAACGCCAAAGGGAGCAACAAGGTGAACGTGGCGCAAAGCAAGATGTTCAAGGAGATAACGCGCATCATGATGAGCAGCGTGCTGGGCACTTGCGTGTCAAACAGCCGCGACTTCAGCGTGACATTGCAGGGCAACGGCAACGAATGGAAAGCCACCATGACCCCGAAGAAGAACCCAATGAAGCAGATGTTCAAGTCCGTCATCGTGACTTTCAATATGCGCGAGGGCATCGTTTCGGGCGTGAGAATGGTGGAGAAAAACGGCGACACAACCGACATTGTGCTGAAAAACGTCAAAACAAACGTTCCCATCGATGCGAAACTTTTTAGCCAGCATTAGCCTGTCAGCCTGCCTCCTTGCGCCCCTTGCGGCGCAGGCACAGACCTTCTATCCCGAAAGCGATGGCCAGCAAGTCACCGCTGCGGCCATGATAGAGTTGCCCAAGGGAAGCATCAGCGGCATCTGCGCGCTCAGCCGGGAGGGCAACACCATCCACGGAGCCATCATCAACGAGTTTGGCATCACCGCAATCGGCTTCTCCTACGACATCAAGAAGGACAAGGTGCGCATCAGCCACGCCGCAGCCACGCTGAGCAAATGGTATATTCGCAAACTGATAGCCAACGACTTACGCGAGCTTATCCATGCCCTGCGCGAGGGAAAAACCAGCTACGCCGACCGCAAGCACGGCATCACATTTTCCATATCGCCCCTAACGGCTGGCGAAACCATAGGTTTTGGCGGCCAAAACCATACCTTTTGCGACACAAAACCATACCTTTTGCAAGCCAAAAGGTAACCTATGACTTTTCCAAAGAAAAAAAAACGATGAGCACAGACAGCGACACGGCCAACATCAGACATAGCCTTCGGCAAAGAGGCATATGCGTTGTGATACCCACCTACAACAATGTGGGCAGCATACGGCGTGTCGTGGAAGACGCGCAACGCTACTGCGACGATGTGTTTGTAGTGGACGATGGCAGCAACGATGGCACCACCGGCATCCTGCAAGGCATTCCCGGGGTGCGCCTCGTGAGCTATCCCGCCAACCGGGGCAAGGGACACGCCATCAAGCAAGGCTTCGCCGCCGCGCTGCAAGCGGGCTTTGCCTATGCCATCACAATGGATGCCGACGGTCAGCACTATGCCAAGGACATCCCGGCCTTCCTCGAAGCCAACCGACAATGGCCCGGATGCATCATACTGGGAAAGAGAAAGTTGCAAAACGCCATACGCTCCAAGGGCAGCAGCTTTGCCAACCACTTCTCCAACTTCTGGTTCTTCGTGGAGACGGGGCACTGGCTCGATGACACGCAGACCGGTTTCCGCCTCTATCCGCTGCGCAAGCTTCATGGCTACCGTATGCTCACATCGCGCTACGAGGCCGAACTGGAACTGCTTGTGTTCTCCTCCTGGCACGGAGTGGGCATCCATTCCATCCCCATTGACGTCTACTATCCTCCCAAGGAAGAACGCGTCAGCCACTTCCGGCCGGCATGGGACTTCACGCGAATAAGCATCCTCAACACCGTTCTCTGCGTGCTGGCCATCATCTACGGCCTGCCCTGCACGCTCTGGCGCAAGGCAGCAACGCTCCTTCGCACCGCTTGGGCCATACTCTTTGTGGTGTTCTCCCTGCTCATCGTCATCACCCCGGCCGTATGGATGTACGTCAAGGCAGGGCGAATGACGGAGAAGAAGAAATGGCGGCTGCACCTGCTGATTTATCATTATGCCCGCTTTGTGGTGCACAAGATGGGCATTCCCGGAACACGATTCTCACAGTCGGTGAGCGCGGAAGCCGATTTCGACAAGCCCTCCGTGCTGATATGCAACCACCAGTCGCATCTCGACTTGGTCTATCTGCTGATGCTCTCGCCCAAGATGGTGTTTCTGACCAACGACTGGGTGTGGCGCAGCCCGTTCTATGGATTCCTGATACGCAACGCCGAGTACTATCCCGTGTCGCGAGGCATCGATGAGCTGCTGCCCAAACTGCAGTCGCTGGCCGACCGGGGCTACAGCATCGCCATCTTCCCGGAGGGCACGCGCTCGGCCAGCTGCAAGGTTTCCAAATTCCGTCATGGCGCTTTCCACGTGGCCGAGCAGCTCGGACTGGGCATCACCCCAATGATACTCTATGGCGCAGGACGCGTATTGAGGAAGCACACCCACGTGCTGAGAAAAAGCCCCGTACACCTTGAGGTGGGCAAGCCATACACGCAGGACGAGCTGAAAAGCATCGGCGGCGTGCGCGAACAAACAAAGTTCTTCCGCCGAATGTACGCCAAATGGTACGAAGAACTGTCCGACAAGATTGAGCAACATGTTTAAACGACTTATCATCATCACCCTCCTGCTTGCCATCCAGTGGCATTCCGCCGAGGCACAAATCAACATTTGGGAAGGCACTGACGTGGGCAAGCGCGTTGAGCTTACCCCTTACATTGCGCCGGGAAGCAACAATCCCGCCATCATAGTATGTCCCGGAGGGAGCTATTTCTGGCACGACATGACCCATGAGGGCGAAGAGGTGGGCCAATGGCTGCAAGCCAACGGCATCACGGCTTTCGTGCTGCGCTACCGCACCGCCTACGTCCCGGCCTTCATCACCCGCTTTCGCTATCTGTTTCGGGGCAACCGCCATCCCGATGCCATCAACGACCTGCGCCAAACCATGCGTCTTGTGCGCCAAAATGCCGACCAATACGGCATCAACCCTCAGCAACTGGGCGTAATGGGGTTTTCGGCGGGAGGCCATCTTGCCATGTGCGCCGTAGAATGGTTGCCCCAAGAGGAGTGGCCGGCATTCGTTGCGCCCATCTATCCCGTAGTGAGCATGACGCACCCCTGCACCCACAAGCGTTCGCGAAGAGGACTCTTGGGCGACAACAGCAAGAGCAACAAGCACCTGCGCGATGCTCTCTCGCTGGAACGGCACGTTCCCAAAGACTGCCCGCCGGTGTTTTTGATGAACTGCAAGGACGATCCCATCGTACACTACCACAACGCCGAACTGCTCGACTCGGCACTGACAGCCCGCCAAGTGCCACATCTTTTCATACAGTATGAGCGCGGCGGACATGGATTCGGTGCGTCAACGACAAAAGGAAGCGAAGAAAGCCGGCAATGGAAGGACACATTTCTGGCATGGCTTCGTAGGCTGACGGCAACCGTGCCCACCGCCCTCACCCCATCATCAACCATCGGGAAATGACCAAAAGAATCCTGCGCCTCTATGATTATCTGCACGGCCACCGGGGCATCATGTTCGTTTGGCTGGCAGTGCTGACGGTTTTGTCGGTCATGCTCGTCCTCCGCATCAGCTACAAGGAAGACATTTCCGACTTCCTCCCGTTCGACAAGCGGGGCCAAGAAGCCATGCGCGTCTATCAAGGCATATCGGGTTCTGACAACATCGTGGCTCTAATCGGCGCAAGGGAAGGCACTTCCGCCACTCCCGACAGCATTGTGGAGGCCGTGGAGATGTTTCATGGCAAGCTGACAGAAGCGGGAATAGACGAGAAAAGCATCACGGCGCAAATGGATTTGGACAAGTTTTACACGCTGGCCGACTTCGTTTATGCCAACATTCCCTACTTTCTCACCGATGAAGACTACCGCCGCATGGAAGCCCAACTGGCACAGAAAGACTTCATAACGTCCCTGTTGCAACAAGACAAGCAAACCTTGCTCTTCCCATCAGGTGGCCTACTGTCGGAGAATATAGGCAGAGACCCGCTGAATTGGTTCACCCCCGTGGTGGAGAAACTGTCGCCACAATCGGCCAATACAAGCTACGAGCTGTACAGCGGAAGTATTTTCATGCCCGACATGAGGCGCGCCGTGGTGCTGATAGCTTCTCCCTATGGGTCGAGCGAGACCGAAAACAACAGGCAACTCATCAGCAAAATAGAAACGGCGAAAGAAGAAACGGAACGCATTTACCCCAATATGGACATCCAACTGACCGGCGGGCCAGTCATTGCCGTAGACAATGCATCGCAAATCAAGACCGACAGCATCGTGTCGGTGGCCATCGCGGTGACGCTCATCCTGCTTTTGCTTGCCCTTACCATTCGCAACGCATGGAACATTCTGCTCATCGGCCTGTCCATATCGTGGGGATGGCTGGTGGCCTTGGGTGCTTTGTCGGTGGTGAACGACAACACTTCCATCATCGTGGTGGGCATCTCGTCGGTCATTATCGGCATTGCCATCAACTATCCCTTACATCTCATCGCGCATCTGACACACACGCCCAACACAAGACAGGCCATCAAGGAAATCATCACGCCCTTGATGGTGGGCAACATCACCACCATTGGCGCGTTTCTCACGCTTGTTCCGCTGCAATCCATCGCCCTGCGCGACCTCGGTTTGTTTGCCTCTTTCCTGCTTTTGGGCACCATTCTCTTTGTCATCGTGTTCCTTCCGCACCTCGTGCGCCGCACCACTCCCCGCCCAAATCCACTCTTGGACAAGATTGGGAACGCAAGAATAGAGAACAAGAAGTGGATTATAGGCGCAGTGGCGGTGCTCACCATCGTCTTTGCCGCATACAGTTCGCGCGCCGGGTTCGACACCAATCTGAGCCATATCAACTATATGACCGACACGCAGCGGCAGAATATGGACTACTTGGCGCAGCAACTGCAGTCCACAAAAGGACAAAAGGAAGTCTATGTGGTGTCGTCCGGGCAAACGATGGAGGAAGCCTTGGCAGCCCACGAGCGCATTTTGCCCCGGCTGAACACGCTCCAACAGCCGCAAACGATGAGCGGAGTCGGCACATTTCTTTGCTCAAAGGCCGAGCAGGAGAAGCGTTTGAGCCGATGGAACGCATTCATAGCCAAGCACAGACAGCAACTGACGGCCTCCATAGCCGAAGAAGCCGACCGGGAAGGATTCGCCCAAGGCTCGTTCGAAGAATTCATACAGATACTCAACGGAGACTATCCCACCCGCCCGGCCAGCTACTTCAAGCCGCTGCAAGAGGGTGCTTTCAAGAACAGAATCTACCTTGACAAAGCCAGCGGCACACATAACGTCATCGATGTGCTGACCGTAAGCGAACCACAAATGCCCCAAACGATGGCGAACATTGGGCAAGCCATCAGCGATGACAACCATTTCATGTTCGAAATCGGCCAGCTGAACAGCTCCATAGCCAACCATCTGTCCGACAACTTCAACTACATCGGCTACGCCTGCGGACTTATCGTGTTCCTATTCCTATGGTTCTCGATGGGAAACATCGAACTGGCCACGCTGTCTTTCCTCCCCATGGCCGTGAGTTGGGTGTGGATACTGGGCATTATGGGCATGACGCACGTTGATTTCAACATCGTCAACATCATTCTGGCCACTTTCATCTTCGGACAAGGCGACGACTACACCATCTTCATGACCGAAGGATGCCAGCACGAATACGCTTACGGCAGGAAGATGCTGGCCTCTTACAAGCACAGCATCCTGCTTTCGGCCCTCATCATGTTCATCGGCATGGGCGCACTGATAGTTGCCCGCCATCCGGCACTCCACTCTCTTGCCGTAATCACCATCATTGGCATGTTCTCCGTTGTGCTGATGGCATGGCTGCTGCCACCTTTCGTATTCAATTGGCTCGTCAGCAAGAACGGAAAGCTCCGCCGCCGCCCCATCACACTCCATTCGCTGCTGATGCCGCGACAGCATCCGCAACACTGCGGGGCAGGAAGCAGCCTGGAAGAGCGCGTCCGCTATGTGCGCGACGTCTACCACTACTGCGGAAATGACATCGTGAGACAAGTGAAAGCAGCCCTGCGCCATCCCGGCGACTTCATCATGCCCACCACAGACAACCATATCATCACGGTGAGGGGCGGAAACTACGGCGCCGTGGCATTGCTAACAGCCATTGCCCACCCACAAGCCACCATCATTGCCCACACCAACGATGACGACGACTTGGCCGTTTGCCAACAAATGGCCTGCCGCATCGCACCCAACATCAAGCCCGTGCAAGCCCAGAGCTACGCCGCCGCCAGCAACCCATGCCCCAATGAAAGCCGCATGAGCAACTAAGGCAACTAAGGAAGCCAAAAATCAATCCCCACAACACAACATATCAAAAACCGAAAAAGAAATTATCAGACAATGAAAGAAGAGATAAGAACCATGCTGGAAGACCTTCTTCCGCTCGTAGACTTCGATGCCAAATTCCTGTTTGCAGAGCTTGACTCGCTCGGTATCACCGCCATCCTCATGACACTCTCCCGCGCTTACGGCATAGAACTGGACGCGCAAGACGTGACACCGAAGAACTTCAAGAGCATAGACAGTCTGGCGCAGCTGGTGCAAGCCAAAATCGACAGCAAAAGACAAGATGGATAAGACGGCAGACCGTCCGGCACACACGCTGGAAAGCCATGTGGCACGCCACGCACTGACACAACCCGAGCGAGTGGCCATCGTTTGCCAAGGCCTGCCCACCACCTACGGCGAGCTATGGCAAGCCACGCTGGCCAGCCAAGAACAGTTGCGGAGCGAGGGAGCTGCCCAAGGCAAGCCCCACTTCTTCCGCGCCACACCGTCCGTGGACTTTTTCCTCCACTACATGGCCGCCCACCTGCTTGGCGCGGCCGCCGCGCCACTGGGAATGCACCTTCCCGAAGCCGCCGCCAACCACATCAGGCAGCTCTATGGCAGCGAGACCATGCCCCACAGCGACCACCCCGCAGAGCGCATAGCCGACATATTGTTCACCACAGGCTCTACGGGGAAGCAGAAAGGAGTGATGCTCAGCCAGCGCGCACTGATGGCCAACGCCGAAAACCTGATTTCCGCGCAAGGCTTCACCGCCGAAACGGTGTTCATCATCTGCGGCCCGCTCGACCATATCGGCAGTCTGTCCAAGATTTGGCCCGTCCTCATCGAGGGCGGAACGATGATTGTACTCGATGGCATGAAAGACATGACGGCCTTTTTCGATGCTTTCAGCTACCCAAGCCGCAAGTTGGCCACGTTCATGGTGCCCGCCAGCATACGCCTGATGCTGCAAATGGGCGAGAAAAAGCTTGCACAGCTGGCCGACAAGATAGACTTCATCGAGACCGGGGGCGCAGCCATCACACTTTCCGACATGGAACAGCTCTGCAAGGCACTGCCCAAGACGCGCCTCTACAACACCTACGCCTCCACCGAGACAGGCATCATAGCCACATACGACTACAACCATCAGCCCTGCGTGGCCGGTTGCTGCGGCAAGGCCATGCGCAACTCGGCCTTTGCCATTGCCCCCGATGGCACAATAGCGTGCAGCGGGCAGACGCTGATGAGTGGCTACCTTGGCGAGACCGAACTGACGCGGACAGTGATGCGCAACGGAACTGTGCTCACCAACGACCTTGGAGAAATAGACGCGCAAGGGATGCTGCACATTACGGGACGCAACAGCGACATCATCAATATTGGCGGCTTCAAGGTGTCGCCCCTGGAGGTGGAAAGCGCGGCCCTCACCCATCCCGCCGTGGCCGACTGCGTGTGCTGCGCCGCCCATTCCGACATTTTCGGACAAACCATCAAGCTGGTCTACACCACGGCCTCGGGATGCGAAATCAGCAAGAAAGCACTGGCACAGCACCTTGCCCAGCGGATTGAGGCTTACAAAATTCCACGCCTTTTCGAACCAACCGACTCCATACGCCACCTATTTAACGGCAAATTAGACAGAGCCTACTATAACTCCGCGCCCCCTACAGCTGCCGAAAAAGCATAACGAAAACGCCGCACGGCCTACGGCCACACGCGCAGGAAACAATATGAAAACACTATAGGTATGCTTTCGCCCTGCAAAAGCATACCTATTGCATAACAAAACGTATGGTTTTGGAGACCAAAACCATACGTTTCGCTTTATTCAAAATAAGTTTTCCGTAAACATTTGAGGCTCAAACGCTTAACCTTTCTTCAACAAACTGACGCAACGGCACGTCAAACAGATGCTACCCCAAGCCACAAAAATGCGGACTATCAGCCTCCACAGACCACCTTGTCCATGGGCACATCGGTTGGCTCACACGGTATCGCGGGCAAGAACTGGAACGGAAAGCACACACCAATCTTGTAAGTGCGCGCCGCTTGCGCCAAAAAGCGATCATAATAGCCGCGTCCGCGCCCAAGCCGATGGCCTTGCCCATCGAATGCCATGCCCGGAATGACGGCCACATCGATGGCATCATAATCGGTGAACGGCTCTCCCTGCGGCTCAAAGATACTAAAATTGCCCTGCTCCATGCCCGTATGGCTGGTATATTCCCTGATTTCCATCTCCGTATCGCTAATCACCACGGGCAGAAACACCCGCTTGCCCTGCTCAAGCATTTGGCCGATGAGACGGTGAGTGTACACCTCATCGGGCAGGGAGTGATAGAGCAGCACCGTGCGCGCCTCGCGCAAACGGCTGTCGGCAAGCAACGCCGCAATGACGGGGGCAGACAGCTCCACCAAGCGTTCCTCACCATATTGCTTTTTCAGCCCGCGGACATATCGTCTGGCCTCTTGCTTTGTGGCCAAAGCCAACTTCTGTTTGTTCTCTTCCATCATTGTCATCAGCTATCCGGGAACATTCCCGAAGATGAAACACTTGCCATTCTATTCCTTAACAGCTGCTTTTCCCTTCCTCATCCACAGCCATTCCTCACTCAATCACTGCTTTTCCTGTGCTCTATCACAGTCATGCGCAGCCCTTGCCAAAGCTATTTCTTGCTCTTGGCACCGCCCCGCTTGGCCACTGCCTTCCCTTTGGACTTGGGAGGCTTGGGGAAAGCCTCGCCACGCGCAAAGACTTTGAGTGCCGCTTCCACAGTGGGGTCGTCCTGATTGAGGAACTTCATGAGCGTCTCCTCATCGAACATATTATACACGATGCGACTGTCGATGAAGCGTTCCAGCAGCCGATGCGAGCGGCGAATCATGAGATTGCGGCGCGGAAGCCCGTTTTGGCTTCCGAAAGTGGCAAACTGCTCCACAAGATTCTGCTTATGGACATAGTCTACCAACTCCATCACCTCGCCCAGCGTGCGCAGACGCGGACGGTTGGCATCGATATAATTGAACGCAAACTGCATCACCAAGCCGCTCATAACCGCCTGCTTGTAGTAGGAGGTCACATCGGAGGTATCCTCGGCCACGAATATGTCGGGCGTAATGCCTCCGCCGCCGTAGACGGAGCGTCCAAGGCGGGTGTGATAGGCCGGTCCGGCATGGCGTATGCTGTCTTGCGAGAAAAATTCGCCGTGCTCATAGCGGTTGATAATATCCTGCTCGTAGCCCTCCTCATCGCCCATCTTGTAGGGTTTCTGTATGCAACGGCCCGCAGGCGTGTAGTAACGGGCTATGGTGAGGCGTATCTCGCTGCCATCGGGGAAGCCCACCTGCTGCTGCACGAGACCTTTGCCAAACGAGCGGCGGCCAACAATGGTGCCACGGTCGTTGTCTTGCATGGCACCGGAGAAGATTTCGGCCGATGAGGCGGTAGCCTCGTTGATGAGAACAACGAGCGGAATGGACTGATAAGCACCACGCCCGCTGCTGCGATAGTCGCGGCGGGGACTCTTGCGTCCCTGCGTGTAGACGATAAGTCGGTCCTTGGGCAGGAACTCATCGGCCATCTGGATGGCACTTTCCAAATATCCGCCGGTGTTGTCGCGCAAGTCTATAACCAGATTGGTGAACCCTTGCTGCGACAACGAGGCCAAGGCGGCCAGCATTTCCATGTAGGTCTTTTGGCCAAAGCTCTTGATGCGCATATAGCCAGTGCTGTCGTTGATCATGTAAGTGGCCGATATGCTGGGCGTAACGATGTCGGCACGGGTGATGGTGAAACGTTTGATGGCCTTGCTGCCATAGCGCCGCACGCCAATGACCACCTTTGTGCCCTTCGGCCCCATGAGACGGTGACGCGCTTCAGTGTCCGTGACAACCTCGCCGACGAAAGGCTTGCCGTCCACCTCCACGATTTTGTCGCCGGCAAGTATGCCGGCCTTCTCAGCAGGGCCACCCTTGACCACATTCCCCACGTTGATGGTGTCGCGCTGGATGGTAAACTCCACGCCAACTCCCGAGAAACTGCCTTTCAACTCACTGTTGGCCTTCTGCACATCCTCCTTGGATATGTAGACAGAGTGCGGATCGAGCTGAGCCAAAATTTGAGGAATGGCCTTGTCTACGAGGTCATCTATGTTGACAGTATCGACATATTGGTCGTCAATGATGCGCAACAGGTTGTTAAGACGGTTGCTGCCGCTGTTGATAATACTGAGGCGGTTGCCCGAAAAGTGATTGGCGTAGAACGTTCCGATAAGTATTCCTACGACAACGCTCACCGCCATCAGCAGCGGAGTGAACCGATTGGACTTGTTTCTTGACATTATTGCTTTTTATAACTTAGGGTTTGTGACTGTTGGCAACGCCATCCTGCCACGCCTTGTGGCCAAAATCATGACGCACGCCACAACTTACAAGGGAAGCACCTCTACCACAACACCAGCCCGGCGCAGCAGTTCCACACCATCGCAAAGGCGGTACTGCTCGCCATAGACCACCCGGCGTATGCCCGCCTGAATGATTAGCTTGGCGCATTCAATGCACGGAGAGGCCGTAACGTAAAGCGTTGCCCCGTCACTGTTGTTTCCGCTGCGCGCCAACTTGGTGATAGCGTTGGCCTCGGCGTGGAGCACGTAGGGCTTCGTGACACCTTCCGCATCCTCGCAAACGTTCTCAAAGCCGCTCGGAGTGCCGTTGAAGCCATCACTGATTATCATTTTGTTCTTCACTACGAGCGCGCCCACCTTGCGTCGCTGGCAATAGGAGTTCTCAGCCCATATCGCCGCCATGCGCAAATAGCGCGAATCGAGCAGCCTCTGCTTGTCGTTCTCTTCCATTGGGGTTGATATGATTAATGTTATGGTACTTGGTCATTGGCCCGACAAGGCTTTAATCCACCCTGAAAGAGCCACTTTCGTCTCACACTACGACACTTTCCCGCCTGCTTCCTTGCGACCGTCAGCCGCATCAGCAAGTCCATCGCGCCTCAACATGGCATCGATGGCTGGCTCATGGCCACGGAAACGCTTGTAAAGGGTCATCGGATGCTCCGTGCCGCCACGCGACAGCACACAGTCGCGGAACAATCGCGCCGTGTGACGGTCGAAAATGCCGTGTTCCTGGAACATACTGAACGCATCAGTCTCCAGCACCTCAGCCCATTTGTAGCTGTAATAGCCTGCCGCATAGCCTCCGGCCATGATGTGCGAGAACTGCGTTGTCATGCAAGTGGTGGGCAATTGCGTTCCGATAATGGCTTTCTTCCACGCCTCTTTCTCAAAAGTGAGGATGTCGGAGCTGAACGGCGCGCGCTGCGTATAGTAGGCCATGTCGAGCAAACCGAGACTTACTTGACGCAAGCAACCCGATGCCACATTGAAATTGCGACTCTCCCGAATGCGGTCTATCAGCTCGTCGGGCATCGGCTCGCCCGTCTCGTAATGGAAAGCAAAGGTGCGAAGGAACTCCTTTTCGGTGGCATAGTTCTCCATAAACTGCGATGGCAGCTCCACAAAGTCCCACCACACGTTAGTGCCCGACAAGGATTCGAAGCGCGTATTGGCAAACATACCGTGCAGGGCATGGCCAAACTCATGCAGGAAGGTCTCCACCTCACCCAGCCGGAGCAACGCGGGGCGGCCATCGGTGGGCTTGCTGAGGTTCATTACCAATGACACGTGCGGCCGCACGTTGGTTCCGTCCTTTTCAATCCACTGTCCTTGATATTCCGTCATCCACGCCCCGTCGCGCTTACCCTTACGCGGATGGAAGTCAACATAGAGCACTGCGAGATAACTGCCGTCCTCATCATAGACCTCATAGGGGCGAACATCCGGGTGATAGACCGGTATGGCAGTGTTTTCCTTGAACGTGATGCCGTAGAGACGCGTCGCCAGCCCGAACACACCCTTGATTACGTTGCCCAGTTCGAAGTAAGGACGCAGCATTTCGGGGTCTAAGTCATAGCGGCGCATCTTCAGTTTATGACTGTAATAGGCCGTATCCCAAGGCATCACCTTGAAGTCATCGCCCTCAAGTTCCCTTGCCAGTGCCAGCACCTCATCGCGCTCGCGCATGGCGGCGGGCTTGTAGGCATCAATAAGCTCATCGAGGAGCTTATAGACATTGTCCGCCGTTGATGCCATACGGTATTTCATCACATAGTCGGCGTAGGTCTCATAGCCCAACAGCTGCGCCAGTTCGCGGCGAAGGTTGACAAGCCGCTGGCAAATATCGAGGTTGCTCTCCCCGCCAGAGGTGCAAAGCGTATTGCGCGCCATATAGAGCCGCTCGCGCAAGTCGCGCCTTTCGGCATACATCATGAACGGCCCGTAGCTGGGCGCGTCGAGCGTAATCAGCCATCCCTCCTTGCCGGCTTCCCGCGCCGCCGTGGCAGCAGCCTCCAATGCCGTGGGTGGCAGCCCGGCAAGTTCCCCCTCGGTGGTCAGATGCAGCGTAAAAGCCTTGGTGGCTTTGAGCAGGTTCTGCGAGAACTGCAACGACAGGCGGCTGGCCTCCTCGGTTATCTCGCGGAAGCGCGCCTTTCCCGCCTCGTCAAGCAGCGCGCCGCTGCGCACAAAGCCATCGTAGCTCTCCCGAAGCAGCGTCTCCTCCTCCGAAGTCAGCTCCCTGTGGTGTGCCTTCACCTTCTGCAGCCGCTCAAACACGCGGGGATTCAAGCTGATGTCGTTGGAATGCTTTGTCAGAATGGGACTCATCTTCTGCGCCAACGCCTCCATCTCGTCATTGCTCTCGGCACTGAGCAGATTGAAGAACACGCCCTCCACACGCCCCAAGAGGTTGTAATAGTTCTTGCGGCCTTTCACCTCGTCCTCGCGAATGAGGGTATTGTCGAACGTTGGCTCTGCCGGGTCGGCCAGCATTTTCTCCACTTGCTCATCCTCGCGCCGCATTCCCTCAAGCATAGCTTCCTCCACGTCTTGCAGGGTGAACCGCCCAAAGGGCGGAACATCATGAGGCGTATCATAGGGAAGGAGGAAAGGGTTCTGACGGGATGCCTCCTGCGAGGCCGATTGCGCTGTATGCTGTTGCTGTAAGTTCTTTTCCATTCTGTCATTCTTTACCTACTGCAAATTTACGGGGTTTTTCTGACATACGCAAGGGGATGGGAAAAATATCGGCAAGAATGCCCCCGAAAAGGCTTCTGGCCTCTTTCAGCCCCGAAAATCCGAACCCGAAACCATCAAATGCGCCGCCACGCCATGCCGCCAACACGCCGCTGCCAAGCAGGTCGTGCGCGGCGATGCAGAAAGCAAAAGAAAACAGAGGGCGAAAACACAACCAGCACACGAAAAATGTAAAGAAACAGACCACAGCAGACTCATCCAAGGAACACCCATACCAGCGCGCACAGCAAACGAGCAAGCCAATGACGACACAATAAAAACCACAGTACGCACCCCAAAATAGCAATGCATAAAGCGCCGAAAAGCCATTTTCATAACCACAAGATTATCAAGCGAATAACAATACGTATGGTTTTACACCGCGAAAGGTTACCTTTTGCCGCCTAAAAGGTAACCTTTTGCAAGGCAAAACGTAACCTTTCGCAAAACAGAAGCATAGACACAGCAACGCGAAACCAAATATTTGTAAATTATTCAGAGTATACAACCAAACATAAAGCCACCATTCACAGCCGCCCAGCACACCCCCACCCTACCCCCGCCAAGCACCTATCATTCTCGCCGCCACAACACCCCATGCCGCCATAGCCGCTCCCACGCAAACAACAGAAGCAGCAAGGCCAGCCGACACCACCTCCAAGCAACAGCCACCAAGCAACAGCAAAAAACGCAAACACCCGCCAAGCAGCGCAGCGGACAAGCCAAGCAAGCAAAACAAATGTAAAATCTTTCTTAAAATAACAGAAACCATCGCGATTTTTAATATTATTTAGAAAGCTATTTTCGACACAACGCCGCGAATGTTGTAATTTTGCCACTGAAAAGAGCACCCCTTCGAGGGAGCGCATCAAGAAAAGTCATACAAGAACAAAAACAGAATAATGTCAGAACCCATCGATATTCGCGAACTCAACGCACGCATTGAGCAACAGAGCGCATTCTTGACCAACATCACCACAGGCATGAGCCAAGTGATTGTGGGGCAACGCCATCTGGTGGAATCGCTGCTCATCGGCCTGCTTTGCGATGGCCACGTGCTGCTGGAAGGCGTGCCCGGACTGGCCAAGACACTGGCCATCAGCACGCTGTCCAAACTGATTGACGCTTCGTTCAGCCGCATACAGTTCACCCCCGACCTGCTTCCGGCCGACGTGGTGGGCACCATGATCTACTCGCAGAAGGAAGAACGCTTCCAAGTGAAGAAAGGCCCGGTGTTTGCCAACTTCGTCCTGGCCGATGAAATCAACCGCGCCCCGGCCAAAGTGCAAAGCGCGCTGCTCGAAGCCATGCAGGAACATCAGGTAACCATCGGCGATGAGACGTTCACACTGCCCAAACCGTTCCTCGTCATGGCCACGCAGAACCCCATAGAGCAAGAGGGCACATACCCATTGCCCGAGGCACAGGTGGACCGCTTCATGCTCAAAGTGATCATCGACTACCCCACGCTCGAAGAGGAGAAACGCATCATACGCGGAAACTTGTCGGGCGAGCGCACAACGGCACTCCCCGTGACCGATGCGGAGCAGATTCTGCGCGCCCGCAAGGTGGTGGAGGAAGTCTACATCGATGAGAAGATAGAGCAATACATCGCCGACATCGTGTTTGCCACACGCTATCCCGACCGCTACCAGCTCAGCGGGCTTCGCCAGCACATACAGTTTGGCGGCAGTCCGCGCGCCAGCATCAGCCTGGCCAAGGCCGCCCGCGCCTACGCCTTCATCAAACGCAGAGGCTACGTAGTGCCCGAGGACGTGCGCGCCGTGGCCCACGATGTGCTGCGCCACCGCATCGGGCTGACCTATGAGGCCGAAGCCGCCAACGTGACCACCGAAGACATCGTGTCGCAGGTCATCAACAAGGTGGAGGTGCCCTAATGGACGCTCAAGAGCTGCTGGGCAAAGTCAGGAAGATTGAGATTCGCGCCCGGGGACTGAGCCGCAACGTCTTCGCGGGCGAGTACCACTCCGCCTTCCGCGGACGCGGCATGACCTTTTCGGAGGTGCGCGAGTATCAATACGGCGATGACGTGCGCGACATCGACTGGAACGTCACCGCACGCTTCCACCGCCCTTACGTGAAGCTGTTCGAGGAAGAGCGCGAAATGACGGTGATGCTGCTCGTAGACGTGAGTGGCTCGCTCGACTTCGGCTCCACAGTCTGCTCCAAGCGCGACATGGCCACCGAGATAGCCGCCACGCTCGCCTTCAGCGCCATTCAGAACAACGACAAGATAGGCGTGGTGTTCTTCTCCGACCACATAGAGAAGTACATCCCGCCCAAGAAAGGACGCAAGCACATCCTGCACATCATCCGGGAGATGCTGGAACTCAAGCCCAAAAGCCGCCGCACCGACATAGGACAAGCCATAGAATTCCTCAACAGGGTGTCGAAGCACAAGGCCACAACGTTCATCATCAGCGACTTCTACGACACAGCCGACTTTGAGCACACACTCAACATTGCCAACCGCAAGCACGATGTCGTGGCCATCCAGGTCTACGACCCGCTGCTGCGCGAGATGCCCAACGTGGGACTAATCAGCGTGTGCGATGCCGAAACCGGGCATGAGATGGTGATAGACACCGCCGACCAGCGGCTGCGCCGCCAGCATCACGACCACTGGCTGCAACAAGAACGGAAGCTCAGCGACACGCTGAGCCGCTGTCGCGTGGACTGCGCATCCATTGCCACAAGCGATGACTATGCGCGGTCGCTGCTGCGCCTGTTTAAACAAAGAGGGAGATAAATGAGAAGACATTTCGCCATATTGGCCATCATGCTGCTGTCGCTGACCGCCTCGGCACAAGTCACGGCACGCCTCGACTCCACGCGGATGCAAGTGGGCGGCCACAACAGGCTCACCATTGAGGTGAAAGCCCGCAACGGCGCACGCATAGAATGGCCACAAGGCAAGGACAAGATGCTCACGCCGCAGCTGGAGATTATCGGCGAGCAAGGCGATACAGCCACAACGGACGGGCAGACAACCTATGCACGCCACTACAACATCACCGTATGGGACGAGGGAATCATCACCGTGCCCGCGCTCCCCGTCTCCGTGGACGGCAAAAAGAGCGAGACGCAGCCCATCCCCCTGCACGTGCTGACAGTGAAGGTGGACACCATACACCCCAGCAACATCAAGCCGCCCCACGACACACAGGCTACGCCGTTCTGCTGGGACGACTGGTGGCCGCTCTACGCGCTGAGCTTTCTGGTATTGCTGCTGATGGGCATGGCGTGGTATCTGTACACACGCTTGCGGGAGAACAAGCCCGTCATCAGCCACATATTCACCGCAAAGCATGAGCCGCCCCACCAGAAGGCGTTGCGCCGCATAACGGAGATAAAAGCCGCAAGACAGGCAGAGAGCATCAACCAAAAAGAGTACTACACCGAACTGACCAACGTCCTGCGCCGCTACATGAGCGAGCGGTTTGGCTTCAACGCCATGGAAATGACCTCGCAAGAGATTATCACTCGCTTGGCGCAAGAACAAAGCCAAGAGAAAATAGAGGAACTGCGCGACCTGTTCACAACAGCAGACCTCGTGAAGTTTGCCCGACACCACGCCGACCGCAGCAAGGGAGATCTGTATCTGTCGAACGTAATGCACTTCATTGAGGAAACGCACCAGAACGCGCCAACGGAAGAGGCGCACATGGAGCAGCCCATAACGAGAGAAGAACTCAGCAAACGCCGGCGGAGGTTGGGCGTGCGCGTGGCCATGCTGACTATGGCAACGGCAGCCGTGGCACTGACGGCCTATGTGCTCACAACGGCTTATACTCTTTTATTCTAAAGATGATTGCATCACCGCCGTTGAAGAGAGCACAAGAACCAAGGCCGTAGCCGTCAATTTATAGAAACAAGGAGAATGGAATTTGCTAATAAGGAATATTTGCTGCTTCTGCTGCTGATAGTGCCCTACGCATTGTGGTACTTCCTTTGCAGAAAGAACCGTATGCCCTCACTGCGCATGAGCAGCACCAACGCCTATCGCTACGCTCCACGCTCATTGCGCACGCGGCTCATCCATCTGCCCATGATGCTGCGCTGTCTGGCGTTTGCCCTCGTGGTGATGGCACTGGCAAGGCCACAGACCTTCAACGCGCCAAACCAACGGGAAGTGGAAGGCATCAACATCATGCTGGCCATGGACGTTTCTACCAGTATGCTGGCCGAAGACGTGTCGCCCAACCGCATGGAAGCAGCCAAGGACGTGGCCGCTGAGTTCATTGCCGGACGCCCCAACGACAACATCGGCCTGACAATATTTGCAGGAGAGGCTTTCACCCAATGCCCCATGACCACCGACCACACTTCGCTGCAAAACCTGCTGCACAACGTGCGCCCCGACTTGGCCGCAAGCGGCCTCATCGCCGATGGAACGGCCGTAGGCATGGGACTGGCCAACGCCGTGAGCCGCCTGAAAGAGCAAAAAGGAAAAAGCAAAGTGGTTATCCTGCTCACCGATGGCAGCAACAACATGGGCGACATATCGCCACTGACCGCCGCCGACATCGCCAAGCAATTCGGCGTAAGAGTCTATACCATCGGACTGGGCACGAACGGCATAGTCCGTTACCCCGTACAGGTGTCGGGCATGACGCAATACATGCAAGGACGGGGCGAAATAGACTACGAGACGCTGCGCCGCATCGCAGAAGTGACCGATGGCAACTTCTATCGCGCGGCAAGCCGCGGCGAGTTGCAACGCATCTACCGCGACATTGACAAACTGGAAAAGACCAAGCTCACGGCATCTTCCTACGCCCGACGCTATGAGGCTTACCAGCCGTTTGCCCTCGCCGCCCTCTTCTGCCTCGCGCTTGGAGTGCTACTACGCCTCACATGGCTAAGAAGGCTTCCGGGATAAAGCAATACGCAATAACAAAACAAGAAACAATATACAACAAACGTCCGCAAAACTCCCGACACAACGCTGCAATCCGCAGCTGCGGGGAAGCAAGCATGAAGAGATTAGTGCACAAAAGGACGCTACGTTAAGACAATATGTTCAGATTCGAAGACCCGATATACTTATGGCTTTTGCTGCTCGTGCCGCTGTTTGTGGCCGTCCGTATCATCAGCCACCGAAAGCAGCGCAAGCAAATGCAACGGCTGGGCAACCCCACGCTGCTAAAAATGCTTGCGCCGGGCATATCACATACCCGCCAGACCGTGAAGTTCTGGCTTCTGATGGTGGCCATGGCGCTGCTGGCCGTGATGCTGGCGCGTCCACAGATGGGCACACGCATCTCACACGAGAAACGGAAAGGCATTCAAACGATGATTTGCCTGGACATCAGCAACTCCATGCTGGCACAAGACGTGAAGCCTTCGAGACTGGAGAAAAGCAAAATGCTGATAGAAGACCTTGTGGAGCATTTCAGCAATGACCAAATAGGAATGGTGGTCTTTGCCGGAGACGCTTTCATCCAGCTGCCCATCACAAGCGACTACGTGTCGGCCAAACTCTTTCTCCAAAACATTGAACCGTCACTCATCGGGACTCAAGGAACAGACATTGCCGAGGCCATACGGCTGTCGATGCAATGCTTCTCAAAGAACGGCAAACAAGGCAAGGCTATCATTGTCATTACCGATGGCGAAGACCACGAGGGAGGCGCCGAAAAGATGGCCAAGGAAGCCGAACGGCAAGGCATAAGGGTTTTCATACTTGGCGTAGGGTCGCAAGCAGGAGCACCTATTCCGCTGGAAAACGGCTCATACCTCAAAGACCAAACAAACAATACGGTGATGACGAGACTCAACGAGACCATGTGCCAGCAGATTGCACAAGCCGGAAAAGGCGTTTATCTGCACATTGGCAACTCCTCCACCACCGAACGCCAGCTTGACAACGAGATTAAGAAGATGCAGCAAGGCGACATTGAAAGCATTGTCTACAGCGATTACGATGAGCAGTTTCAAGGATTTGCCCTCCTAATATTGCTTGTCCTCATCGCCGAGGCCATCATTCTGGAAAAGAAAAGATTGCCCAAGGAGGAAACGCCTTTAACCAACGAGACAATATGAAACGAATAGTGCTATTCATCCTATGGTTGGCGTCCGCGCTACTTCCCGCTTGCGCACAAAGCGACACCCAACTCGTCAGAGAGGGCAACCGCCTCTATGCACAAGGCAAGTACGCCCAAGCCGAGGTGAGCTACCGCAAAGCCATCGAGGCACAACCAGGCAACGGCGTAGCCCGATACAACTTGGGTTGCGCACTGCAAAAGCAGCAAAAAGACTCGCTAGCACTGGAACAATACGAGCAAGCTGCGCAAACGCTGACAAGCAAGAAGCGGAAATCGCAAGCCTATCACAACATGGGCACCGTGCTGCAGCGCAAGCACGAATACGACAAGGCCATCGATGCTTATAAAAACGCATTGCGCTTGAATCCGCAAGACGAGCACGCACGTTACAACTACGCGCTATGCAAGCACCAGCTCAAGCAACAACAGCAACAAAAGAGCAGTGGTCAGCAGCGTGACAAAAATGACAAGAACAACCAAAACAAGAATAAACAGCAGAACCAACGGCAGCAAGACAAGCAAAACGACAAAAAGCAGAAGCAGCAAAACAGCCAAGAACGCATGAGCAAGCAGAATGCCGAACAATTGCTTAACGCCGCCGTACAACAGGAACAGCAAACGCAACAACGTCTCAAGCGTTCCATGCGACAATCCGAAAGAAAGAAGCTGGACAAAAACTGGTAAGGTCATCGAATCATATATGAAGCATTTTTTACATATCATCCTTTTACTGATGCTGACCGTAGGGCTGCAAGCGCAACACGTGCAAGTGATGGCTCCGCGTCATGTGGCTGTGGGCGAGGAATTTCAAATCGAATACACCATCAACACACGCGATGTGCGCAACTTCCGCATGGGCAATCTGCCAAACGGGCTGGAATGTCTGTATGGTCCAAGCACATCGGAGCAGTCAAACATCCAGTTTATCAACGGCCACACAACCTCTTCATCATCCGTATCGGTTGCCTACGTGCTCAGAGCAAGGAGAAGCGGTACTTTCACTATTCCTCCTGCACGCTTCCACACTGGCGGCATGGATCTTGCGTCCACGCCCATAAAGATTGTGGCTTCGGGAGGCACTCATGCCGCGCAAGGCAACGGCGGAAACGCCTATTATGAGGAGGAAGAGGAGGATGAATCGCGCAAACAGCAAGTCAGCAACGGCAACGAACTGTTTATCAAAGTCATTGCCAACAAGACGAACGTGCACGAGCAGGAGGCCGTCCTGCTTACCTATAAAGTGTACACCAACGTCAACCTTGTACAGCTTGATGGCAAGATGCCCGACCTCACCGGCTTCCACGTGCAGGAAATCAAGCTCCCGCAACAAAAGAGTTTCCAAACGGAAACCTACAACGGCCGACGCTACAAGTGCGTCACATGGAGCCAGTACGTCATGTATCCTCAGATAACTGGCAAGCTCCAGATTCCTCCCATCACCTTCCACGGAATTGTGCGGGAGGAGAACCGCGACATTGACCCGTTCGAGGCGTTCAGCAATGGAGCCGGATACAGGGAATCACGGCGGGATATCAAGGCACAAGGTGTCACCATCAATGTCTCTCCACTTCCTACGAAGCCGGCCAACTTCTCCGGCGGCGTGGGCACATTTAACATTTCCGGACAAATAGACAAGAAAGAGGTGAAGGCAGGCGAACCTGTCAACCTCCGCATTGTCATTGGCGGAACGGGCAACCTTAAGCTCATCAAGCAGCCCAAGGCCGACTTCCCCAACTCGTTCGACCAATACAACCCCAAGTTCACCGACAAGACCCGTCTCACCGCATCGGGCATTGAGGGCAACGTTGTCTACGACTTGCTCTTCGTGCCGCGCCAAGAGGGCAACTTCACAATACCGCCCGTGTCTTTCACCTACTACGACACCAAGGCGGGACAATACAAGACCATCAAGACGCAGGCCTTCAAGCTGAAAGTGGGAAAAGGCGATGGCACAGGAAGCGTGAGCGACTTCACCGAGGGAGAAGGCGACATACGCCCCATCAAGACGGGCAAGGCCATGCTTGAGAACAACGACGACCTCTTCTTCGCCTCCGTGGCATGGTGGTCCATACTCATCGCCTTGCTTGCCATCATGGCCAGCCTGTTCTTCATCTTCCGCAAAAGGTCGCAAACACCCCCCGACCACACACACACCAAGCGCAAGAATGCCAACAAGGTGGCCACACAACGGATGCAAAGAGCCAACAGCCTGATGCAACAAGGTCTCTCGGGCGAATTCTTCGATGAAGTGCTGCACGCTTTATGGGAGTATATCGGCGATCGCCTGAACATGCCCGCCGAACAACTCAACAGAGACAACATCAGCGAAAGCCTCACCAACAGCGGAGTAGACCAAGACACCATCGCCCGTTTCATCAATGCCATCGATGAATGCGAGTTTGAGCGATACGCCCCCGGCGATGCCAAGGGCAACATGAGCCGTACCATCGAAGCGGCCATCACCGCCATTACGCAGATAGAAGACGCTATGGAGAAAAAGCCAAAAGACAAGAGCGACAAACTAAGAAAGCTCTTCATCGCCATCCTGCTGCTTTCCGCCACGCTGCAAGCCATGGCCGTGACCAAGCAGATGGGCGACCAAGAGTATCAGAAAGGGAATTACTCACAAGCCGTGAAGGACTACACGGAACTTCTGCAGCATGGCGCATCGTCCGACATCTATTATAATTTGGGCAACGCCTATTATCGTCTGGACGACATTCCGCACGCCATACTCTCCTATGAGCGCGCCCTGCTGCTCACGCCCGGCGATGCCGACGTGCGCTTCAACTTGCAGATGGCACGCGCAAAGACCATTGACAAGATTACCCCACAGTCTGAGCTATTCTTCGTCACTGGCTGGCGCGCCCTTGTCAACCTCATGTCCGTTGATGCGTGGGCCACGCTTTCCCTCTTTGCCCTCATCCTGTCCATCATCTTCGCCCTCATCCATTTTGCCTCGTCAAACACACGTCGCCGCAAAGCCGGACTGTGGCTCGGCAGCACCTTCTTTGCCGTCTTCCTGTTAGCCACACTGTTTGCCTGGCAACAAAAGCACCAACTCGAATGCCATTGTGCAGCCATTGTCATGAGCTGTTCCGCAGCAGTCAAGAAGTCGCCAGAAGCCTCATCGCCCGACCACTTTGTCATCCACGAGGGCACCAAAGTGTTCGTACAAGACAGAGGCATAAGCCAATGGCGGCTCATTCGCCTTGAGGACGGCCGCGAAGGATGGATCAAGACCAAGCAGATAGAGGAAATTTAATTTAGAAGACCACCAGTCACCAACGTACTCATCGCCCGTGGACACATTATCATTCCTCACAGCCGACCAGCAATTGCTTCTGTCGTTCAACGGAAGCAACTCCTTGTTCGTGGATCAGCTGGCTCTCGTGCTCACCCACGCGCAGACATGGATACTCCTCTATGCCGCCCTGCTCTATCTTGTGGTGAAAAACAACGAGAAGGCATCGCAGATTCTGCTTGCCATTATCTCGGCTCTTGTCTGCGTGGGCATAGCCTCGGGAGTAGACAACGGACTGGTGAAGCCCATGGTAGGCCGCCTGCGACCCACCTGCGCCCCTGCCCTGCAAGGACTTGTGCAGATTGTCAACGGCTATACTGGCACGGGGTACAGTTTCTTCTCCGCTCATGCGGCCAACACTTTCTCCCTCGCCGTGTTCTTCAGTCTGCTCATCCGCAACCGCGCGCTCTCGCTGACGCTTCTTGGATGGGCTGCGGTCAACAGCTGGACGCGCCTCTATCTTGGCGTACACTACCCCTCCGATGTGCTCGTGGGCATCCTCTTCGGCACAGCCACCGGACTAACGGTATATTGGCTCTACTTCCGCCTCTACCTCCGCATCAGTCCTAAGCTGCACTACATCTCCACGCAATATACGCGCACAGGATACAGCCTACACGACATCGACCTTTTCATGACCGCCGTTGTCGTGACCTGCGCCTACGTGCTCCTGCGCGCCATCATCACCATAACCATTTAACAGAATCGGAAAATGCTTGTCGATACAAAACATATCCATATAGCCGACTACAACTATCCGCTCCCCAATGAGCGCATAGCCAAATATCCGCTCAAAGAGCGCGACCACTCCAAGTTGCTCATTTACAAGCACGGCGAAACCAGCGAAAGCAGTTTCCAAGACCTGCCTTCTTGCCTGCCAAAAGGCACACTAATGGTGTTCAACAACACACGTGTTATCCAAGCCCGCATGCTTTTCCGCAAAGAGACGGGCGCACTCATTGAGGTGTTTCTCATGGAACCCGCCCGGCCAACCGACTACGAACAAGTGTTCCAGACAGCCGGCCAGTGTGCCTGGCTCTGCATGGTGGGCAACCTGAAGAAGTGGAAAGAGGGCGCACTCAAGAGAACCTTCAATGTCAAGGGGAAAGAAGTGGAACTGCAAGTGACGCTCAACCGCGAGCAGACGCAGGAGCGGCGGGGCGGCACCAACTATTGGGTGGACTTCCAATGGGACGATCATACGGTGTCTTTTGCCGAGATGCTCGACTCCATCGGTGAGCTTCCCATCCCACCTTATCTCAACCGCAGCACGGAAGAAAGCGACAAGACCACCTATCAGACCGTCTACTCCAAGATAAAAGGGTCGGTGGCCGCGCCAACGGCCGGGCTTCATTTCACCGACAAAGTGCTCGCGCAGCTCGATGCCAACGGCGTTGACCGCGAAGAGGTTACGCTGCACGTGGGCGCAGGAACGTTCAAGCCCGTCAAGTCGGAAGAAATCGAGGGACACGCGATGCACACCGAGTACATCGCCGTGCGCCGGAAAACGCTTGAGAAACTGCTTGCCCACGGTTGCCACGCCACAGCGGTGGGCACCACGAGTGTCCGCACGCTGGAAAGTCTCTACTATATGGGCGTGAAGCTGGCCATCGACAGCACAACGGCGGAAGCTGACTTGCACGTAGCCCAATGGGAGCCTTACGATCAGCCGCATAACGAGGAGGGACTGGTGCTTGTTGACGGACAGCCCGTAAGCGTGGCCGATGCCATAGGCAACTTGCTCGCGTGGCTCGACCGCTCACAGCTGCGCACACTGCACAGCAGCACGCAGATAATCATCGCCCCGGGCTACACCTACAAGATTGTAGACAAGCTCGTGACAAACTTCCATCAGCCCCAATCCACACTGTTGCTGCTCGTGAGCGCCTTTGTCAAAGGCGACTGGCGCAAAATCTACGACTACGCCCTCAGCCACGACTTCCGCTTCCTCAGCTACGGCGACAGCAGTTTGCTGATTCCTTAAACGCATTATGATTGTTTCACTTTTATCACATAGGTTATGAAGATTGGTGATCAAGTAAGATTTCTCAGTGAAACCGGCGGCGGACGCATTGCCGGGTTCAAAGGTAAGAATATAGTTTTGGTGGAAGACCAAGACGGTTTTGAGATTCCCACCCCCATTAGCGATGTTGTGCTGGTCGGCGACGATGACTACAGCACCAAGCGCATGGTGCAGGCCGAGCAAAAGCACCTCGACCGCTCCAATGCCAAGGCCGACAACCGCAGCATACGCCAGCGAATGGCCGAGGGCGCGGAAGAAGAGGCCTCCAATGCCAAGGCGCTGACGGACGACACAGCCGACATCATTCCCGACGACGAAGATCCCTCCGTGGATTTTGAGCCTCAGCCACATGAGCGGCGCGGCGGCGACAAGCCCTCCGTGGCGCTGGCGTTCGTGCCCATCGACAGGCAGAACTTCGCCAACACACGTTTCGAGGCTTACCTTGTGAACGACTCCAACTATTACGCCCACTTCACCTACCTCGTGGCAGAGGGCAACACGTGGGAACTGCGCCATACGGGCGAGATAGAGCCAAACACCAAGGTGTTCATCGAGGAGATTGGCCACGAGAACCTCAATGCCATGGAGCACTTGAACGTGCAGTTGCTGCTCTACAAAAGGCAGAAAACGTTCCTCCGCGTGCCTCCCGTTGATGTGCAACTGCGCATTGATGGCGTGAAGTTCTATAAGCTCAACACCTTCGTTGACAACGACTTCTTTGAGCAGCCCGCACTGATCTATCATGTCATGAAGGACGGAAAGCCCGCCATGACCTATAACGTCAGCACCGAAGACCTCAAGAGTCAGCTCTTCGGCGGCAACGTGTCGCCCAAGGAGAAACGCCCCGCCAAGCAGCCGGCACGCAACAACAACGCGTCAGTGCTCAACGAGATTGCACCCGAATGCGTCAATCCCGCCCACGGGAAGCTGGTAAGACGCTACGAGGCCGACCAATCCAAGAGCCGGCAGGTGAAGCAAATTCTCAAAAACGACAAGATTGTGATAGACCTGCACGCCGATCAGCTGCTCGACACCACTGCGGGGATGTCCCACAGCGACATTCTCGACTACCAGCTCGATGTGTTCCGCCGCGTGCTCGACAACTACAAGCGCAACAAGGGACAGAAAATCATCTTCATTCATGGCAAGGGTGAGGGCGTTTTGCGCCATGCCATCATCCATGAACTCAACTACAAGTACAAGCAGTACCAGTATCAAGATGCTTCGTTCCAAGAATATGGCTACGGAGCCACGCAAATAACCATCAGATAACAGACTTCATGAAATACGGATTCCTTACTGTCGCGTCTGGCATACCCCGTGTGCGCGTTGCCGACATAGCATACAATCTTGAAGAAATCAAGCGGCAGATAGCCGAAGCCGAGCTGCGGCACGCCGAAGTGGTGGTTTTCCCGGAGCTGTCCGTCACGGGCTACACCTGCCAGGACCTGTTCCGCCAGCGCACCCTCATCGACGGCAGCGAGGAAGCCGTGCTTCAGCTGCTCGAATTCACCGCCCACAAGGACATCATAGCCATCGTGGGCGCACCCGTAGAGGCTGGCAACCTTCTGCTCAACTGCGCCGTTGTCATCCAGCAAGGCCATATTCTCGGCATCGTGCCCAAGACACACTTGCCAAACTACAACGAATTTTATGAGAAGCGGTGGTTTGCCTCGGCGCAAGACCTGCACGACTGCACCATCAGCTATGCCGGCGAGCACGTGCAGCTCACCGCGCGCCGCCAAATCTTCCACACCTGCGGCGGAGCACGCTTTGCCGTGGAGCTGTGCGAGGACGTGTGGTCGCCCAACCCGCCCAGCACGGCACTGGCACTGGCTGGCGCGGACGTAGTGTTCAACCTTTCGGCAAGCGATGAGCTGATAGGCAAGCACCACTACCTGCTCTCCCTGCTCCAGCAGCAGAGCGCGCGCACCATGTCGGGCTACGTCTACAGCAGTTGCGGCTATGGCGAGAGCACGCAAGACGTAGTCTACGGCGGCAATGCGCTGGTGCTGGAGAACGGCAAAATCATAGCCCAGTCCGACCGTTTCTCCCTCTCCCCGCAGCTCGTTGTCTCCCAAATCGACATAGAGCGGCTCCGGGCCGAGCGGCGAGCCAACACCACCTACACCAACGCACAGCGCATGGCCAACGACACGCGCAACCCCAACAATGCCTACCTCACCCACGAGGCGCGGCTGCCCATCAGCATAGACCCGGAATGGACACTACTGCGCGAGGTGGACGCTCATCCGTTCATCCCCAAGGCGGCCGACATGAGCGCATCCTGCGAGGAGATACTCAACATTCAGACCCTTGGCTTGGCCAAGCGCATCGCCCACACCCACGCCAAGACCATCGTGCTGGGCATCAGCGGCGGTCTCGACTCCACGCTCGCCCTGCTGGTGTGCGTGCGCGCCATCGACAAGCTGCGCCTGAGCCGCAAGCAGATTGTGGGCGTCACCATGCCGGGCTTCGGCACCACCGACCGCACCTACCACAACGCCATCGCGCTGATGGAGGCACTGGGCATCACCATTCGCGAAATCAGCATTGCCGCGTCCGTCACCCAGCATTTCAGCGACATCGGCCACGATGCCGCCATCCACGACACTACCTACGAGAACTCACAGGCGCGCGAGCGCACGCAGCTGCTCATGGACCTGAGCAACAAACTGGGCGGAATGGTCATCGGCACGGGCGACCTGAGCGAGCTGGCACTGGGCTGGTGCACCTACAACGGCGACCACATGAGCATGTATGCCGTCAATGCCAGCATACCCAAGACGCTCATCCGCCACCTCGTGGCCTACGTGGCCAACTCCGAGGAGGCTTCCGCCACGCAGTCTTCCGACCATCGCACCCCACGCGAGATACTGCTCGATGTGATCGACACGCCCATCTCGCCCGAACTGACTCCCGCCGATGACAAGGGCAACATAGCCCAGAAGACGGAAGACCTCGTTGGCCCTTACGAGCTGCACGACTTCTTCCTCTATTATGTCTTGCGCTTCGGCTTCCGCCCGGCCAAAATATTCATGCTGGCTATGGAGGCTTTCGGCGGGAAATACTCCCGCAAGGTGGTGCGCCACTGGCTGCACACGTTCTATTGGCGGTTCTTCTCGCAGCAGTTCAAGCGCAGCTGTCTGCCCGATGGGCCAAAAGTGGGAAGCGTGAGCCTGTCGCCGCGCGGCGATTGGCGAATGCCCACCGATGCCGTTGTAACCAGTTGGATGAACGAGGTAGACGCCATCGCCGACTAATTCCCTCCCCCTCCATTCCCAGCCTTGCCTTTCCTGCCGTCCGCAACTGATGCCCCGGCAAGAAAGGCAAGGTCTTTTTTATTCCCCTGCACATGCTCCATTTCCTTCCCTTGTTACCATTTTCTCAACCAACTAATAATCAATCACATAACCCAAAAAAACCTTCTCTGCTTGGCAAAACCATACCTTTTGCACTGCAAAACCTATGGTTTCATCGCCTCAAACCATAGGTTTCGGATGCCCAAACCATAGCTCTTGCCCTACCCTATAACACACCCAAGCCAACAACCACACAGCCAATGCCTTGCCATTACTGTTAGCAGCCACAATTGCCAACCTCTTGCACCTCGAACAACACTATCATAACCATCGCGACCATACACATACGAATATGCCCTAACGGGCTTCTTAGTCAACATTTTGTTAAATAAACCGAAATATGCCCCCCCCATCCGCATGGGCATGTTTTTTACTTACCTTTGCATTATCAATGCGTGACAGTAAAGATCAACGGCCATTTTGTGCCCAAAATCACCTACACAACAGATGATGGACTGACAAGCTCCTACACCGAGTGTCTGGGCAGCGGTTTGGGCATCATCAACAGTCCCTACATCGCGGGAATCAACGTCAGAATGTTCATCACTATCGGCGGGCAACCCGTCACCAACTCCATTGATGGCGCAAAGCCAATAATACGGAGCTGGCAAAAACCGACAACCGCATCTACAACTTGCAAGGAGTGCGGCTCGCGCAGCCACCCAAGCAGGGCATATACATCCGAAACGGCAAGAAGCATACGGCGAAATAGCTGCCGCACAACATCACTCTCGCCTTGCCCTCAAAGCACAAGAAAAGGCGCATGATGGTCGCCAGAAGCAACGCGAAAGCGGCGATCCCTTCCCCAAGGGGTTCCTCTTCGTCTTCTTAAATGACTATCATGCGCCTTGTTACGCAACTTGTTTTCAGCCACAACCTACATACCAAGGAAGCCACACCACCCTTACGGAACAAAACCACGCACACACCAAAAGAGATGCAACGCACTATGCCATGACGGAAGCGAAGAAAGGGAAACCGTGTGCTTACGAGAGGCGTTTGCCTAAAATTAGTTATCAAATTTGCAAGGTCGGGGCTTTTTTCCTACCTTTGCAATTATCAGCTATCAATCCGACAAGGCACATGGTTAATTTGAAAAAAACAGCACTGACATATCTATTTCTGGCTGTCACCACGGCCACCCTTCCCGTTATGGGACAAACCACACCGACCATCGTTCTTAAAGACGGCGCACGCTACACGGGACAGCAACAGCGCGGCAAGCCACATGGCAAGGGCAAGGCGGCATACCTAAACGGCGACACCTATGAGGGCGAGTTTGTCAAAGGCAAACGGCAGGGCGAGGGCACATACACCTTCTCCGATGGCGAGAAATACTCCGGCACGTGGTTTCAGGACCAGCAACACGGACAAGGCGACTTCCACTTCAAGAACGGCAACCGATACTGCGGACTGTGGTACAGGGACTATCAGCAAGGACACGGCATTATGTACTACTACAACGGCGACCAATATGATGGCAACTGGCTCATGGACAAGCGAGAAGGCGAGGGACGCTACACGTTCAGCAACGGTGCTTTCTACCAAGGCAACTGGAAAGATGACATGAAGAACGGACACGGACGCTTCGACTGGGGCGATGGCGCATCGTATACGGGAGACTGGGTGAACAACCTCAAGGAGGGAAAGGGCATCTATATCTATGGCGATGGTGATGAGTATGACGGCGAGTGGAAGAATGACGTGCAGAACGGGCGCGGCATATACAAATACAAGAACGGCGACACCTACGAGGGATACTACGTGGATGGCGAGCGACAGGGCGAGGGAATACTGCGCTACAAGAATGGCGATGTATACACCGGACACTTCCAACGCGGTCTGCGGTCGGGACAAGGCACAATGGCATGGCACAATGGCGATGTGTACACCGGCCTGTGGGACAAGGACGAGGAGAACGGGAAGGGCAAACTGACGAAGAAGAACAAAGACATATACGATGGCAACTTCAGCAAAGGAAAGCTGCACGGCGAAGTAATCATACACTATGCCGATGGCCACAAGTTTCGTGGCGAATACCGCAACGGACTGCGCAACGGCAAAGCCATAGAGGAAGATGCCAAGGGAGTGCGTTTTGAAGGCTCTTACCGCGATGACCAGCGCGACGGGCACTTTCTGGAGCGCGATGCCAACGGACAAGTAACGGCAGAAGGACGCTACGAGGACGGCAAGAGAGTGGAAAGCCCGTTCAAGTAACGTACTACGAAAAGAGAGGTAAAAAGACAGAGATAACAAACTTTTTAGCAAAGAAAGATATGGCAACAAGAAAAACTACTGCAAGGAAAGCCACGACGACTGGCAGAAAAACGCGCAAAAGCGCGCCGAAGCACATCGGAATCGTGAAGAACGACCCCTATCTGGAGCCATACGAGCAAGCCATACGTGGCCGGCACGACCACGCATTATGGAAAATAGGCCAGCTGACACGCCACGGAAAGACTACGCTTTCCGACTTTGCAAGCGGCTATGAGTACTACGGTCTGCACAAGACCGAGGAAGGATGGGTGTTTCGCGAGTGGGCACCCAACGCCACGGGGATATACCTCGTGGGCGACTTCAACGGCTGGACTATAAGCGAGGACTACCGTTGCCATCGCATAGAAGGCACGGGCAACTGGGAAGCCGTGCTTCCCGAGGAGGCCATGAGCCACGGCGACCTGTTCAAGATGCACGTTACATGGGACGGCGGCGAGGGCGAGCGCATTCCCGCATGGGCCACCCGCGTGGTGCAAGACGAGCAGACCAAGATATTCTCAGCACAAGTGTGGAGTCCGGACAAACCCTACAAATGGAAGCGCAAGACTTTCAAGCCATCCACCACGCCCCTGCTCATCTACGAATGCCACATTGGCATGGCGCAAGATGCCGAAAAAGTGGGCAGCTACGAGGAATTTCGCAAGAACATTCTGCCACGCGTGGTCAAGGACGGATACAACGCCATACAGATAATGGCCATACAGGAGCATCCCTATTATGGTTCGTTCGGCTATCACGTAAGCTCATTTTTTGCCCCCAGCAGCCGTTTTGGTACGCCTGAGGAACTGAAAGCCCTCATTGATGAGGCACATAAGAACGGCATTGCCGTGATTATGGACATCGTACACTCGCACGCCGTGAAGAACGAACTGGAAGGACTGGGCAATTTGGCTGGCGATCCCAACCAATACTTCTATCCCGGCGACCGCCACGAACATCCGGCATGGGACAGCCTCTGCTTCGACTATGGCAAGGACAACGTTATCCACTTCCTGCTGTCAAACTGCAAGTATTGGCTCAAGGAGTTCCACTTCGACGGCTTCCGCTTCGATGGCGTGACGTCCATGCTCTACTACAGCCACGGACTGGGCGAGGCATTCACCAACTACAGCGACTACTTCAACGGCCATCAAGACGACAACGCCATTTGCTATCTGACGCTGGCCAACAAGCTAATACACGAAGTGAACAAGCGCGCCATCACGATTGCCGAAGAGGTGTCGGGGATGCCGGGACTGGCGGCACGATTTGAGGATGGCGGATACGGCTTCGACTACCGCATGGCAATGAACATTCCCGACTATTGGATCAAGACCATCAAGGAGAATCGCGATGAGGACTGGAAGCCGAGCAGCATATTCTGGGAGGTGCGCAACCGCCGGGCAGACGAGAAAACCATCTCCTACTGCGAGAGCCACGACCAAGCACTCGTAGGCGACAAGACCATCGTGTTCCGCCTGATTGATGCCGATATGTACTGGCACTTCCGCAAAGGCGACGAGAACGAGACGGCAAGGCGCGGCATCGCCCTGCACAAGATGATTCGGCTGGCCACAATAGGAGCCATCAACGGTGGCTACCTCAACTTCATGGGCAATGAGTTTGGCCACCCGGAATGGATAGACTTCCCACGCGAGGGCAACGGATGGAGTCACAAATACGCACGCAGACAATGGAACTTAGTGGACAACAGCGACCTTTGCTATCACTACTTGGGCGACTTCGACAAAAAAATGCTGGAAGTGGTGAAGAGCGAGCCACTGTTTAACGAGACTCCCGTGCAAGAGATTTGGCACAACGATGGCGACCAAATTCTGGCCTACGAGCGGGGAGACCTGCTGTTTGTGTTTAACTTCTCACCCACACAGTCCTACACCGACTATGGTTTCTTGGTGCGCCAAGGCTCATGGCAGGTGGTTCTGAACACTGACGATAAGGCTTTTGGTGGTTACGGATTTGCAGATGACAGTATGGAGCACCTCACCAACTTCGACCCGATATACGAGAAAGACGGCAAGGGCTGGCTGAAGCTCTACATCCCAGCACGCTCGGCAGTGGTACTGAGAAAACAATCCGATGATCATGCGTAGAAGTTTCACGCAGATGGCGTGCGCCATTTTGTTTTGTCTGCTCACTTTCTGCTACCTTTATTGCTATCAAGCCGACATTCTTGTCGTTACGCAATTCATGGCATCGGGTGGGCAGACGCACTACGCGCCTTTCCTTGGCGCAGTGCTCATTACGGCAACGCTCCAAATCCTACAAGCTGCCGTGCAGTTTTTTGCTAAACTGCAACGGCGCACTTATGCGCTGACCTACGCACCATCGCTGCTTGTGCTGACCATACTGACTGACATCAGCCCACACGTGCGGCAACATATTGACTTTGGAATGTGGTGGCTGACAGGGCCGCTGGCCTTGATTGTCATCACGCTTGTCCTCATTCAGGCTCATCGCTATCAGCCCTACGAGCCAGAGGAGCGCAAAACAGGAATCATATCGCAACTGCTGTGGATAAACCTTGGTACGCTTTGCCTCATGTTCTTGTTTGTCAACTTGCTAAGCAACGGCGACCGATACTTTCATCAACGGGCACACATGGAACACCTCATTGACCAACGCCGCTATCGTGAGGCACTCTCTGTGGCAGAGAAGATGGAGCAGACAGATTCGGTAACATCAATGATGACCATCTATGCCTCGGCACGATGTGGCCAACTGACAGACAGCCTGTTTCATTACAAGCTCGTAGGCGGTTCGGGCGTCATGCGCCCCTCACCACAAGTACACGCCATGCTGATGCCCGACTCCATCTTGAACCAAGTGACGCGGCAGAGTGCCAATTATCAACTGACGGGCTTCCTGCTTGACCGCGACTTGCAGACATTCTGCGCTTATCTGCCACTCTACTACAAGACCAATGAGCCTATGCCGCGTTATTACGCCGAGGCATGGCAGCTGCATCATGACTTGCAAGCTGGGATTCGTCCCAAGGGTTATCGGAAAGGCTCGTACACCTATTATTATATGAACAGATAAGGAGGAAATAGCACGCCACAACAAGCAGTAATCAAGCCTTGTTTGGCACGAAGACTGTAAAAACACGGCATACCCCTCAACTACGAATGATGTATTCTCCTTGAGGAGAACAATACGCGTATAACGCTTCTATAAAAAAATCAAGCACTGTTGGCAAAGGACGAGCATCCTTTCCAGCAGTGCTTGATTCATCAGCGGGAAACCTTATTTGCTCCCGCAAAGTCTGTTATTTCCTGTATTCCGGCCTCAACTCCACACGCGGAACAAGCAATGTGTCGCCCTCGGCAATTGGCTCAGTGCCATTGATGGCCTCAAAATAGCCTATCATGTCCTTGCCAAGCGTGCGCCGACAATACTTGGCCATCGTCTCGCCTTTGCGCAAAACCACTTTCTTGTCAATGCCCGTAATGTGATAAGCTCCATAACGGATAGCGGGATAATCATTGGCCTTCTCCAAGTCAACCCCATCTTGAACCGCCTGTGGCTTTTCTGCGACAAGCTTAGAGGCTGTTTGCAATGTATCTGCAACCGGGACAGCAACTTTTTCTGTCTGCTGCACTTGCTTTTTCTTCGGAGCATCCTTCTTTTTGCTAACTGTCTGCGGTTTAACGGCTGGAGTTTCCTGCACGCTTTGACCACATTGGATAAAGCCTCCCAAATAGAACGCGCCACCCAACAACACCAATACTACAGCAACTACGCCCGCAACAATCCACAAACGCTTGCTACGGCTACAAGAAGAAGAGCCTTCCAAATTCATTGGGTCGCCAGCATCTTCCCGTTCTTCTGTCCAAGAAAAGGTATTCTGCCCCACGACCTTCTCGCGCTCCACAGGTTCTTGGCTTTCTTGTTCTTCATCTTCAGACTGAGAAAGAGCGGTTTCTACGGAAGAAGAAGCGGTATCCTCCATTCTTTTCGCCTCGGTGTCCTGTTCTTTTTGCGTCTCTTCTTTTGTTTCCCGACTTGGCTCTATGGGGGCTTCATCCATCAGACGGGAGAATTTCTCCGAAGCCGTCATCGTTTGAGCCACAACGCCCGCAGCATGAGGGGCAGGTAAAACAGGATCGGCTTTCTCTTTCTCGGCTACTGATGACAAAGAATCCTCTACAACAGGAGTTTTCTCTTCTTGCATATCCTTTTCCTCCTGTGCCTTTTCCTCCTTACCAGCCTCTTCCGAAGTCCCGCTTTCCTCGATGGAAGCATCCGAAGGACTATTCTCTGAAGAATCCGGACTTACCTCTTCTTGCTGATTGAGTGGTTGTTCAGGCTTCTGCTCATGCACTTCCTCCACATCTTGCTCACTCTGAGCAGACTCCACAGAAGTCGTTTCCAAAGAGGCGGGCTTTTCCTTTTCGGCCGCGCCACTCTCTTCCTCTGTTGCAGAGGCAGCAGAAGGCATTTCTACTTCATCTTCAACGTCAAGCGGCTCACTGGGGGTGGGCACACTTTCTATATCCACCCCTTCCTTAACCACCACCGTCTCAAAATCTGCAAAAGGTCGGTTGACAAGCTCTTTCAGCGCATTGTCCGGGGTGAAAGCCATCTTCTCATGCCCACCAATAAGTACGCGCTCGCCAGTATTGACGTTGACACTCTCACGGGGCTTCACCGTTTGCAGCTTGAATGTGCCCAAGCCACGCACTTTGACCTGCTTTTCTTGTTCCAGTCCCTTTTGTATCTCCTCAAAGAAGAGATTCACAAACGCCGTAGCTTCACTCTGTTTCAGCCC
Organism: uncultured Prevotella sp.; assembly: GCA_964487905.1. Classification (GTDB taxonomy): domain Bacteria; phylum Bacteroidota; class Bacteroidia; order Bacteroidales; family Bacteroidaceae; genus Prevotella. The sequence continues at coordinate 11,137 of CAZASQ010000005.1, read as the reverse complement.
ATACTGGGCGGCAAGCGTGGCAGCAATGGCCTGTAATGCCGACTTAGCCATTAGCGGACACCTCCTTTCCGATACTTCTCCTTGATAGCGGAAGACGGCTTAAAGCCCAGCACCAACTTGGGTGGAATCAACATTCGCTGCCCCGTTGATGGGTTGACGATAACACGCTCCAGCCGCTTTCTCACCTCAAAAGTACCAAAGCCGCTCACCACAACCGACTCACCATTCTCAAAATGATGGGACATGGCATCTACGAGCGACTTCACCATCTTCTGCGTCTGCTCCTGCGAGTAACCGGTTTTGCTGGCAAGTGCCGATATGTATTCCTTATTATTCATTTGCTTTCCTATCAAAGATACTTTAAAAGCAAGCTATTGCCTTATGACCCTTCGTCCATAGAGGTCGAACTCGCTGGAATCGGTAATCAAAATCGGATAGAACGTACCCACACGAAGCTGTCCTTCACTGACGGGAATAAGCACTTCGGGGTCAACTTCGGGAGAACTGTGCTCGCTGCGCCCCACATAATAATCGCCTTCCTTGCGATCAATAACCACTTGAAGCACCTGCCCCACCCTGTTGGCTTCGAGTTCAGCACTGATTTCCTGCTGCAAAGCCATCAACTCATCAAGACGACGCTGCTTGACTTCTGCTGGCACATCGTCCTCATAATGCCGTGCACCATACGTACCTTCCTCCTCTGAATAGGCAAACGCGCCCATCCGTTCGAAACGCGCCCAAGAAACAAAGTCCATCAATTCGCGGAAATCCTCCTCGGTCTCGCCAGGGAATCCCACCATCAATGTGGTACGGAGCGTGATTCCCGGAACACGGCGGCGAATTTCATTAATCAAATCTATCGTCTCCTGCTTGGTAACGTGGCGGTGCATTCTGTCCAATACAGGGTTGCTGATATGCTGCAAAGCAATATCAAGATACTTGCAAACGTTGGGTCGCTCACGTATCACATCAAGCAACTCCAACGGAAAATCGTTGGGATAGGCATAATGGAGACGTATCCAGCGCACACCCTTCACATCAGCCATGCGCGATACCAGCTCTGCGATATGGCGTTTTCCATCTATGTCCACACCATAATAAGTCAATTCCTGCGCTATCACTTGTATTTCCTTCACACCGCGCGCCACCATCTGCTCCACCTCGGCTATGATATCGTCCATCGGACGGCTGCGATGCGCACCCGTTATCAAAGGAATGGCACAGTAAGCACACCGACGGTTACATCCCTCGGCAATCTTCAGATAGGCATAATGACGCGGAGTGGTCAAATGGCGCATTCCGCTACAAGCCGGAGCCTCAGCCTTGCCCAAGTCGGTAAGCAACTGCTTATAGTTGAACTTGCCATAGAACTTATCCACCTCGGGAATCTCATGTTCCAGCTCGTCTTTATAACGCTCGGACAAGCAGCCCATAACAAAAAGCTTTCTCAGGCTTCCTTGCTGTTTGCGCGCCACAAACTCCAAGATGGTGTTGATACTTTCCTCCTTGGCACTCTCTATAAATCCACAAGTATTGATTACGGCAATCTCTCCTTGCGGACGCTTCGCATCATGGACACAATGATAACCATTGGCCTCAAACTGCTGCATGAGCAACTCCGAATCAACCAGATTCTTCGAGCAGCCCATTGTGATGATGTCTATCTGATTCTTTTTCATGCGCTCTTCCCGCTCTTTCCTATTTGTTGTCAAACAGTGAGCTGACGAACTCTTTCCTATTGAATACCTGCAAATCCTCCATTCCTTCGCCCAGCCCTATATAACGGACAGGCACTTGCAACTGGTCGCTGATGCCTACAACCACACCTCCCTTGGCCGTGCCATCGAGCTTGGTGATGGCCAAAGAACTAATCTGCGTGACGGCGGCAAACTGCTTGGCCTGCTCAAAGGCATTCTGACCAGTACTTCCGTCAAGCACGAGCATCACATCATCTGGCGCATCGGGAATAACCTTCTTCATCACCTCCTTGATTTTCTTCAGCTCATTCATCAGCCCCACCTTGTTGTGCAAGCGTCCGGCAGTATCAATGAGCACCACGTCCGCACCATTGGCTTTGGCACTTTGCAATGTGTCAAACGCCACACTTGCCGGATCAGCACCCATCTGTTGCTTCACCACAGGCACACCCACACGCTCGCCCCAAATGGAGATTTGTTCCACGGCAGCAGCACGGAATGTGTCGGCCGCACCCAAATAAACTTTCTTGCCAGCCTTCTTAAACTGATAAGCCAATTTTCCAATTGTAGTGGTCTTGCCAACACCGTTCACACCTACCACAAGTATTACATAAGGCTTACGGTCTGTGGGCAAGTCCCAACTGTCGCCATCCACTGCACCCGTCTCGGTGAGCAGCTGGGCTATCTCATCACGCAAGATGCCGTTTAGTTCCGAAGTGGACACATACTTATCGCGTGCCACTCGCTCTTCTATGCGCTTGATGATTTTCAAAGTCGTGTCCACCCCCACATCGGAAGTAATGAGAACCTCCTCCAAATCGTCAAGCACTTCATCGTCCACCTTCGACTTGCCGGCTACGGCGCGCGCCAACTTGGAGAAAACGCTTTGCTTTGTCTTTTCCAAGCCCTTGTCGAGGGTTTCCTTTTTCTTCTTGTTAAACAGTCCGAATATTCCCATAATTAGCTAATTTACTGCAAAGATACAACAAAGAAACGAAAATGAGTGCGAAATAGGGGGAAAGAATGTTTTCTGTTAGCGATTTAGCAATACTTGCTGAAACGCAACGCCTTCAAATGCAGATGAAACACCAAGACACGACTACTTCTCACTGCTATATCATTTACTTTGAAACTCAACTTAGGGCGCTTTATCAGTTATAACGAATAGAACAGATTACATCATTTCTGCCTTTAATATAGCTGAGCTTCTGCAACAAAGCCACCTTTTATCAGACTCCAATGGGTATTTTCCATCATGGTATCAAAAAAACTTACCAAAGCCATCCATCATACCAAATAAATCAGTAACTTTGTCAAAACCTTTTTGATTTTATGGCAAACAAAAGAGAATACGCAGCAGCCAACAAACGCTGGTTGGAGGAGAAGGCTCAAGAGGAAGGGGTGAAGGCTCTCCCCAAGGGTATATATTACAAGGTGCTGACCGAGGGAAAAAGCGATGGCATTCATCCCGCGCCAAGGAGCATCGTAACCGCCCATTACACGGGACGCACCATCAACGGCAAGAAGTTTGACTCCAGTCGTGGCGGCACACCACTCGCCATTCGACTTTGCGACCTCATCGAGGGCTGGATTATCGCCATGCAGCAGATGTGTGTAGGCGACAAATGGGAGGTGTACATCCCCGCCGAGATGGGCTACGGCAAATTCTCTCAGCCTGGCATTCCCGGCGGCAGCACGCTTGTATTTGAAATTGAGTTGTTGGCAATAGGATAAAAGGCCGACAACGGAACATTCAGTAACCTAATCATATGCAGCTGGCAATAAGACAAGCCACCAAAGAAGACGTCCACAGGGTGTTGGAAATCATCGACGCGGCAAGGCACTTCATGTGGTCTACCGGCAACACAGCGCAATGGCCAGAGGGGTATCCCGCCCGTGAGACGATAGAGCGAGACACCGAACTGGGCAATGGTTATGTGTGCTGCAATGACGATGGCTATATCGTTGCCACTTTCTGCCTTGCACCTGGCCCAGATGCAACATACGCCAAGATTGAGGATGGAGAATGGCTCAACGATGCGCCTTACCACGTCATCCACCGCATAGCATCAGACGGCAGCACACACGGCATTGGCAGACAGATTATTGGCTGGTGCAAGCAAAAAGACACGAATCTCCGAATAGACACTCATGCCGACAACAAGGTGATGCAAGCTCTGGCAGAACGCAATGGCTTCGTCAGATGCGGCATCATCCATGTGGCCGATGGTAGCCCGCGAATAGCATATCAATTGGCCTATGAGACGTGAGTTCGCAAAAGCCAAAACACAAAGACACAAAAAGAGCCGCAACACAACGTTGCAGCTCTTCTAAATAGTGTATTGGGATAAGATTATTTCTTAAAGAAATCCTGTACAGCCTCGTTAGGTACCATCTTCTCATTGAACATATAGGCACCAGTCTTCGGGCTCTTCATCATCTTAATTACCTTCGTATAAGCGCGACCGTCCGATGAACCTTCATGGAGGGTAGCGACCGCTTTCTTTGCCATTGCTTAATCCTGTTTTAAAACGATTACTTAATCTCCTTATGAAGCGTCATCTTCTTGAGGATAGGATTGTACTTCTTCAACTCAAGACGACCCGGAGTATTCTTACGGTTCTTCGTAGTCACATAACGGCTGGTGCCGGGCAGACCACTGTTCTTCATTTCAGTGCACTCAAGAATCACTTGGACTCTGTTGCCTTTTGCTTTCTTTGCCATTGCTTAATCTCCTTCGCTTATCTTAGTTGTTCTCGTTGCCCTCGGCAATCACCTTGATATCCTTCCAGTTGACATACCCTTTGGCAACAGCCTGTCTCAATGCGGCATCAAGTCCGACCTTGTTAATCATACGGAGGCCGGCAGCTGAGATTTTAAGGCTAATCCAGCAATTCTCCTCTACATAGTAGAACTTCTTGCTGAAAAGGTTTACGTCAAAGCTACGCTTGGTGCGATGCTTTGAGTGAGACACATTGTTGCCCAGCTGTGCCTTCTTTCCCGTGATTTGACAAATCTTAGACATTGCTATCTTTAATTTTCTTATTCGTTAGTTGATACCTATTCCAAACAGGATGCAAAATTACTAAAAATTCCTTGACGGGCGAAACTTTCCGTCCTCAAATCACTGAAATTAAGCTTTTTTTTCAGTTACCCCTGCTTTTTACGGCCAAGAGGTCACTCTTTGGGCAGCTTTTCTTGCAGGAAGCTGAGCAGCAAGCGCATTGCTTTGTTGGTGGCTATGGCTATGTTGATGTCGCGTCCGAAATCTTCCGTCAGCCGCATGGTGCGTATCTCCTCACGGTTGCCATAAGCCAGCCATATCGTGCCCACGGGAACATCTTTCGTACCCCCGCCCGGGCCTGCGATTCCTGTTGAGGCGATGGCATAGTCCACGTCAAGCAAGTCCATCACGCCACGCGCCATCTCGCGCGCCACCTCCTCGCAAACGGCACTCCGCTCGTCCAACACCTCGCGGCTCACCTTCAGAAGTTTTTCCTTCACCTCGTCCGTGTAGCTCACCACGCTTCCCTTGAAATAGTTCGATGCGCCGGGAGTGGCTATTATCGCCTCGCTCACCAGTCCACCCGTACAGCTTTCTGCCGTGCCCAGCGTAAAACCGGAAGCATAAAGCAAGTCGCCGATTTGCCGTGATATGATTTTGGTTTCGAATTCCATAATTGCTTTTCTCTATGATATTACGTTTTCACTTGAATGTGACTTTGCTGAACGCCGGAATATCGATGGGCGCAAAGTCGCGATCGTGATACTTCAGCGTGCCCACACAGGCTATCATTGCCGCATTGTCGGTCGTGTAGCTGAACTTGGGGATGTATATCGTCCAGCCATACCGGCGCGCATGATCATGGAAAGCCTCGCGCAGTCCCGTATTGGCCGACACGCCGCCCGCCACAGCCACGTGCTTGATGCCAGTCTGCTTCACGGCGAGCCGCAGTTTCTTCATCAGAATGCTCACCACCGTGTGTTCCAGACTGGCGGCTATGTCCTCCTTATGCCGTTCTATGAAGTCCGGTTCATCGGCTATCCACTTGCGCAAGCTGTAGAGGAACGAGGTCTTCAAACCAGAGAAAGAATAGTCAAGCCCCGGGATATGCGGCTCAGAGAACGTGTAGGCCTTCGGATTGCCCTGCCGGGCCAGCTTGTCTATGATGGGGCCACCGGGATAGCCCAGCCCCATCACCTTGGAGCACTTGTCAATGGCCTCACCAGCCGCATCGTCGATGGTCTGCCCCAGCACCTCCATGTCGTTATAGGCATTCACCTTCACTATCTGCGAGTTGCCTCCGCTCACCAAGAGACAGAGGAACGGAAGCGGGGGAGCTTGCCGGTCGTCATCGGCCTCCTTGATGAAATGAGCCATCACGTGCCCCTGCAGGTGATTGACATCGATGAGGGGGATGTTCAGCGCACGCGCCAGCCCCTTGGCAAAGTTCACGCCCACGAGCAACGACCCCATCAGACCCGGCCCACGGGTGAACGCTATGGCCGAAAGCTGCTCCTTGGCTATGCCGGCACGCTTGATGGCCTGATCCACCACAGGCACCACATTTTGCTGATGCGCCCGCGAGGCCAGCTCGGGCACTACGCCCCCATATGCCTCATGCACGGCCTGGGAGGCCGTGACGTTGCTCAGTATCACCCCGTTACGCAAAACTGCCGCCGAAGTGTCATCGCAACTGCTCTCAATGCCCAGTATATAAATATCGCTCATCTGCTCTTCGCTCTTGCTTCTGGCATTCATCACTCCGAGAGAATCTCCACGCCATGCTCGGTCATGAGGAACGTGTGCTCCCACTGCGCCGAGGGCTTCTCATCGCCCGTAATCACTTCCCAGCCGTAGGGGTCGTCGGCATCGATGAACACGCGCCACGTGCCCATGTTGATCATTGGCTCAATGGTGAACACCATGCCTGGCACGAGCAGCATGCCCGTGCCCCGGTGGCCATAGTGCATAATCTCCGGTGCCTCGTGCATGGCAAGTCCCACGCCGTGGCCGCACAAGTCGCGCACAACGCCGTAGCCATGCTTCTCGGCATGCTTCTGAATGGCGTGGCCTATGTCGCCCACAAAGCAGTAGGGCTTGGCCGCAGCAGCACCTATCTCGAGGCACTCCTTCGTTACGCGCACAAGCTGCTCCTTCTCCGGGGTGGTATGGCCGCCTATGATGAACATTCGCGATGCGTCGCCATAATAGCCGTTGTAGCACAAAGTGATGTCCACGTTCACGATGTCGCCCTCCTGAAGCACATCCTGCTCCTTGGGGATGCCGTGAGCCACCACCTCATTGATGCTCGTGCAGAGGCTGGCGGGGAATCCCTCGTAGCCCAGCGTGGCCGAAGTGGCATTGTGCTCCTTGCAGTACTCCACGCAAATGTCGTCTATCTCCTTGGTCGTCATGCCCGGACGGATGGCCGCCGCCACAGCATCGAGACAGCCCGAGTTCACCTTTCCGGCCACGCGGATGCCCTCTATCTGCTCCGGGGTCTTGATCATGTCGCGCGTGGGCACGAGTTTGCCCTTGCGCTCCTGCTCCATGATTCGCAAGTCCATCTCCGTGGGCTCTTGGCCGGAGAGGCAGTGCCATCTCCTTTTCTTCTTGAATGTCATCATCAATTTGATTCTTATCTGACTGCAAATTTACGACTATTCGCCGTAAGCGCAAAATTATCCTTTTCTTTTCTCTAATAATGCTTGATGGCACGATCCATCTCGCGGCGGTCTTCCTTCTCCTTGAGCGTCTGCCGCTTGTCGTACTCTTTCTTTCCGCGCGCCAGCGCGATGTCCATCTTGGCTCGGCCGTGCTCATCGATAAACACGAGCGTGGGCACAATGGTGTAGCCCGGTGTCTTGATCTCGGCCTCCAGCCTTCTTATCTCACGCCGGGTGAGCAGCAACTTGCGCGTGCGCTTGGCCTCGTGATTGGCGTAAGACCCGTAGAAGTAGGGCGAAATGTTCATGCCCTGCACCCACATCTCGCCACGGGTGATATAGCAGAAAGAGTCGACCAGCGATGCCTTGCCGGCGCGAATCGACTTGATTTCCGTACCCGTAAGCACGATGCCCGCCGTGAAAGTATCGATGAAATGATATTCAAACGATGCCTTCTTGTTGCGTATCTGCACCGGGCTTTTCTTTCTCTTCTCCTGCTCTTCCTTGTTCATTTGGTCGTCTCTCTCAGTTGTGTCGTGTTTAGGGGGTTACACCACGGTGGCAAAATCGTCCAGATGGTCGTCCACGTAGGCCGCTATCTGCGCCGTCCACCGCTCTTCGTTCACCACAAAGTCGTCATCGAAGTCGTCAAACTTCGGCATTTGCTCGTAGAGTGCCATAAACTCCTCATCGGTCATGTCCTGCTCTATCTCGGCGTGGTGTCTTTCGTACCATTTCTTGCAGTGCTGCAGGTGGGTGTAGAGTTCCTGCAGCCCCCACTCGCGCATGGCTCTGGCAAAGGGGTTGCGGAAGATGAACGCGCCGTAGCCATTGTGAATCAGCTGCACATAGCCGCCGTCCATCACTTCCTCATGCAGGTAGCTCCAGCCCAGCAGCGTTATCTGGTCGGAATTGAGCCGCTGCATGGTCTCCACCGTGAGCGGGCCGCCCACAGCGGCATTGATGCCATCGATAAACACCTGCAGGAATGCGTCCATACCCTCGCCGGCGGCACGGCGCAAGTCGGCATCGCTCACCGTGACGGTTATCATCGTATCTTTCTCCATAATATATATGGTTTGGTCTACTTGTCGGTTTCTGAATATGCAAAGTTACGCTTTTTCCTACGAATAACACCAAAATGGCGATGCAAAAAAGCCTTTCCACGAAAAAATGACAGAAAAGGCGCGATGGCGCATGGACGTTTCCCAAACTGCCGCCACGCAAGGCCGCAAGAACAAGAGGACGGGAAAACGCTGCTACCGGGCGGGGGAAAACTACACGCAAAGTAAAACGTAACGTTTTGCCCCGCCAAACCTTACCTTTCAGAGCGCGAAAGGTATGGTTTGGCGGGGCAAAAGGTATCCTCTTGTTTTTCCGCGCCTAAATGACTGGGCAAATGATGACTTTGTTTTAGAAGTCCAAAGCCACAGATAGCTCCAAGCCGTGGGCGTTCTGCCGCTCCGTATCGTAGTAGCCCCAACCGTAATACTCCACGGTCACGCGCTGCATCACGTAGCTCAAGCCTGCACTAATTCCCACTTTGCTGTGGCCAAAATAGAAATGGCAACCCAAAGAGGGGGAGAAATAGAACCCATCGGTGTCGCCAAAGCTGTAGCCAGCCTTGACTTCGACATACGGGGAGACGTTTTTGCGCAACGTCTGATGGAGTTCGCTGCGCAAATGAGCAAACACGGGAACGCCCGTCACTTCGCTATCGCTCCAATAGGTGATGCCCGCGCCCAAGCCGGCATAGAGATAGGGATTGAACTGGCAACCGTGCGAGGTGTAGGCCATCAGCCGGTCTTCCTTCCAGCCGCCCACGCCAAAGACGTATCCATCTCCCACGAAGCCACGATAGCGCGTGCCCGTGTTCCATCCGTAGCTGTCCGACTCGGCTTCCTCCGCACCGGCTGGCTGCACGGGGGATTCCTTGACTATCTTGGCCACCTCGCTCATGGGGTAAACAAAAATGCTGCCATCGGCCATCTGCACTTTCAGGCTCTCGTTGGGCACTTGCTCTATCACCACGCCGCGCACAATGCTCCCGTTTTTCAGATAGACTACTTCTTGAAACGTCTGCGCATGAGCGGCAAGCACACCAAACGCAAGACCAAAGGTAAAGATTGCTTTCTTCAAACTGCCAAATTGTTTCTTCATGTTGTTTTAGTTAATAAGTGCAACAATACTTGCAAAAGTACAAAAATTCTAATTTACCCCCCCCGATAACAGTTAACATTCTTTAAAACCGATTCTTTCTTTTATTTTCCAGCCAAGGGATAGCGCGAAAGGATTCTCTTTGCACAACAGAAGCACACGCGACAAGCATGATTTTCAGCCGTATGCCCGTGCCATTAAGAGAACTGGCTGCGGCATTTCTACCGCAGCCAGCACGCAACAAGAATGTTTTCTATTCCTCAACATTTGCGGTTGCGAAGAGTTTTCATCCGCTCTTTACGCTCCATAATCTTTGCTATCTCGGCTTCTATGTCAACTTCGGGGTAATGCAAGCCCGATTTGAGTGCCTGAATCATCTGTTCGGTGCGGTTACGGATTTTATACTCCTTGCCATCCTTTATAAAGATGTTGCCCGTCTGTCCGAAGATAAGACGCACGTTGGCTTTCCTACACTGCTCGTTGAGCAACTTTATCCACTCATAGCGCAGAGGACGTGAGCCGAGATAGTTTTCTCCACCAGCCAAGACTGTTTCAATCTCGCCCGTAGCCAAGTATTCCGACAAATCAACCTCACCTATAAAGGGCTTTACGCTTACCCACTTATGCTTTGAAGGCACTTTCAGCAGGTAAGGCAAACGCTCATCAACCCTGCGCTGATTCTCTGCCGACACTGCAAACTGAACGTGTTCCCATCCCTCGCCCCAGTCGTGTGGCAGATGGCTTACAATGCGATCGGCACGCTTGGTCAAGAGCGAGAAAGTGACATCGGGCCGCTGGCGAATATAGTTCCATGCCTCCTCGCGCCACGCATCGGCTTCTTCCAAGAAGAAGTCGCTGGTCATACACACACGCACAAACGAGCCGCTTGGCAACTTATAGTTGCCCGTCTTATCACGTTTTATCGGATAATTGATGTTAGATTTGTTGAGCGAAACATGGCTTGTGTCGCGCCCGTATCGCTTGTCAAGAAAGAACGCGTAGCAATTCTGACATCCCTCACTGCATTTATGGCAGCCGTGCCACGGATTCCAAGTTAAGTCGTTTATATCCATAATGATTCTTTTTTTATTCTTCTATCCCAACGGAGCTGTTACTAAATGAAAATCTGTATAATGCCATGCTACGAGTTGGACGTTATCCCCTATCCGATTGCAAAGCACAAGTGGATGAAGCCACGCCAATTTACCCAAACATACTTCGAAACATTGCCTTACACTCCTTACCCTTAACTCTCTCATAGTGGTGTTTGGGTTAAAAGCACGCTGCCCCACAGCCTCTTGTTGAAAAACATCTCGCGCCACATTTCCTTACATTCCTTATCCATAACTCTCTCATAGTGGTGTTTGGGTTAAAAAAAACGGCCTGACCATCCGCACACGGCAGAGGCACGGAAAGCACCGGAACCATCAGAAACCGCCACGCCGCAGCACCACAATAACGGCGGGAAACCTCCGATAGCCCCCGCAAGGTACGGCTTTTCCGCCAAACCAACCGCAAAATCCACCATCTTTTCTCCTTTGCAGCCCCACCTTTTAACTTCCTTTTACGATTACCCCCCCCCTAAAACATCACATTTATTAACCTTTCCATAC